>NYWQ01000089.1 GCA_002685115.1 Flavobacteriales bacterium | reverse complement strand
CGAGGTGGTTATTACGATAAATACGGTGCGTTATTAGATATGGTTCAAAATCATTTACTTCAACTCCTATGTTTGGTTGCTATGGAACCGCCGAGTGTGCTTGAAGCAAATAATGTAAGAGACGAAAAACTTAAAGTTTTAAAAGCACTTAGATTGTTTGACGATAAAATGGTACTAGATCAAACCGTAAAAGGGCAATACACAAGAGGTTCAATAAATGGTGAATCTGTTAAGTCTTATCTAGAAGACATAAACGACTTCCAATCCAATACAGAAACATTTGTAGCCATACGAGCTAATATTGATAACTGGCGCTGGGCTGGAGTTCCTTTTTACTTAAGAACGGGAAAAAGATTGTCGAAGAAACATTCAGAAATTGTGATCAATTTCAAAAACATCCCACACAATATATTCCCAAACTCAAAACCCATTGTAAACAACAAACTTATTATTAGTCTTCAACCAGAAGAACGAATTGAACTTGTTCAAACCGTTAAAATACCTGGGCCAGGAGGCTATAGATACAAACCCACATCGTTAGTTCTCGACTACAGCACATCTTTCCAAGATCGTTTACCTGAAGCATACGAACGCTTATTAATAGATGTTATACGTGGAAACCAAACACTCTTTATGCGTAAGGATGAAGTAGAAGCCTCGTGGACTTGGATCGATACGATCACAAAATATTGGAAACAAACCAAAATGACTAATAACTTATACAATTCCGGAACCACTGGCCCTGGAGATAAAATATTAATAGATGGACACACTTGGAATATTTAAGCCTGGCATAAGCCTAAGTGAAAGGATTTTTCTTGACAAAGACAAGCTAGAGCAAGAACTTGCAGAGCAAATTATAAGAACTTTAGAGGTAGACTTAAAAGAACACAACGCGGCAAAACTTCTGCTTTCTGGAGGGAGTACTCCCATAAAACTATATGCACTATTGTCTCAATATGATATTAACTGGGCACAAGTTAGCATTGGCTTGGTAGACGAACGCTTTGTATCGCCAAACGACTCGCAGAGTAATGAGCGCATGATTAAAAATACGCTACTGCAAGGAAAGGCATCCAAAGCTAAATTTATTGGCCTAGTTTACGATACCGCTAATTTAGACGCTAATTTAGACATTGCTTTAGCATATAACAAACCTTTTCTTGAAGGCATAAGTTGTGTTATACTAGGAATGGGGTCAGACGGACATACCGCCTCTTTATTCCCAAATGATGAAGCATCTTTGCACAGCTTAGTGGAAAAAAAGAGCGCTCAACCGCTACTTGTAACTAACGCTCCATCAGCACCCCAAATAAGAATAAGCTATACCAAAGAACAATTGTTAAAAACAAATAAACTTTTTTTATATTTCACTGGAGACGAAAAGATGAAGGTGTTTTCCAAAGCTAAAATGGATAATAATCCTGATATTACACCCATATCGTCATTTATTCACCAGAACGAAAAACTACTAGAGGTCTTTTGGACTTCTTAAAATACAGTATCATGAACAAACGAATTATAGAAATTACAGACCGAATTATTGAGCGAAGTAAGCATACTAGAGCACAATATCTAAGTCAGATGAAAACTTTAGCAAACAATAAAGTATCTCGTTCTGCTTTGTCTTGCGGTAATTTAGCGCATGCTATGGCTGCTTGTTCTGATGGCGAAAAAGAAGGATTAAAAGGTGAAATAAAAGCTAATATTGGCCTTATTACCTCCTACAATGATATGCTTTCTGCTCACAAACCTTATGAGCACTACCCAGCCTTAATTAAAACATACGCTACAAAACACAATGCAATAGCTCAAGTAGCTGGAGCTGTTCCTGCCATGTGCGATGGCGTAACTCAAGGGGAAGCTGGAATGGACCTTTCGCTCTTTAGTAGAGATGTAATTGCGTTGTCTACAGCCATAGGCTTATCTCACAATATGTTTGATGCAGCTTTATGTCTTGGTATATGTGATAAAATTGTTCCAGGAGAATTAATAGGAGCCCTAAAATTTGGCTACCTCCCAATTGTTTTCGTTCCAGGAGGCCCAATGAAAACAGGTATTTCCAATGAAGATAAAGCCCAAGTAAGACAAGAGTATGCTGCTGGAATGATTGATAGAAAAGCCTTGTTAGATTCTGAATCGAAGGCCTACCACTCTGCCGGTACTTGTACATTTTATGGAACGGCTAACAGTAATCAAATGCTGATGGAAATTATGGGACTTCAACTTCCCGGATCGTCATTTGTAAATCCTGACACACCTCTTAGAGATGCTTTGACTGATTATGCTGTAAAAGTTGCAGCGGAAGGAACAAAACTCGGAGAAAACTACAAACCGCTTTACGATATTGTTTCTGAAAAAACAATAGTAAATGCCATTATAGGGCTTTTAGCCACGGGTGGCTCTACCAACCACACATTGCATTTAATAGCCATGGCTAAATCTGCTGGTATTCAAATAAACTGGGACGATTTCTCGCAGCTTTCTGCAGAAATACCATCACTAGTTAAAATGTACCCAAATGGGTCTGCCGATGTCAATTATTTTCAGGCTTGTGGCGGGATGTCATTCTTAATTAGAGAGCTCCTTAAAAACGGACTGCTTCATGAAGATGTGAATACCATACTCGGAAAAGGACTTCAATCTTACACAAAAGAACCGTTTTTAAAAGAGGGTGAATTGATTTGGAGAGAAGGACCTACCTCTTCTGGTGATGAGAAAGTATTAACAACTTTAGAAAAAGCCTTTTCTGCTACCGGTGGTTTAAAAATGCTGAAAGGTAATTTGGGTAATTCTGTGATAAAAATTTCTGCTGTTGCAAAGAAAAATTGGATTGTTGAGGCTCCTGCCGTCATCTTTGAAGATCAGAACGAAGTTTTAGAAGCCTTTAACAGAAAAGAATTAAATAAGGATTTTATAGCAGTTGTTCGTTACCAAGGCCCTAAAGCTAAAGGAATGCCTGAGCTTCATAGATTAACTCCTATATTGAGTATTCTTCAAAACAATGGCCATAAAGTTGCATTAGTAACAGACGGTCGTATGTCTGGAGCTTCTGGTAAAGTACCCGCAGCAATTCACCTAAGCCCAGAGGCTATTGATGGAGGGATTTTATCCAAAATAAAGGATGGAGACTTGCTTCGTTTAGATGCTGAAAAAGGAGAGTTGATTTGTTTTAATGAAGCAGAAATTAATGCCAGAGAAACAGGTGTAATTCCAGATATTAACCAAGTAGGTTGCGGTAGAGAATTATTTTCAAATTTAAGAGCCCAGGTAGAACCTAGTGAAAATGGAGCTTCTTTTTTATTCTAAATCATTATGACTCAAAACAATATTAGAACAGTACTCGGAAACAATCCAATTGTACCGGTTGTAAAAATAAATCATCTTAAGGAAGTAATTCCCTTATTGGATTATTTAAAAGAGAACAACTTTAATTCTATTGAAATTACCCTACGTACAGCGTGTGCTATGGATGCAATAAAACTAGCCAAGGAACATTGTGAGAGCTCATTCCTAGTAGGTGCCGGTTCTGTAATTAAAACGGAACAGGTTACTAAACTACTTGAAGCAGGTGTAGACTTTATCGTTTTACCAGGTATACAAACAGATTTAATCGACGTTTTAAATGAGTTAAAGATTCCTTTTTTACCTGGTGTAATGACGCCGAGTGAAATTATGGAAGGATTGCGCTTAGGATGGGATACGCTTAAATTCTTTCCGGCACATATAGCTGGAGGTATAGAAGCTCTCAAAACGTATGCTCAGGTATTTCCTCAAGTAAAGTTTTGCCCAACTGGAGGTATTAGTGTAGAAAACCAGCATGAATTTTTAGCCTTAGACAATGTTCTTTCTGTAGGCGGTTCTTGGGTACAAAAAAAGTTTAATAACAAACTATAAGTTCTACTCTTCTATAAGTTCTGATCGTCTTGAAACTGGTAAAAAGTGGCAGGTTTTCCCTTTTTACCGGTTTTAGTAGTTGCGTTTGTTTTTACAATTACTCCTTCTTTTAGAATTTGCTTTCTAAAATTACGCTTGTCTATTTTTTTATCTAACACATCTTCATGCAATTTTTGAAGCTGAGGTAAAGTAAAGTTTTTAGGTAATAAAATAGAAGACATTTGATGATTCAATTCTTTTTTCAAAAATTCTAAAGCGGTATCAACTATTTGATTGTGATCAAAAGCCAATTGAGGAATTTCGTTAATTTTGGTCCAACATTTCTCATAAAAACCGCCACGAGTTCCTTCTCCTTCTATGTGATCGTCAAAGAAAGTGGCGTCAGGCTCAAAATCTTGAATATTAACAAGAGAGATATACCCAACAGTGATAACGCGCTCATCTGGAGCTGCCCTGTAGGTATTTAACCAAGCCTGATCTTTGAGGTATTTTACTCTGTTTGGATCGCTAAATATGGCAAATTGCTTGAGGAATATTTTGTCTATTGAAGTTAAATTCTTTAAAATTCTTTGAGCAGAAGGATCTAATTCTTCATCGTATTTAATTAAATCTCCTGGTAAGGAAACATGATCTTTACCGGTATCAAAAGAGTCCGAACTTTCATTTCTTGTAATTAAAAGAACTTTCAAATCCAAATCAGAATCAAAACCAAATACTACACAATCTACTGATATATTAATATTAGACATACAGGAGGCTAAAACGCATTACCAACAAGTTATAGAAACTCGCAACAAACACTAATTAATGAAAAAAAAAACGTATTGATTCAAAGTTACAAAAGTTATTAAAATAGACTAATCTATTGCACATAAGCTTGAAATAATTTGAACCAACAAAAACTAGAAGCTAACGTTAGGTAACTATATAAACTAGAATACGCTGCTGAAAGCGAAGTACAAAAAGCAAATCTCAATTTACGTTAGAGGACATAACAGCACTAAAATACCATTACAATTGATGTACAGAAAACCGCCTTTCCCAACAAAAGGTTTCGTTAGGCTCTATGTGAATGGCCACAAATAACTCTGGGCTCATTACATGAGGTTCTGCCCATAAATTAAGTTGGCTTGTTAAAAAATCTCCATGCTCGGAAATGCTTATTTTTTTAACGCTATCCTGTAAAAGCCATTTTGCATTTACAGACTTACTACCAGAAAGGTTGCTCATAAAAACAGTGTTTTTGAGTCCTTTGGGTATCGTAATGTTAGGACCTGAAATAGCTACGAGTCTTTTAGGGTTGGTAATTTCTGAAAATCGACTGGGCTCTAGTATGAATGGAAATTCTAAGCGATACCGGTTATTAATTGCAGCATCCACAAGGTTTAAAAAATTATGACAGTACTCGTTGGTTTCAATAACTTTACTACCTGTATTGTGTAATTGATAGCTTATTTTAAACCCGTCTGCTTCTAAAACAATCTGTTTGGTTAAAACATAGGCATAACCATTACTCATTTGAGCTTTACAAGAGCTAATCATTTTAGTTGAAGTATGAGAAGTTTTAAATAATGCAGGTTTAATTTTGTAGGACTTTTGAAAGTCGTATTGTTCTGAATCTTTTTTAAGTAAGCCAACTCCAATTTTATGAAACCAACCGCCTATTGGCGCTTCATAAAAACCTAAAGCATCTTGTATTCCAAACTCGTTGTAAAAGCCCTTACCAAATGGATCGTTGTCTTTTTGAAATGGTTTTTCAGAAGTTGTAATTGGAATGCCGCGGTATTTAAAATCGATAATTTTACCTGACCAATCAAACCTAGAAAATTGGTAATTATCCTGAGGAAGATCAATGGTAACTTCAATAAATTTATTTTTTAAGAAAACTGGCACAGTTCGGTATGTATAATGAATGCACAAGTTAGTTATTTATAGGCTAAGGTTACAGGCAAATAAAAAAACCATCATTTACACTAAATTACTACTAAAAATAGGTTTTAATATAACTTTGATTTACATCTTAATTTACTTCGTCTATTGAAAACATGAAGAGAAAGGAATAAAGCTACAACCTATTATAGTGGGGTTTATTTATTCAATAATTATTCTTTTCTCAACCGTTCCATCGTCATAAATATAAAACAGGAGTTGATTTTTATCTTTAGATTCTCTTCCGAATAGATCTATTACTTTAACAAGCTCTTTTTGTTTAACATACACACCAATTGACATGGGCGGACTGATTAAACCATTAATATCGTATTTTGAGAAGAACTTCCATACTTCAAAAGACGCATCAATATCATAATTTGTAAGTCCTAAAGAGATATTGCTTCCTGGCCAAGTATGCCCACCGTTAATAATTTTAAATAACTCCGTAGTAACGCCATTACCACCATTGGCATAAATAATATGTTCAACCGAACTTAAATCTTCTAAGTTAGAATCTGAAATCGTAGTTGTATCGGCTATTAAATTACAATTATTATAATTTCGCCAATATTCTAAGCCATTAAAAATAAAATCAAAGGGCACATTGGCGTCAGCGGTTCCATGAATTTCCAAAACAGGAGTTGGGTGTTCAGGATTACAAGTCTGTTAAGTAAACGGCCCCATAGATCCTGTTACAGAAGCTATCGCAGCTATCTTATCACTCATATTACACGCTAAATAATAACTCATAGCCCCTCCGTTAGACATGCCTGTAGAATATACTTGATCTAAATTGATGTTATAATTTGATACTAAATGAGCATAAAGTGCATTTACAAATCCAATATCATCTACTGAGGACTGCCCTAAACTCCAGTGTGTTTCTCCTAAACTGTTTAACAAACCCTGTGGATGTACGATAATAAAATTGGCTGTATCTGCAATACTTCTAAAATCACCATATATCATTTGTTGCCAGGCGTTAGATGTCATGCCATGAAAATTAAAAACTAAAGGAGAGAAGGCTGAGATGGTTGATTAACTGAAGGAATGTAAGTAATGAAATCTCTGTAAACTCCATTAACATTTATGCTATCAATTAAGGTCTGTTGCCCTATCAAAATTAAAGGCGAGAAGAATAATAAATGGAGTAATTTTTTCATAATTGGAAGTGTTAATATTCAAATATAAAGAAATTAAAAAAAGATCCTTTATTATATAAAATAACCTGACCTGTAAGGCTCCCCTTGTTGGTTCTCGTTCGAACCGCTTTTGGAATGATTTAAATAAGTTAAGGGATAATTTAGTTTTAATTATTGAAGATATGATCTAAGACTTTTTTTAACTTTTGATTTATTAACATCACGTTTTAAACCAAAAAGTTCTTGATATAGCTTAACACCCTCAACTTCACTTTTGAGTGAAAGATTATTCCCTGAGTCATAAATTTCTTCCCATACTGATCTTATTATAGCCCATTTATCTTTATTTTCTAACCACCAATCTTGGCCATATTTGCACTTTGAATCTTCAATTTTAGTATAAATATTATAGCCTTTTTCCTGAGCTAAGACTATATCTGAATCAGAGTCAGATCGTATAATTTTATCATTGTCTTGATTGTGAACCCAACCAAATCGCGTAATTTCATGTCGATTTCTTCTTAGAGTTACATTGTAATCAGATCTTTTAGTATACTCTCTTCGTGGTAATGGGGCGGTTGTTTCATTTTCCCAGTAGCTTTTCCCATCCACATGAACCCATGTTCCAGAACCTTCATATCTAGGACTGTCATCTACCTGAAACACTTTTTTAGTCCATTGGCCTACCACTTCAAAAGCAGATTTTTCTATATAAGTCCATTTATTATCAGAATCATACATCATAAAATCTCTATTTTCATACAACCAATCTTGTCTCCAATGCTTTACAATATAATGATTGGCACTATCCCCAATAATTAAGATGTGTTGAAGTGAAATTTTAGATGGAGAATCTTCAATAATTTGAACCCACTCCAAAGCACGATCATTTTTAACTTTTGATTTAACATAATTACTGTCTAATGAATAACTAAAGGTCTCTGCAAAATTAAAACCGACATTATAACAACCACACATACTTTTTATGGCTCTATAATCCATTTGTTTTTTTGACTCTTGAGCTTGAGATTTTCCTACAATTAGAATGTAAGAAATCGCAAATAAAATTTGAAACAGTTTCATAGTATCTTATTTAATATTTTATGGGCAAACTTATAAGAAAATTTAAAAAAAACCAAACTATTTTTAATTAATCTAAATAAATATAGTAGTTTTGAAAAAAAATCAACTATGAAAACTAAAACTTCATTATTATTATCATGCTTTATATGCTCTTTTGGGCTTCAAGCACAGGAAAATGTAGGTATATCTATGGGGCCATCTTATAAGTATGACATATATTATTCTTTAGAAAATGGCATCACTGAAACGGTAGAAAGAACCAATTGGGAATTAGCATTTTCTACAAATGCATATGAAACGAATATTCGCATAAACAGTGGAAATGCAGTTGCTTTATATGAAGTTAGTACTGATATATCCGCATGGTATACTTCCATCAACCTAAGTTCAAATTCAATTCAATTAAGAAACAACAATACTGATTGGGCTCAAGGAGCTTTTGTAGTTAATGAATCTGGAGCTCTAAATTATGGTTGGGGGGATTATAATATGACATCTCATATTATCGAGGGCTCAAGAATCTATATCATTACCTATGGTGCTAACACAAAAAAAATGATTATTAATAGCTTAGAAATGGGTGCCTATACATTTACGATTGCCAACTTAGATGGCTCTGACGAAGAACAAATTACATTAGATGTAAATCAATATAACAATAAAAAATTCATCTATTATTCATTAGAGAATATGGAAGTAGTTGACAGAGAACCGCCGTCAAATTCTTGGGATTTACTCTTCACAAAATACGAAGAGGATCTATATAATGATGTGGCAGACCCTCTAAATTATGATCAAGCATACTATGTCACTGGAGTTTTGTCGAATGGAAATCTTATGGCTCAATATCAAGGAAGCATTTCAGACAATTATTCTATATTACAGCTAGATACTACAAGAAACATTAACACAATCGGATTTGATTGGAAACAATATAATGGTAGTTATATAATGACTCCTGATCTTTCATATTATGTGACGGATCAGAATGACCAAATAGTATATAAAATTGTTTTCACTTCTTTCGATGGGCAATCGAATGGAAATTTATCTTTTAACCTTTTTGAAATCGAAGAGCTCTTGACTATAAAAGAACATTCTACTACGAATCAATTAAATATCTT
>NYWQ01000108.1 GCA_002685115.1 Flavobacteriales bacterium | reverse complement strand
CAGGTGCAGGTAGAACTCCAGGCAGTCCTATGTCTCAACAACAAGTTGTTAGTCAATTAGGTAGACAAGCATTACCTTTGGCTTTTCAATCATATGAAAATGAACGTAATAGACAGTTACAAACTGCTAGAGCTGTACCAAGCTTAACAGCTGTTGGAGAGGAATTAAGAAGTTTACAACAAGAACAGAACTTAGCTCCATATCAAAATTTACAAAGATTCTCTAATGTAATTACACCTGTAGCTTCAGGTTTTCCTGTACAACAAGGAACACAGTCTTTTGACAAAAATCCTTTTGGTATGGCAGCAGGTGGTGCTTTAACTGGTTTAGCTATTGGAGATCAATTTGGCAAAGCTGGTATGGGAGCTGCGATAGGTGGAGGCTTTGGTTTATTAGGTGGTCTACTTTAATAGTTTATGAATAAATTAAAAAAAGCTGCTGGTCTATTAAATGATGAAGCACCTAAAGGTGAGTTTCTTGCATATATAAATCCTAAAGAAGCTGGTCTTTTATCAAGTAAAGGTGGAGCTGGTATAGATATAAATAATAGTGGTGTTCCAAGTTTTTATGGATCAGATGATTATGGTTCAGGTGAAGATGGTCGAGGAGGAAGTAGTAATAGTAGTAGTGATAATGGAGACTCAGGAGATAACTATAGTCATTCAAGATTTGATGTAGGTAGTGGTTATTATGGAGAACCAACAACAAATAAAACAACACCTTCAGATAATGATGATATAGATGCACAATATACTACTGGTAAAGAATTTAATGTAACACCTGTAAATCAACCAAGTACTCTTGATTATGCAAGAGATGAATTAAGAAAACAAAATTTATTTAACAAAGGAAAAACAGCTTACGGACTTTATACTGATCCTTTTACTACAGGTATTGGTTTACTTTATTCAGGATACAAAGCTAAAAGAAATGCTGAAAGAGAAACTAAACCAACTCTTGCTACAGGAGAAGATGGTATAGGAGAAGGTGATTACAAATCAACTGTTGGAGATTGGGCAGAGTCTAGAGGACTTACAGATGATTATTCTTCTGAAGATTTAGAAACTCAACAAGCTATTGACCAACAAGCATTTGATGCAGGATTTAGAACAGAAGATGCTAAAGATATGAATTTAACAGGAGGAGATAATAACAATCCACCTCCAACAATTGATTCTAATAGTGCAGCTATTCCTGATTCAATAAGAACAGTTAATACTGCTGGTACAGGATTACCTGATCCATCAGGATGGATTAATAGTTACATAGGATCAAAAGCTAATTTTCAAGATTTATATGATAATGTTAGAAACACATTATATACATCAAGAACACAACAAGGATTATTAGCAGTTAGTGATAGTCCATATTACGATTTTTTAAAACTAAATAAACTAGATAGGAGAGTATTATAATGTCATTTATAGACGATTTAAGACGTAGAGCTACAGGTATATTTCCCTCAGAAGGAACAGCAGGAGATATAGCAGGTGAAACTGCTATGGACGTAAACTATGATCCTAATCAAACATTCACTTCTCCTTACTTTGGTCAAGAAAATAGAAACCCTAATTCAGGATTAAAAGAATTTCAATCTGTTCCTTATAAGATAGATCCTAGAACAGGAAAAAAAATAGCTGCTGATGGATCTAATGCTACTATGCAAGGCACTAATAAATCTAGAATGAATGCACCTGATGCTGTTACAGGTTTAGGATTAAGTAACGAACAATCTAAAAGATTTTTTGGTATGGATTTAGCAAGTATTAGATCACAATGGAAAGACAAAGGTGGCTTTGAAGGATTAATGTCTAACCCTGCATTTACATTAGGATTAGGTTTAATGAAATCTTCTGCTACTGGACAACCTATGTCTCAATCATTATTTGATAATGCTTTAAAAGCTGGTGCTATATCAGGTGAATATGCTGAAAGAATTAAGAAAAGATCTGAATTAACAGGGCCAATAACTAATGAACAAAGAGATGAAGTTAGATCTGTATTAGCTGAAAGTGATATATTTGAAGGTAGTGTTGGTCAAAAATTTAAAAACTTTTTTTCAGGTAAAAATACAACAGCACTTAATAGACGAGCTTTAGATGACATTTTTAAAGAAGCAGAAAAAATTGCTAAAAAAAGAGCTGGATCAAGAGGTGGTCAAAAAGCAAGAATAGAAAGAGAAGATATTGAAAAAGCTACAAGATCATTAAAATCTTCAGGTAAATTAGATATATCTGAAAAAGGTTTAATGTCATTCTTTTTTGGCAGAGGTATACAAAGTAATAAACCTGGTCTTGCTAAAGGTGGCCCAGCTAAAGAAGGTAAAGAATACATTGTAGGAGAAGAAGGGCCTGAAATGTTTATACCACAAGTAGATGGTAATGTTATAGATAACGATGACACTAAAGTAGTTAATATGCTTTTAGAGTCTAATCCACAATTAAAAAATGTATCAAGGGCTAGAGCTGTTAAGATTCTTAAAAACAGATTCCCTGATTACTTCTAGGAGATAATATGAAATTAGTATGGTCTAAATTTGCTAAGATTAAAAAGATACAAAAACTTCCTGCACAAAAATCACCAACTAGATTTTCTAGTATGGATAAACAATCTTTAGCAGATAAAGCTGCAAGAAGAAAGTTTGGTGAAGGTGCTGATTTTTTAACTAAACAAGGTATGCAAACTAAATCTGTTAGAGATGTTGCAGTTAAAGATTACGCACTAAAAGCAGAAAACAAAATGTTTTTTAGAACTCTTAATAAAGAATTAAAATCTAGTAGAATTAAAACTGCTGGTGGTATTAAAGGTTTAAAAGCAAAAGGAACTAAAGTACCTAAAGCAAGTATTTTTAAAGCTAAAACTAAAGGTGCTATTAAATCTTATAATAAAGCTAACGTCACATCTAAAGCTGCATTTACTAAAATTACAGAAAGATATACTGGTAGAGCTAAAGCTAGTATATTTAAAAAGTCTAGTAAAGCTCCTAGCAAAACACCTTATTCATTAGAAACTAGAGAAGTACAATTTTTAAAGAAACTTAAAGAAGATATGGGATTCTAAATGGCAAATGACTTTAGATTTAACGACCCTAATCTAAAGGATCCTATAAAGGATGTCCAAGATCCCTTGAGAGATCCTTTACAAAACGAAATACAAAAGCCTCCTGGTTTTTTTCAAACACTTAGAAACCCAATGGAGCTTCTATTTGAGGAATCATTACCTGCATCATTGTATCAATGGATAACTGGTAATACTAAAAAGAAACAAGCATTAGATGCTAAACGATTTTTACAAAGATTTCCTGAATTAAGAAATACTGGACAGTATAAAGAAGCTGAAAGAATATATAATAAATTTGGTTACCTTTTAGAAGAAGGTGAACAAAAATTTGAATTTGGAGAAGTAGTTAAACTAGCAAAAAAACATCCTGGTATTATGGGTGCTGAGTTAGTTAACATGATAGTAGCAGACCCTTATTTATTAGCTGTACCAAGTTTATTTTTTACAAGACTAGGCAGGGGAGTAGTCAATGCTACACGTGCTAAATACTCTAAAAGATTTAGATATGTAGATGACAAGTTTAAACAAAAATATCGTAAAGATATTAAGTACGGAGCAGCTGCTGCTTTATTTACACCATTAGCTTTTTCTACTGGATTACAATTAGGTGAAAAAGGAGAGATCTCTTTAGGTAGAACTACTACAGAGACTACTATAGGTGCAACAGCTGGACTCGTAATGAGTACTATATTTGGTGGCATACCAGCATTAGCTGCTAGAGATCTAGGTATTGCTGAACCACAAGTTAGACAAGCTTTTATTAGAGCTACAAAAAATATTAAAGCTGACAAACTATTAGAACTTACTCCTGATGGAGATAGTAGAGTAGCAACTAATGCTCTTATTAAAGAATTAAGAAAACAATATACTAATGTATCAGAAGAAGAATTTGCAAGATTAGCTAATACTATGAATGCTGCCTTACATGAACCTATAGAAAAAGGTTTAGATATGGCAAAAGCAACTGCATTTAAAGCAGCAAGTTTTGGAGCTATAGGAGCAACTGCACAATTCCTTACAGAACCTAAAGATAAACTACAAGAATCAGCTATAGGTTTTGGTGCTGGTGTAGGTATATATTTAGCAGGTAAAGGTCTTTATAAATTAATGAGAACCTTACCTTCAGAGTTTGAAAGCAAAGGTATTAATACAATAGAGAATGCATTAGATGCAGCTCATGTTTATAATAACAAATTAACAAGCTCAGCTATACCTGTAGTTAATAGAATTAAAGAATTTTTACCTGATCAAACATCAAGATCTAAAGTATTTCATTACATACAAGGAACTAAAGTTAATAAAAACTTAGAGTTTGATCTTAATGGTAAACAACTTACATTAAAAGATTTAAATAAAAGAGAAGCACAAGGTGCTTTCTATATTAAAAAAACATTAGATGGTTTATATACTGAACTAGATAAGTTAGATCCAACACTCATTAAATCATATAGAGCTAATTATTTACCTTTATTATGGAATCAATTTGATAAAGAACCTTTAATCTTTGCACAAAAATTTGATGAAAAAGTTTATGGAACTACTCCAATAACACAGTTTAGTAAACAAAGAAAATTTGCTGATATTAACGAAGGTTATAAGTCAGGATATAATCTTAAAAAAGGCATGGATGATCCAGCTGAATTATTAAGAATATATACTAACTCAGTTAACAGAGCTTTAGTTACAAGAGAAATGGTTAAGTATTTAACTAATGCTAAATATAGTCCTCTTGTTATACCTGTTGGTCAAGGATTCACAGCTAAACTTCCTTTAATGATTAACAATCCTAGACAAGTAGGAACCTATGGTAAATATTTAGGAACACATTATACAAAATTTAATCACCCTTTCTTAGGTCAAAGAGATGCTACTTATGTAGCACGTGGTACAGAAAAATCATTACGTATGGTTTTTGATGCAACATCAGAAGGTGAATTAATGTCTGCTATCTTTACAACAAATCTTATGATGAAAAGATTAGCTGTAGGATTCTCATTCTTTCACGCAGGAGCTTTAGCTGAAAGTATGGTATTTGCTGGTGTACCTATGAAAGTAACTGGCAAGTTTATTAAACAAGCTTTCAAAAAAGATAAAACAGAGATTATGCAAATGATTGATAATCCTGGTAAATATCTTAAAGAGTTTCCTCATGCTAACCAAGCTATTAAAGACTCAGGTTTTAATGATGTAGTTAGGTTTGCACAAGCTAATAGATTAGTTATATCAACTCCTGAAGATGCTGGGTTTGATAGATTCTACGCACAAATGCGTAAGTTTGATAGACTATTAAAACATCAGTTTGGTATTAAACAAGGTGAAAATGTAGAAAAAGTATTTCAATTTTTTGATAGGATTACATGGGATAGAATATTTACACATTCTAAACTTTACACATTTTTAACACAATTAAATAAAACATTAGATCCTACTGATAAAACACAAGCACAGATTTATCGTAAAGCTAGACTAGCAGCACAATTTACTAATGATGCATTTGGTGGTCAAGACTGGTTTGCTATGACTAGAAGAATACAAACACCAATATTTAAAAGTTTAGCACAAACTACATTCCAACCAGGATCTAGAGGTTATATGCAACTACTTATGTTTGCACCTGATTGGACTATATCTAATTTAAGAATTATAGGTAAATCATTACCTGCGTTTGAATCTTCTACAGATGCAAGACGTATGTATGGTTATTACTTTGCTAGAGCTGCTGTTATATATGCAATATTTGGTAGTGTTCTTAACGAATTATTTTCAGGTAAGTCTATATTAGAAAACAAAGATCCTACTAGAATAGATCTAGGTAATGGAGATGTACTTACATTTTCTAAACAATTAATGGAGCCATTTCATTGGATTACAGATCCACAGAAAACAGCTCTTAAAAAGATTGGTTCTTTACCTAGAACTGTAACAGAAGTTATTACTAATAAACAATATTTGACTACTGGCTATTCACCTAGTATTACTAAGAATGATGACAATGCTATTGAAAAAGCTATGAAAATAGGTGGACAAGCAGGATCAAGATTCTTACCTATTTGGTTACAAAGTGCAGTAAGATCTACTAAAGAACAATTAGAGCAAGGTGGTGTACCAGCAGACGTAGCTGCTGATGTAGCATTAGATTTCGTATTAGGACAATCAGGTCATCCTAGATATAAAGGGCCAAGATATACTAAATATAAACTGGGAGGGCTTGTGAGAGATCCATACAAGACATTGTTTTAAATGGAACAATATAAAGAAGATAGACAGAAGCTAGAAATAGCAGATGTCAAAGGTGATATTCGAGTACTAGCTTCAAAGATAGATACTATAGAAAACAATCACCTGGCACACATCAAAAAAGATATAGATCGTATACTCTATATCCTTTCTGCTGTAGGTTTAGTTATTTTAGGCGAATTATTTGTATTACTAAATAAGGTTTTATAATGGGATTATACCAATTAACTATGGTTATATGTTCTATTGTACAACAAGAATGTTCTGAACCTCATATAATGCCTACTGTGTATGAAACATGGGGACAATGTGTTCAAGCTGGGCATAAAGAAGCTT
>NYWQ01000088.1 GCA_002685115.1 Flavobacteriales bacterium | reverse complement strand
TGACACTTCGTGCCCACCAGCAATAGTTACAGGAGTGTACCACACAATATCTCCTATAGATAAAGATATATTTAGTTCTGTATTAAATGTTAATTTTATTTGCATATTAGCTTACGTTTAAAATGTTATTAAAGTTAAAATCTAAAGTTATATTACTATCACCATACTCTAAAACTTCTAGCTCGCCAGTAATTTTACCAGATCTACTACTACCAGTAAATGTAACTGTTTGGCCGTTTTCTATAGTTTGTGCCGAGCTAACCACAACTGAAACACCAGAGTTTACAGTATCTACGTGTGGTGCAGTTGTTGTAACACCTATACCGGACATTAAAACTGTATCAGCAGCTTTTATACCATTAGTACTTGTAATTGGTATTGTAGTGCTATTAGAAACCGCAACATCTGTTGTTGTTACTACAGGATCTATTTCTATTTTAAAATTTTTTATTTTAAATCTAGTTTTGTTAAAAATATTACTAGCAGAAGAGCCTTTACCTGTAAAAGTTAACTGACCACTAACACCCCAGTTAAAAGCAGTACTAATAACTATTGTTCCAGCAGTGCTATTAACAACTCCATCACCATCATCGTTTATTTTTACTGGTATTTTATAAATTTGATTACCATCAGTTGAGTTTTGAAAATCTTTAAACCCAAGTATGATTTTAGTGATTTGACCTAAACTTTGATCTTCCGCATCTTTAACATCCATTCCTACACTAAGACCAGTTACATCCATCAACTCTACAGACGTTGTTGCTCCAGTTGTGGTTCTAATATTACGAGTCAACTTTGTAGTTGTAAATTCAAAATCATCTACTATAGGCTGCCTTATTATACTAGCCGAACTAGAACTTAAAGTAAAAGGCCAGTTTATTTTTGTAACGTTGTTTACATTTGATCTATCAACTTGACTGCTTTTACCTTTAAAAACTATTGGAGCATTATTTCCAGATGGCTCTACAACAGCGGCGTTTGAATGCGTTATTGAAAAAGTAACTCCAGTTATTTTGTAAGCATTTATTTTTTCACTAATAAATATTTTTTTATTATTAAAAACATTTAAATCAAAAGTTGTTTCATTACCAGCAATAACTGTTATTATATAGTGAGTGTCAGTGTGATCAACTGGAAAAGTTATAGCTCCATTATAAACGCCAGAACTAGGTATTTTCTGGTTAAATAAATTACTTGGAGTTGTAGAAAAAGCTGCTGTAGGGGCAAAAACCCCTGCTTCTTGATTTATAATAGTATTTTCTGGAAAATTGTAATAGTGCCCACTTGCGTTTTGAACTATAATATGAAAAACAGCTTCTGGCTCACCAACAACCTCGTAACCTCTAGAAACAGAATTTCTAGATTTATTACTCATGTCTATATTAAATGCTTGTATTATCATATTGTTTAGTATTGAGAAAGTATATCAATTATAAGAGGCGTAGAAGTAATATTTCCGCCAATGTCGTCTTCAGCAGATATTTCAATTGAAATTTCATGTAAGGCCTCAAGATTTGGAAAAGCAAGTGAGTTATGTGGAACTTCAAGTAAAACTTTACCAAAACTATAAGTTCCTGGGTTCATGCCTAAAAAAATGTTTGTGTTAATTGGTAAACGATTTAAAACAGCGTTAGAGTAAGTTAGTCCTGATGGATCGCTAGGATCTAAAGTAGAAAGAGCATCATCTATTAAATAAACTTGAGATGGCAAAGAGTTTGGTTGGCCGTAAACACCGTTTGGATTAGCATTATCAATTACAGATGTTATTTCAAAATCTTCGTAAGGAGGTGTTCCACCTGTTGGGGTAGGAATACTAATATCAAGAGTGTTTAAAACAAGCACAGGTACTGGTCCTCCTGTAGGAGTACCGTCAACACCTAGTATTGTGTAAACAGTGTGGTTGGCAGAAGAAATATCACTAGTAACAATTGGAGGATCTATAGCAAGTGGTGCTGGAGCGTAAGTACAACTACCATCATTTACAGTTGCAAAAGAATCATAATTTAGAGCAGACACATCTGTACAACCTGGAACATCTACTACATAGTCTATATCTAAATCAATCTCCATTGTTGCTTGCAAAGGGTTTTCATCGTGATACTCTGGAAAAACAAAAACTTTTATATGTTTTGGATAGCCATTGTGAGTTGGCTCTAAAGGAACATAATAAGGGTTGTTAGGATCTGGCATGTACTGAAGCCAAGTTTCTAAATCTTCTGAATAAGTTGCTGGATCGTACTGATCGTTTATCAAAAATCCTAAATCATTTTGATATATATCCATTAGTATTATTTTTCTCCAAGTAACCGAGTCTGTTGAACTTGTAAATGCTCCATCACAATAAGCAGAGTTGTCAAACTCAAAAGGACCGTTAAATCTATAAGTACCATTACCAATAAAATTTTGACCACTATTACTGTTAGGACCCCAACAAACATTAGGGCCAGCACCTCCTTTTAATACATAACTATGTGGTGTTGTAAAACTTGTACTTTGACCAACACCGCTACCGTGCCAAGGTGGATTTACAGGGTAGCACGCGTTACCAAAACCAGTTGGGTGATAATCAGAATTATAAACCCAAGAACTTGAAATGCCATCAATTGTAAAGTTACCAGAACATACTAATTGACTATAGTCGTTTGGAGTTATTAGAAGTGTATAATATTTAAGACCAGATGGTGTCGTGCTAAAGTTGCCTGCATTGACATTGTCATCATGTATTCTTTGAACACTATATAAGTTATTAGAATTATAATTAGGACCTTGATGCATATATTTTATTTTTAAACGTTTGGAAGACCAGTTATATCATCATCAGCAATATCTTCTATGTAAAGCTCTGGCAGTATGCAACTTCCATCATCAGCAGTTGCCATAGGATCATAGTTTATTGCGTCTGGGTTAGTACAGCCAGGTATTGGTGGATATGTGCAAGAACCATCATCAAAAGTAGCTAATGGATCATAATTTAATGCGGTCGGGTCTGTACAACCTGGAATACTTGCTGGTGGTGGTGGTGGCGGTGGCGGAGCAATGTAAGAGCACAATGTAATATCATTTATAGTTGCTGCAGGGTCGTAATTAGTTGCGTTTGGATCCATACAACCGATAGTTCCAGTTGGCGTTGGAGGTGGTGGTGGTGGAGGTGGTATTATTGATTGTTGGTGAAGAGTAAGATCAATATCTAAATTAACTATTCTTCCTAAACCTTGATACGTAAACATTTTTGTATCAATTTGCTGGTTATTAACAAAGTCATTTCCTTTTATAAAATTAAACCACTTACCTTCTTTTTTTATAAATTCACTAACGTAACCTTCATTTTCATTTGTTTTTATATAAGTAGAAAACCAACCAGGCTTGTCTTGCAAGTTGT
Source organism: Flavobacteriales bacterium (assembly GCA_002685115.1). GTDB lineage: Bacteria > Bacteroidota > Bacteroidia > Flavobacteriales > UBA7430 > UBA6772. The sequence continues at coordinate 5,153 of NYWQ01000088.1, read as the reverse complement.
GATAACCACTATTTACATTTGTAACTTCTTTTATAATTCTTGAATCTGTACCTTCGTAGTTTAATGTTTTGTAATTTTTAATAATACTAGGCTGTTCATTTAAAAGAACTTCTACAGAAGAAATATATTGATCACCATAAAAGTTATTTCTAGCTATAGAGTTTTGAGAACTATCTTCTTCAACATGATGTTTATAAACTTGTGCATTTTTAAAAGTATAATAATCATTTGACATACTAACACCTTGCTCAGGAACAAAAGACTTAAAACTCGTCCAACCTTTGACCTTTTCATCAAAAGAAACAGTAACGTTAGTAGAGCTTAACGTTAGATTATATTCATTTTTGTCACCATCAAAGCTACCTAGTAAAATATTATTAAACTTTAAGTTATCAGAAAAGTAATCAGACATACCATACTCTGATATTGGTGTTAAACCGTCCATTGATAATCTAAGAACAGCACCTCTTTGTTTGTCTGAAAAATAAGCTCTATAGTTTTCTTTGGCAAAGCTTTCTGGGTTTTTTGATATACCGTAATCACCTGCAAAAGGCATTGCTTGACCTAGCACTTTATTCGTAGCTGTTAAATTAGGGTTACCATCAGCGTTAAATACAGCATCTTTGTTAGCTAGTATTTTAATTACACGATCTTCGCAAAATGCAATTAAATCTGTATTTCTACTAAATAATTTTTGTACGCTACCATATGTAGGATTTAAATCTTTAGTTATTCTTTCAGCTTGTATAAATTGATTTAAATTATTAACTCCAGATGTAGAGTTATAAATACCAGAATATATCAAGCCGTTTAATCTTCTTTCTTGCTTATAAACATCTTCTACAGGTGCAGAAACTTTAACACCTTTATCTATAGTCACTTGATTAAAGCCATCTCTAATTCTATTAGACTCAACGCCATTACCAAAAGAATAACAATTAAACCATGATAAACCGTATTCATTATATATTTCACTAAAAAATAAATATTCAGAAACATTATACCCATTCTGCTGCCCCACTGGAGTTAAAAAAGTTGCAGATGCAAATGCACTAAACTTTAATTTTACAAAACTTCCATCTTTACCTGTAAAAGTAAACACGTCTCCAGCTTGTAAAAATTCATCTGTCATAGTGTTAGAAAACCTTATTAAGTTGTTAGTTGTTGACAGTACTTCTGTTTCTTCTGTAATAACACCAACTCTATCACAAGTAATTTTCATACCTTTTTCTACAATAGTCCTTAATGTTTTATCACTAAGAGAAGTAGGGAAAACTTGACTAGCTTCGTAGTAAATATCTAGCTCAGCAGTTTCTTTTGGTATTGTTTCAAATATAGCTGGTTTGTCAGTAGCTAATCTTGTGCTAGAGTCAAATCTTTCTTTTAAAAATGTTATTCTAACAGGAGCATTTTCTGTAGCTGTGCTTAATAATCCTTCATTATTTTGATTTGAACTAAAATCACTTGCGCCTAAAACATCATCACCAGTTATTTCCCCTCTTTCTTTATTAAATACAGATATTGGAATTTTATAAGTGACTCTTCTATTATCACTAGCTATAAATTTATCAAATTGAGCTTTAGCTTCCGCTCCTCTAGTTAAACCAGTTAAATTACTTGGAGTAGCTATATACTCACAATACGAATACCACCAATCAAAAGCACTAGTGTGATTATACCTTCTAAATATTTGTGGATTATCAGTTATTTTGTAAAAAGCTTTGTTAGCATCTCCTTCAAAAGTAAATACAGTACCAGATTTTAAGTTAGCAACAAACTTAGTATGTATTTCGTCTCCCTGCCATATTGCATCTTGATAAAGCCCGTCTAAATGCATGCCCATCATACCTAAATGAGGATTAAAAGAAACTTGCGTTTCGTCCATACCACCTTGACTGTTTGGAATAAATTCGTTAACAATTTCGTTTCTACTTAGTGTTGAAAAAGCTAATTCAATATACCACTGTCCGTTTTCTTCATAGATACCTTGGTTAAAAGTATCTCCACCGTTTTCTGAAGCGTATTTTCTAATTAAAGAGTCTGTTACAGCTGGCGCCCAATCAAAGTCCATTTCAACATGTGGGCTTGTGTTAGAATAACCATGAACTAATCTTAAACCATGTTTTTCTACACTAGTCGTATCTAAAGTACCACTATCTCTATCTGACGACGATTCAAAAAAGTTTAAAGGCGCTTCACCTCTAAAATAAACTTGATCTATAAAAAAGTTAGCATCTGAAGTACCGTCAATATCTATATCTAATAATGCTTGCCACTCAGTTTCGTCGCTAGTAGGAAATTGATTTGAACCTGTTGGAACTTCAGCAAAAGGCTGATCTATTACAGTGTAACCGCTTGATAAATTGTAAGATATTAGTTGAACACCTTCTGAAGTTGTATCACCATTAAACACTGTACCATCATCTCTCTCGCTTGTTGTTCCAGTAGCACCATTCATATTAGCAGCTGAAGTATCTGAAAAATAATATGCTTGACAAGCGGCTAAAGTTTCATAGTTTTTTTCGTCTAAAGAAGGTAAGAATATATATTGCCTAGCAATTTCATCGCTATATATTTTTGTAAAAAATCTACCTTCAAATTCAGGTCTATTTTCAATTTCAAACTTATGTATTATTATAGTTAAGCTAGTGCTAAAACCAGTGTTATTAGTAACGCTTGTTGTAGCGCCAGGATCTACAAGGTCTGGATATATCCAAGAATCACTTTCATCTATCACATCATCTAAAATAACATTATATGCGGCGGCCGCATCTTCTTTATCTGTTGTTATACTAGCTATTTTATATTCTTTGCTAAACCTATTAGCACCTAAGTCTGCAAATGTAATTGATATAGGTCCTGCTATTTCAGTTAAATCTACTAACTCAACGTCGTTAATAGGTGTCAACCAAGTATCTTTTTTAATTAAAAACTCTCTAGAATTTACTTGTGGTGTTTGGTGGGGAAAGAAAAACTCTGCAATTGGCACAATATCACTATCTGCATTAGTAACAACGCTTGCTGGATTACCGTTTGTTCTTAGTAATTCTTTTTTTAAGGTTTTTATAAATGTTGGTGCTTGGTTTTCAATAGCTATAACTTTGTATTTAGCCTCTTCTGCAATAACAGTACTACCTTCTACAGCTTTTTTTAACACTAAAAAAGTTTCTTCATCAATTTTATTTCTTTCTGAAGAAGGAAATGATAACCACAAGTTACCGTCTTCAGCTTCATAAACTCTATCTAATGCAAGGTTATAAAACTCTCCAGCAGTTTCTTTTACATAAAATTTAAATCCTTTAGCCCAAGTAGGGTGGTCAGTTGTAAATTTAGTTGCTATTGAATTGTAAGATGCAGCTTGTATTTTTGGTACTTTAAAAGTTGCTTTTGGATTTGTAAACACAGAAGTTTCTCTACCGTAATCATCTAGGTAAGTGACGCCAAGCTGATATTGTCTAGAAGATTTTAAAGATTTTTTTGGTAATAAATTTTCAAACTCCACGTCGTATCTAGGCTTGTTCCAAGCACTAATTAAGGCTTTTGGTAAATTATAGTTTTGTTCATAGTTACCGTAAACTAATCTATTACCGGTTATTTCTTGTGCTAAAGCTTTTTTAGGAACATTATCAAAAGGTCTTGCTAATTGATTTGCTGGTAAAACAGCGTATATAATGTCAGATGTTATTTTATATCTATTAGAGTTCCAGTGGTTTGACGTAACAATAGCGCCTCCAGCATTTATATATTCTGTATTATCAAAATCTGTTTTAGTTATTTTATCAACAGAATAAACTAAAGGTGAGTTAGACTCTTTATATACTATCTCTATTTCAATAACATTTTCTAAAATATCTGTTTCAACAAAGCCTGATATAACTAATTCGCTTAAATAGTTATCCATACCAGTGTTATAAGCTTTTTTAGTATCGTAGTTAAATTGATCAGGCACGAAAGCGAGCTCTGAAAAAGGAGCGTAACAAGAATACTCACCATCTTGATATTTATATCTATAACTAAATCTTACAAATTTATCATCAAAAAATTTTTCATCATTACCACCTTGTTGAAAATAATAAAGTTTTAGATTTGTTGTTATGTTTTGATTTGTAGATAAGACTTTAAACCAATAGCTATGTGGTGGAAACGTGTAGCTTTGACCACTAATACCCATTGATTGTTTACCACTAATATTTTCTACCACTTCAAGTCTTATGTCGTGGTTTTCAGGTAAACTACCAGTACTTGTAGAAGCCAAAACCAAAACAACACCACCTTCAGTAAAACTAGATCCCGCGGGTAAGTTCATACCTACTACTTGAAACATATCTCCTTCAACGTATTGATTAGAGTTAACGTCCATAAACTCTAAATCTGCACTACCTTCAACCACATTGTTTGCGGATATATTTAAAGTTAATTGTTTTTTTGGAGATTTTTTTATTACTGTTATATGCTCTTCTCTAATATCTATATAGTCATTTGAAGATATTAATCTTTCAGATACAACTAGTTTCGTGTGAGTGTAGCCATTAACATCAGTACCTTGCTTGCAAATATCTATATTTATTTTTTTAGGCTCGCTATAGTTGTCTGTAAAAAAAAGTAAATTATCAATAATGTTAATACCAGTTATAATATTATCAGTAAATTTTAAAACGTTTTGATTAGTATCTACAATTACGGGAGTTATAATACCGTTTTTATATTCAACTATTGAATCTATATATTGGCTTTTGATAAACCAGTAAAAAGCATTGTTTTTATCATCAGAAATAGCACCTACACATTTAGAGTTTAAACCTACAAAATTTGAAAGCTTGTTGTTACCTAATAAATTTTGCACAGTACCTACATCAGAACCATCTGAAGAAGACACTTGTATGTTTAGTGCATGTCTATATTCACCATTAGGTACTAGTCTTTCGTCAAGGTCTTTATTCATCTTACCTTGATTAAAAACGTGTTTAATCTCTGGCATATGCTAGTGTTTTATTTGTTTAGATTTACCTCTAAGTATTTGAGTCAATTCTTCTAATTTTAAATTTGATAGTCTTAGCTTTGCTTTTCTAACAGCTGCAAACTTATCTTTTTGAAATCTACGAACTATGTATTCTTGTACGTTGGCTCTTGTAGATATTATAGAGTATGCTATA
>NYWQ01000107.1 GCA_002685115.1 Flavobacteriales bacterium | reverse complement strand
TATAAATTAGTTTTTGACTAAGAAGCAGTGTTCCTTCAACGATTATAATCTTATGGGCATTAATTGGAGTCGTATTTTGTGTTCTACTGTGAGTGTTAAAGTCGTATATCGGTTGGTGTATTTTCGTTCCTTTTTTAAGTTCACTCAAATGTTCTTTAAGTAATTTAAAATCTAAGGAGTCAGGATGGTCAAAATTTTGATTTGATTTTTCCTCTAATGACATGTCTCTTAAGTCTTTATAATAAGCATCTTGTGCAATTATAAGAACGGTATCCTTCGGAAACTTTTGAGCAAGTTTCTCAGCAAATGTTGATTTACCTGAACCACTAGCTCCAGATATTCCGATGATGTAAGATTTTAATTCCATTTTAAAAAAATTAAAAAAAATCCCCTCGATTTCTCGAGAGGATTTGTGTTAAATAGCAGAAATTATTCTGCTGGTTTTGATTCTGGTTTAGGTAATAAAACTTTTCTTGAAAATTTCATTTTACCTGTTTTTTGATCCACATCTATGATTCGAACTTTGACCTCATCGTCAACTTTTAATACGTCTTCAACATTGTTAATTCGTTTGTGGTCAATTTCAGATATGTGTAATAATCCATCTTTACCTGGAGCTATTTCAACAAATGCACCGTATGCTTGTATGTTTTTTACACGACCATCATATTCTTCACCAACAGTAGGAGTAAAGGCTATTTCTTTTATTTTAGCTATAGCTGCATCCATTCCTTCTTTGTTAGAACCTAAGATTTCGACTTTACCCATACCATCAATTTCTTCGATTGTAATGGTTGTGTCTGTATCTAGTTGTAATTTTTGGATTATTTTACCTCCAGGTCCAATAATTCCGCCAATACAATCCTTAGCTACTTGAAGTATTTCAATTCTTGGTGCATATGGTTTAAGTTCAGCTCTAGGTGCGTCAATTGTTTTGAGAAGTTCTCCTAAAATATGCATTCTACCTCCACGAGATTGCTCAAGTGCTTGGGTTAAAATGTCGTAAGACAAACCTTTTACCTTTATATCCATTTGACATGCAGTGATCCCTTTCTCTGTACCTGTAACTTTGAAATCCATATCTCCTAAGTGATCTTCATCACCTAAAATATCAGACAAAACAGCAAATTTACCAGTTTCTTCATCTGTAATAAGTCCCATAGCAATACCAGAAACGGGTCTTGTCATTTTTATACCAGCATCCATAAGTGCTAAAGTACCTGCACAAACGGTTGCCATAGAAGACGAGCCATTCGATTCTAAAATTTCAGATACAATACGAATGGTGTATGGATTGTCAGAAGGAATCATTCCTTTTAAAGCTCTTTGAGCTAAATTTCCGTGTCCAATTTCTCTTCGGCTTACCCCACGTATTGGTCTAGCTTCACCGGTTGAGTATGGGGGGAAATTGTAGTGTAAATAAAATTTCTCAGAACCTCTGAAGGTTACATTATCAATTCGATTTACATCTAGTGCAGTTCCTAACGTAACGGTAGATAAAGATTGCGTTTCACCTCTTGTAAATACAGCTGATCCATGCACTGTTGGCAAATAATCTACTTCGCTCCATATAGGTCTGATATCGCTTGTTGCTCTACCGTCTAAACGAATACCTTCATGAAGTACAACAGCTCTCACTGCGTCTTTTTCTACCTGGTGAATGTATTTTCCGAGTAAGAAAGATTTTGATGAACGATCTTCTTCGCTTAGTGTTGCTAAGAATTCATCTTTAATTTCTCCAAACGCAACTTTCCTTGCATATTTATCTGGGTTACCACTTTTGGCTACCGCATAACTTTTATCGTAACAAGCCTCTCTTACTTGGGCTAATAAATCTAAATCATCCGCTTCCTCGTGAGAGTATTCTCTTTTAGCTCCAACTTTTAGAGCCTCAGCTAATGCAAGTTGTGCATTACATTGTATTTTAATTGCTTCGTGAGCTACTTTGATCCCTTCGATCATGTCTGCCTCACTAACTTCATCCATTTCTCCTTCAACCATAGCAACACTGTCTAATGATGCACCTACCATAAGATCCATGTCAGCAGCTTCTAATTGCTCTGGATTAGGATTAACAATAAATTTACCATCTACGCGTGCTACACGTACTTCAGAAATTGGTCCTTCAAATGGAATGTCTGAAAGTGTTAAACAAGCTGAGGCAGCTAAACCAGCTAATGCATCTGGCATACAATCTTTATCGTAAGACATCAATTGAATCATCAACTGTGTGTCAGCATGGTAATCAGATGGGAATAGTGGACGTAATACACGGTCTACTAATCTCATAACAAGAATTTCTTGATCAGATGGTCTTGCTTCTCTTTTTAAGAATCCTCCAGGAAACCTACCGTCTGCGGCAAATTTCTCACGATAATCTACTGTTAAGGGAAGAAAGTTAACACCTTCTTTTGCATCTTTATTAGATACAACTGTAGCCAAAAGCATTGTGTCTCCCATGCGAACTACTACAGATCCATGTGCTTGCTTTGCTAGTTTACCAGTTTCAATTTCAATTGTTCTTCCATCTCCTAAATCGATGGTTTGTTTAAGTCCTTGTGGGATCATAGTACGCTTATTATTTATACTTTTAACAATCAGGTTTTGGTTTACTTTTAGGCTCTAAAACCTATGGTTTTTATAAGTTATGGTTAATTATATGAGAATAATTCTGATTGCCAAAAGCCAACTTATATAAACCAAAAAAAGGCAATTATAAATTGCCTTTTATGGATTCGAAAATTATTTTCTTAATCCTAATTCTTTAACGATACTTCTGTAACGTAATACATCAACTTTAGTTAAGTAATTGAGAAGTTTTCTTCTTTTAGCTACTAAAGCGATAAGAGAACGCTGTGTGCCGTAATCTTTTTTGTTGGTTTTTAGATGCTCAGTTAAGTGCGCAATTCTAAATGTGAACAGCGCAATTTGTCCTTCTGCAGAACCAGTATCTTGTTCATTTTTACCGTGAGCTTTAAAAAACTCTTGTTTTTTTTCTGTTGTAAGGTACATGCCTAAATTGTTTTTAATGTTAGTTATGTAAAAATCGTTTGCAAATATACTCTTTTTGCTCTAATATTACTTTGATTGGTTGTAATATGTCATTCGTAAAAATTGACTTACTTTAGATTTTAAGTTTTTACGTTCTACTATAAAGTCTAAGAACCCATGTTCCTTAACAAATTCAGACGTTTGAAACCCTTCTGGTAAGTCTTTTCCTATGGTCTCTTTTACGACTCTTGGACCCGCAAAACCAATTAAAGCTCCAGGTTCAGCAATATTTATATCACCTAACATAGCAAAAGAAGCTGTAATACCTCCTGTTGTAGGATCCGTTAGCATGGAGATGTAAGGAATTCCTTTTTTAGACAATTGAGAAAGTCTAGCTGATGTTTTAGCCATTTGCATCAGAGAAAATGCCGCTTCCATCATACGAGCTCCACCAGATTTCGAAATCATCATGAATGGAACTTCATGATCAATAGCGTATTTAATAGCACGTGCAATTTTTTCACCTACCACTGATCCCATAGATCCTCCAATGAAATTGAAATTCATACAAGCAATACTAATGTCTTTGCCATCTAGCTTTCCATACCCTGTGGTTACAGCATCTTTGTATCCTGCTTTATTTTGCGTAGCTTCTATACGATCAACGTATTTTTTAGTGTCTTCAAATTCAAGAGGGTCTCCTGAAGTCATATTTGCATCTAGCTCGGTGTATAAGCCTTCATCAAATAAAAGTTCAAAATACTCATTTGAGTTTATGCGCTCGTGGTGATTGCATTTTTGGCAAACCCATAATGTGCTTTTGTGTTCTTCTGATGTAACAACAATTTTACATTTTGGGCATTTGTACCATAGACCTTCGGGGATTTCCTTTTTGTCTTTTGTTTCTGTAACAACCTTTCGGTCTTTTCTTTTAAACCAAACCATATTGCCTGATTAGAGTGTGTTAATATTGTTTAAATCTTCAAAACAATTTTTCAAGCGTGTTTTGAATGTAAGTTCTCCTTCGCGAAGGTACTTACGTGGATCGTAGTGTTTTTTGTTTGGCAAATCAGATCCTTCTGGATTTCCAATTTGTTTTATCAAATAGTCTTTTTTGTTTAGAATATAATCTCTTATTCCCTCAGTAAATGCATACTGTAAGTCTGTATCGATGTTCATTTTGATAACGCCGTATGATATTGCCTCTCTTATTTCATCCAAGGTTGAACCAGAACCACCGTGAAAAACAAAATCTACAGGTTTTGGATCTTCTGTGTTGTACTTATGATGAATAAATTCTTGTGAGTTTTTTAGAATAATAGGTGTTAATAATACATTTCCTGGTTTATATACGCCGTGAACGTTTCCAAAAGATGCTGCTATTGTAAACCGATTTGAAATCTTATTTAATTCTTCGTAAGCAAAAGCAACCTCTTCGGGTTGAGTATACAAATCGGAATTGTCTACTTCACTATTGTCAATTCCATCTTCTTCGCCACCTGTTACACCCAACTCAATTTCTAGAGTCATATCAATTTTACTCATTCTTTCAAGATAAGTCTTACAGATTTCAATATTTTCTTTAATGGGCTCTGCTGACAAATCAATCATATGAGATGAAAATAGAGGTATTCCGTAAACAGCATAGTGCTTTTCACTTGCTTCAATTAGACCATCTATCCATGTTAACCAAGATTTTTGACAATGATCTGTATGTAAAATTACAGTTGCTCCATATAATTTTGCCATTTGATGGACGTGCAATGCACCAGATATGCAACCATTAATTGCTGCTTGTTCGTTTTTATTACTTAAGGATTTACCCGCAAAAAAATGTCCACCTCCTCGTGAAAATTGAATTACAACAGGTGAGTTTAATTCTGCTGCACATTCTATAACAGCATTTACTGTAGAAGTCGAGGTTACGTTAACTGCTGGTAGAGCAAATTTATGTGCTTTAGCGAATTTAAAGAGTTCTTGAACTTGATCGCCTGCTATAACTCCCGATTTAAATTTATGAGCCATATTTAGTATTTGAAATAATTAATTATGCAAATCTAATCAAATATTTAAGAGGGTCTAAGTATTTTATTAAAAAGGATAGCCCAATCCTATATTCAATTGAGAGTCTTTAAAGTTTAGTTTATCCCATCGCATTTCTGTACCAAAATTTGGCTCTCTAACAGGGAATCCAATATCAGTTCTTAATATAAAATATTGAAAATCATATCTCAGCCCAAACCCTACATCTATTGCTATTTCACTTGTGAAATCAGACCAATTAAAATTTGCAGCTTCATGTATTGCATTATTTGCTTCTAATTCCCAAATATTTCCAGCATCCATAAATACGGCACCTTTTAGTTTTTTAATTACACTAAAACGGTACTCCAAGCTAGTTAACAGTTTTACTCCTCCTGTGTACAATGTGTCTGTAGTTAGTTGCATTCCAGTTGGTCTTTTGTAGGCTCTCCACCCTCTTAAATCGTTAGGCCCACCTGCTGAAAACTTTTTATGAAAAGGAACTTGATTTGTATTTCCAAATGCGTAAGCAATTCCACCGATTACCCTTACAGCGATATTGTTTTTTTTGTCTATTTGCAAATAATATCTGTAATCTAAACTTGTTTTAATGTATTGTGTAAAGATGTTTTCATTATTCCACAATTTTAGAGTGTAGCTAGGTTTCCCATTATCTTGTAGTATTTCTGTTCCAGTATCGTCCTTTAGTTTGTTAAAGTTTAGAGGTTTGGCTAATGCGTTTAATATACTTCCAGAAGATTCAATATAAAATTTAAAAAAAGTGTGATTTTTTAATTTAGTTGAATTTAGATTAGAAAAACTAAATGTATATGAACTTGAGGGGATGAGATGGTTGGAATAATTTTTTGCAATTAAATACTCTGAAATTTGACTTAAGTCTGTTGAATCTCCTTCAAAATTTACATAACTAATAGTAAAAGGTGATAACTTATGAACCTGACTGAGGTTTGTTTTCCATTGGTATCCAAAGTTTCCAGTAATTGTATTTCTGGTAAATTCGGGTCTTTCTTGTTTTGAAACCACTAATGATAGAACTGTACTTGTTCTGTAGTTTTTATTCATCACTTTTTTAAATTTTATCGGACTTATAAGGCTTGGAATTGTTAAATTTAATACCATTCCATTTTCATTGATATTGTTAAAGTTATTAGACCCTTTATAGGTTAATTGAAGGTGTTCTGAACCTTTAAATATATTGTAGTGGCTAATTGAGGCAGCAATTGATACACCTTCATTAAGCGTAGGATTACTGGTTGCCTCTGCTTCGATAGAATAGGCTATTTTTTTTCCAGTTTTTAAATAAATGTCTACGCTTAAATTAGATGTTTTAAGTGCTGAAGATATTTCTCTGAATTGAATGTCTATTTTTTTAAAATTTTTTAATTCTGATAGGGATTCGTAAATCTTTTTGACTAAATTTTTATTGTAATGCATCCCTTTTTTAAGTATTATTTTTTCGGATATTCTGTTTAAATTGAACGTTTGTTTATCTCCGTGATATATAAAATTGATTTCTTTAAATTTTAATGTATTTGTAGGTATTGAGTCTTGGTGATCTAGGTAAATATTTAGTTCTCCAATAACACCAATTTTATGAGGCTGTTTTATAATGTTTCCAAGCTCTTCTGTTTCTACATTTTTAACTATTAGATTTAAGTCAACAGTATGATTGAGTTGATTTGTGTCAGCTAAGAAATAAATAAATTCTTTGTTAAATTGATAAAAACCTTTGTTTTGAATTCTGTCGGATATTCGAATACGCTCTTCTTCAAGTTCCTTAAAATTATAGGAATTACCTTTTTGAATTTTAGAGTTTTTTAAAACATCATCAATTAAAAGTTCTATATTTTTATTTTTTGTTGGACTAACCTTAATGTTATCTAGCGTGTATTTTTTCCCAGAAATTATAGAGTATGTAACACGAGCTTTATTTTTGTGTTTTTTAACATTATATTTAGCTATTGCGTCCAAGTATCCTCTATTTTTATAATAGAGTTCTATCTGAGTTGATGATTTTCGAGCCAATCGATGGTTTAATAATACGGGAGGCTCTCCAATTTTCTTAAAATAATTATTGTCTTTCCCTTCTTTTGATAGATTGTATACAATTAAATAAAGAGGAATTACGCCTAATATTTTTTTATTAGGTTGTTGTTTTATTAATGCACTTAACTCTTTAATATTCTTTTTTTCACCATTTTCAATAAGTATATTTTTTGAAAGTAAAAATTGATGATCTCCAATGTATTTACTTGATGAACAATTTACAAGGCTTGAGCTAATAACTACAAAAAGTACTATATTTTTTATTTTTGAGAGTGCTTGCAATTTTTTTTTTCAAATGTAATGTATTGTTTCTTTCAATGTTTAATTTAAGATTAAATTATTTTTAGGGCGGTTATTTTTACAATATATATTCGTAAATTTATGCTGTGTCATCCTATTTACATTTTTAGAGTTTTTTTTACATAAATAATACCCACCTCAAAGGTTTTAGATTAAATTAATGAAAGTTACAGAGCAATCAAGTTTGTATCATGACATAGAAAATCAGTCATTAGCAACTATTTTACATCAAATTAATCGAGAAGATGAGAAAATTTCTAAAGCTGTGGCTTTAAGTTTACCAGCTATCGAAAATTTGGTTGAAGTACTCGTTCCAAAGATTAAAAATGGCGGTCGGCTTTTTTATGTTGGAGCCGGAACCAGTGGGCGTATGGGTGTGTTGGATGCTTCTGAATGCCCTCCTACATTTGGAGTTAGCCCTACTACGGTTATTGGTATAATTGCAGGTGGTGACAAAGCAATAAGAAATGCAGTTGAATTTGCCGAAGATGATTTATCGCTTGGTTGGGAAGATTTAAAATCTTTTAATATTACAAAAAATGATTTTGTTATTGGTATAGCAGCTTCAGGGAGTACACCATACGTTATAGGAGCTTTAAAATCCTGTAAGAAACATGAAATTTTAAATGGTAGTATAACTTGTAATTTAAATTCTGAGTTGAGTAAATGTTCTGATTATCCTATTGAAGTAATTGTAGGTCCAGAGTACATTACTGGAAGTACCAGAATGAAGTCTGGCACGGCACAGAAGTTAGTTTTAAATATGATTTCTACTTCATTAATGATAAAACTGGGTAAGGTTCAAGGAAATCGGATGGTTGACATGCAGTTAAGTAATGTTAAATTGGTGGAAAGAGGAACACAGATGGTTTCTTCTCAAACGGGTTTAACTAATACAGCTGCCAGAAAATATTTATTAGAATTTGGTTCTGTAAGAAGTGCCGTAAAAGCTTTTAAAGATGGTAAATAAAGAATTATTAGTTAAAGGAGTGAGTTTTATGCTTTACTCATTTCCTTTCTTTTTTGCAGGCCCAATGCTTCTGTTTTATTCTGTGCAACAAGAAAATCTAATACTAAAAATTGTTTCTGGATTTTTAATGTTACTGGCTATGTTTCTTTCTGTAAAAGGCTTATTTATTGTTCTTGAATCTTTTTTTGGAAAACGGAAAAATTGATTTACCAGAAACGTTTATTTCTTTAATACATAATCGTAGGTAATCGAAACGGATTCTTGTGTTTGTTCCTTCGGAATAATCTCTTGATAAATAACCTCTATACCGTCTAAACTATTGATGATTTCTTCCTCAACTTCCCAAGAATATTTTTTTCGTTGAGGTCCTTCATGTTTGTAGTATAATGCCCAAAATAAGCCATTAAACGCCCCAGATAAGTGTCCTTCCCATGAAATGTGTGCCTCTCTTGGGAAAATACCCCAAACAAGCCCTCCATAAATAAAAACTACAATCATGGATATTGCCATTAAAGGTTTGTGCTTTCTTATCAATCCACTAAAAAAAATGAAAAAAGCCAATGCATAAACCAATCCACTAGCTCCAATATGAAACGATGGTCTACCACCGAGCCATAGTAATAAACCAGTATACAAAATTGATAGACCCCAAACCCGAAGTGCCAATCGATTGTAGAAATGAAATAAGCTTGAACCTAATATAACTAAGGGAATAGAATTGTTGCACAGGTGTTTCGAATCGCTATGAATAAAAGGAGAAGTAATTACACCTAGTAAACTATCTATTCTTCTTGGGTAAATTCCATAGTGACTCAATTGTATCTCATAGTAAGTGCTGTAGAAGTGAACTAAAACTATAATTAAAACAAATAATAAAGGGAATCTTATTGCTCTGAGAATATCTTTGGTCATTTTAGTACCCTATTTTTTTTCTGATGACTTTATCAGTTGTCATTATATTTATACCTAGTTCTTTTGCAATCCTATCGTGTAAGTTCTTTTCTTCAGAATTGAATACGCCATCTGCAACTGCTATATCTCGAATATCAGATAAAAATGATTTTTTTTTCTCTAAAGTTATAATCTCTTTTGTATTTATAGATTTTGCTATTTTTAGTACATAGTTAAGCTTTTCACTTGTTTTAATGCTATCATACCAAATGATTGTGTCGTTAATTAGATTGGTGAATTTCACAATATTTGATGGATTAACGTTTATCCAGCTGGCAATTTTACTTTCTATTTCGTTGTATGTTTTTTTGCTCATATTCGGACTACTTAAGTTTGCAAAACCTATGCATACAAAGCATAGTAAATGGTGAGGTGTAATTTGATCTGATCTCATATTTTATTTTAATAATTGGAATAGTTTAATTTGAATGTTAATTTTTTTTATATTTTAGTTTATTCTTAAATATAAGCAAAAAAAATGAACCAACATTTTGTAATAAGTCCATTTAGTGAAGAGTGGTTTCTTTGGAATTTCGCTACTCTTTTTTTTGTCATTTTGGTCATTCTTGTTTCAAGAAATGCCCATCCAAATTTCAGAACTAAAATTGCAAACTTACTAGTTTTAACCATTTTTATTGAAGTACTATTTATTCAGTTTTATTATTATTATGCTGGTATATGGACTGTTCAAGACTCTTTGCCATTTCATTTGTGTAGACTAATGTGGCTTGTATCTTCATTTGCTATCATGTTCCGAAATCAAATTGCTTTTGAGTTATTACTTTTTGTTGGAATGATTGGAGGTTTTCATTCTTTAATGACTCCTGAGTTTACTCACGGCTTAGATCTTGTGTTAATGTTTGATTATTATTTGGTGCATGGAGGTTTAATTGTTGTACCGTTATATTGTCTATTCGTTTTAGGAATGAAGCCTAGAAAGCAGGCTTGGTACACGTCAATTCTCTATTTGCAGATATTAGTTTTAGGTGTTGGATGTATTGATTATTTATTGGGAGCTAATTACATGTATTTAGCTAGCAAACCTATAGTTTCAAATCC
>NYWQ01000106.1 GCA_002685115.1 Flavobacteriales bacterium | reverse complement strand
TCTATTAAATTTGCTAAAAATTGGTCTCACATCCAAATGTATGTAAGGCAACAATTTTCAATTATCGATTATCCTTATCATACCTCTCAGCTTGGCGCTACCTACATCTTTTAGTGCTTTTGTAATATTCTTAATCTTTTTTTTAACACCCAAATTACCCTAGTTCAATAGGTGATTTTAACTTTAGTTGTGCGGTATTTCACAAACCATTATATTTTTGGAATATCGTTGATTTCCACCATATAAATCAGTAATTTTGCGCCAAATTACAAGAGCCTATTTATGAAGCGCATAAACAAGTATAAGAAGTTATTTAGTGTTGACGAAGACACGAATTTAAAGACTCTTAAAAAAACATACAGAAATTTAGTAAAAGAATGGCATCCTGATAAGTTTCAAAAAGGGGACGATAAATCTATTGAAGCCGAAGAAATGAGTAGGTATATTATTGATGGATATCATTTTTTGGTTAGTATGGATCCTGAAACTTTAGAGAACAATTTAGAGGCCTATACCAAGACTATTACGGAGTCTGCAATCGCTGATTTTCAGCATAAAGGACAGCTTTTAGAGGTTTCATTTTTGGACGGATCTACGTATGAGTATTTTGGTGTTTCTAAAAAAGTATTCTCCAAATTGGTTAATTCTGACAAGCAAATGCGTTTTGCTAAAAGAACTATTTTTAATTCTTTTCCTTACAGAAAATCTAAAAAGGAATCGGATACTACTTCCTAGAAAAGGGGCTCATTCAGAGCACCTTTTTTAGTTGTCTAATAGTTCACATATTATTTTTCCAGCTGTTCGAATTTCATCTTCAGTAATGGTTAGTGGAGGACTAATTCTTACTGCTGTGTCTGTAAATAAAAAGAAAAAGGTGATGATGCCTTTTTCCATGCCTCTTTCAACGAGTTTGATTGTTTCTTCTGCACATTCTAATTCAATCGCTAGCATTAAACCTATACCCCTAATTTCTTTTATTTTTGGATGTTTTAATACTTCTCTAAATAATTGTTCTTTAGACTTTACGTCTTCTACGAGACTTGTTTCGCACAATTCATTTAGCGTTTCTAGCGCTGCAATACAGCTTATTGGATGGCCACCAAATGTTGTTATGTGTCCCAATTTAGGGTTGTCCTTTAATTTACTCATTAAAGCGGTTGAACAGATAAATGCGCCAATAGGCATTCCGCCACCCATACCTTTAGCTATGCATAATATATCTGGAACTACATCGTAAGTTTGGAAGCCAAATAAACGACCAGTTCTTCCATAACAGGTTTGTATTTCGTCAAAAATTAATAAAGCACCAACCTCTGTACACCTTTTTCTAACTTCTTGTAAATAATTGTTTTCTGGAGTTCTAAATCCCGATGCACCTTGAACGGGTTCAATAATTACAGCTGCAGTTTTAGAGGTAATTAAACGTAAGCTACTTATATCGTTGTAAACAATTCTGTTACAATCGGGTAAAAGAGGTCTGTATTTTTGTTTGTACTGCTCGGTTCCCATAATGCTTAATGTACCTTGGGTAGAACCATGATAGGAAAGTTCGCATGAAATCATTTCACTTCTTCCGGTACTTCTCTTTGCTAATTTCATAGCACCTTCAATGGCTTCAGTACCAGAGTTTACAAAATAAGAACTGTTTAAACTATCGGGTAATACGGAAGCTAATTTTTTGGCTAATTGCAGTTGTGGAGATTGAATGAATTCTCCATACACCATAACATGCATATACGATGCGGCTTGTTCTTGAACTGCTTTAACTATTCGAGGGTGACAATGACCTATAGCGCATGCAGAAACACCAGCTACTAGATCTAAATACTTTTTCCCGGATGTATCGGTAATGTATAAGCCGCTCGCTTTTGATACCTCCATGCAAAGGGGGTAAGGAGTGGTTTGGCCTTGGTGTTTTAAAAAAAGTTCTTTATTATCCATTTGCAAATGCAATTAAACGAAGTTTAGCAACTAAAACAATCCGTTTAATTCTGCATTAATTTTATCAATAATTTGACTTAAGTCCTCGGGGTTTTTGGTAAAATCTAAATTGTCGGTTTCTATAATGAGGAGTTTCCCATCAGTATATTCCGAAATCCAAGCTTCGTATCGTTCATTAAGTCTTGTAAGGTAATCAATACGTATACTCGATTCGTAATCTCTACCTCGTGCTTGAATTTGTTTAACGAGCGTAGGAACAGACGCTCGCAGATAAATTAATAAGTCTGGTGGCTTTACAAAGGAAGCCATTAGATCGAATAGACTTTCATAATTCTCAAAATCTCTGGTAGTCATTAATCCCATGGCATGAAGATTGGGTGCGAAAATATTTGCATCTTCATAAATAGTTCGGTCTTGAATTATTTTTTTACCACTTGTTTGAATTTCTTTTAGCTGTCCAAATCGACTGTTCAAAAAGAAAACTTGTAAGTTAAATGCCCAACGTTGCATGTCGGTATAAAAATCATCTAAGTAGGGATTGTTGTCAACCGACTCAAAATGAGGCTCCCATTGAAAGTTTTTTGCTAATAATTTTGTTAATGTTGTTTTCCCAACACCTATATTTCCTGCAACGGCTATATGCATATCTTCGATTTCAAATTAAGTTTTAAAAGTACAATTTTTGATGAGAAGTGCAAGCCTAAATTAGTGGTTCAATTTTAAAAGTTCTTCTATAAATTTTCTTTCGTTTGAAAGTCTTGGAACTTTGTTTTGTCCGCCTAATTTACCTTTATTTTTCATCCATTTAAAAAACAAGTTTTTTGAGGCAATATGAAGAATAGGCATTTCTAGAACCATGTTTTTATAGCGCTTGGCTTCGTAATCAGAATTTAGGTTTTTTAGAGCTTGGTCAAAAGAATACCTAAATTTCTGGAGGTCTTTTGGGGCATTTTTAAATTCTAAAATCCACTCGTGACATCCTTTTCCGTTCGTACCTGTAAATTTTGGAGCTGCTGTATATTCCAATACCTCTAAATGTAAATCAGTACATACTTTTTGTAGTGCTTTTTCAGCATTATGAATCATCAACTCTTCCCCAAAAACATTTAGGTTGTGTTTTGTTCTGCCAGTAATCACAAATCGATAAGGATTTAGTTTGGTAAATCTTACAGTATCTCCAATTCTATACCTCCAAAGTCCTGCGTTTGTAGTAATAACCATTTCGTAGTCCTCTCCTAGTTTTACCTCACTTAATGAAACTACGCTTGGTTTGTTTTTGAGCGCATTTTTTAATAAAATAAATTCATAGTAAATTCCGAAATCTAGCATAAGAAGCAAATCATTTTTATTCGGATTGTCCTGAATACCAAAATAACCCTCTGATGCGTTAAATGACTCAATGTAATTTATTCCTTTCGGAAACAACTCTTCAAACTTCTTTCTGTAGGGCTCAAAATTAATACCTCCATGCATATACAGCTCAAAGTTTGGCCATACTTCATGAAGGTTTTTCTTTCCTGTCTTCTCCAAAATCTTTTTTGCAAATACAAGAGTCCAGGATGGCACGCCTGATAAGGAACTTACATTTTGATGGATTGCTTGTTCTGTCATCAATTCAATTTTCTCTTCCCAATCATCCATTAAGGCTATAGTAAGCTTTGGTGATTGTTGCATTCGAACCCAAAAGGGGAGTTGCTCCATGATGATTGCAGATAAATCACCTTCCTTCATTTTACTGGAAAGTTTAGAGATACTATGACTCCCTCCAAGCATTACACTTTTTCCATTAAAAATGTTTTTTGCTGGGTAATTCGAACAGTAAATGGCCAGTAAATCTTTCCCTCCTTTATAATGGCAGTCAGCTATGGACTCTTTACTTACAGGAATGTATTTACTTTTATTTCCTGTTGTGCCCGATGATTTTGCAAACCATTTAATTCTACTAGGCCATAGAATGTTTTGATTGCCAGCTCTCATCTTAACAATGTAGTGCTCTAAATCTTCGTATGTACTGAGTGGGATGCGTTCAGAAAAATCTTTTAAATTATTTATAGATTTAAAATCATAAGTTTTACCAAATTCGGTATTTTTGGCTTTGTTTATAAGGTAATGCCTTAATTTTTCTTGCACCTTGTGCGGTTGATCAATGAATAATTTTATACGTTGGTTTCGTTTTTTTAAGATCAGACTAACTATTAAATTGTAAATTTTCATTTAGGCTATTATATCTTTAATTATTTTAGTATCGAATCTACAAAAAATCGCTTACTTATGAAGATGCAGGGTCAAATTCTTAAAATGCTAACCGAATTAAAAACGCCCGTTCAATACAATTTGCCAATGGGCGATGGTTTGTTAAATATGAACCAGTGGATTGGCAAGAATATTCAATTTCGTTTTTCAGGTGATATTTTCTGTTTAGATTGTGGCAATCGAACCAAAAAGTCATTCAATCAAGGTTTTTGTTACCCCTGTTTTAGAGACAGTCCTATGGCTGCAGAGTGTATCATTAAACCAGAATTGTGCAGAGCGCATTTGGGTGAAGGAAGGGATGTTGAATGGGAGCGAAAACACCATTTAAAAGACCACTACGTTTATCTAGCTGTTTCTAGTGGTGTTAAAGTGGGCATTACTCGTGATACGCAAGTTCCTACTCGTTGGATAGACCAAGGAGCCAGTTATGCTGTGCCCATAGCTAAAACGCCAAATCGGTACTTATGTGGTGTTATTGAAGTTTCTTTAAAAACTTATTTGTCTGACAGAACCGCTTGGCAACGTATGTTAAAAAATGAGATCGCACATATTGATTTGGCTGCGAAGCGAGATGAGATCATTCAATTAATTCCTGAAGAATATCAGCAATATGTTTTAAGTGATGAGGAGGTTTTACACATTAATTTTCCTGTAAATGAATATCCCGTAAAAGTAAAGAGTCTGAGTTTTGATAAAACCCCTGTTATTGAAGGTAGATTAATGGGTATTAAAGGACAGTATTTACTTTTTGAAGGCGGTCAGGTATTAAATATGCGCAAACACCAAGCGTATGTTTTAGAGTTTAGTGCAGACGAAAATGAGTCGGGAATAGGAGTGGAGTTAAGTTTAGATTTTTAATTAGGTGTAATCTATTTATAGTTTTCAAAAATGTATTGAATTCTTGAAATGATTTTTTTACTCATGCCAAAGATGTTTACCTTTGTTGGCTAAACAAGCCCTCATGAAACTATTCCGATTTATTGCTTTTTTAGAAGGCCTCTCTTACCTTCTTTTATTGTTCATTGCTTCTCCTGTAAAATATTTTTCAGGAGACCCCACGTTTGTTAAGTTATTGGGTATGCCTCATGGAGTTCTATTTATGGCCTATATTGGTTTTGCCTTGTTCTATAAAGTTCAACAAAAGTGGACGCTCAAATCAACTCTAATTATACTTTTGGCTTCGGTGGTCCCTTTTGGTACTTTCTATATCGATAAAACGTATTTAAGAAAATAAATTTTGGAAAAATGGCTAGCACCGAATTAAGTTCTAAAGAAATTCATCAATTGGGCATGAACCATGTGGGCAAACACCTAGAGGAAAATGGTTTTGAGTTTCTGGCAGTTAAAAGTGAACTGGGGCATTCTCCTCAGTTTGTTTGTTTGAAAAATGAAAAGGACTTGTTTTTTGTTTTGGTTCGAACCGTTACATTTCCAGAAAACCCTGATAAGTACGATGATGCCTGGATGCAAAAAATGAAAAAGCACGCTATCGATAAGAAAGCGCGCTTGTTGTATGCGGGTGTTGGTATAGCAGACAGTATTGATATGATGACTAAACCAAAAAAAGGCAAGGAGTCTTTTGTTAATTACAAAGGTTTAGTAGAAATTAGTTTGCCAAGTGAAAAGTAGGTTTAAAATTAGCCTGAAATTCTTGAAAATCTTCCTGTGATTCAATTGTTTTGTAAATGTTATCAGCAAATAATTTTAAATACAACTCAATTTTATCTGGTGTTTGGTAGCCTTTAATTGGAGCAATAACATTTAACTCTTCATCCATATATATAATAGTTGGGTAAGAGTTTACGCTCAGTGCTTTGGCAAATTCGTGCTGTCCTTTTCGTCCTCGTTGCCCTTCAATATAAGTTGGGTTCGTATACGTATTTCCTTTAAAAGTTACATTTCTGCCACTCTCCGCATCAAACTTAACCGCATAATAATTTGCGTTTATATACTCAATAACATTCTTGTTGGTAAATGTATTCTTCATCATCATTTTACATGGACCACACCAAGTGGTGTAAACATCCATAAGAACTTTTCGAGGATTTTTTTGCTGGAGTATTTCTACCTCTTCAATCGTTAGCCAGTTTATTTTGTCTACTTGAGCAAAAACAGTAGTGGTTAAACCAATTGCAAAAATAAGTATGTTGCGTATGTTTTTCATTTTATAATTTTCTTAAACAATCGACTACAATAAGTATTCCATTGCAGATTCTGTAAAAATAGTAATAATTAATTTTTTTAGTGTGGGTTTTCACGCCCTCTTTCTAAATTATTTTACACCGTGCATTAATCTTTTGAGCAATGGGTTTAAAAACATCACTGCAATACCCGCTATAGTCGGAACAATAGTAAATATTAAGAAGAAGGTAGACAAACTATATTCATTGGTAATGTTTTCAATTTGCCCCCCTAATACAGCAGCTAATTTATTTCCAATTGCAATGGCTAAATACCACATACCAAACATAAAGGCAATCATACGAGCAGGTACAAGTTTAGATACGTAGGACAAGCCAACTGGAGACAAACACAGCTCTCCCAAGGTATGGAATAAGTAAGCCAAAATTAACCAAAGCATACTCACTTTAACGCCCGCTTCTATACCATAAGCACCAAAGGCTAAAAAGCCAAAACCAGCGGCCATAATAATCAATCCCAATCCATATTTTACTGCTGCAGATGGGTTGTATTTAGACTCCCACCACTTTGAGACTGATGAAGCAAATGCAATGATGAAAAAGGAGTTTAAAATACTAAACCATGAAACAGGAATTTCGGTGGTTGCTGAATTAAAATCTCTATTTAGCATCCATAAGGCTACAGCCCAAACACCTAAAAAAGTGATGATTAAAACGATGTTTGATGCGGGTATTTTTTTCCAGGTTTGCTTCCCTAATAAAAACAGTACATAAGAAATGATAACCAACGGAATAATGGTTAGTAATGTGTTTACGACGTTAAAAATCGTTGCGGCATCTCCGGTTAAGGTTCTGTCTACCGAATCTCGGGCAAATAAAACCAAAGAAGAGGCTCCTTGTTCAAAAGAAAGCCAGAAAAAGACTGTGAAAAAGGCGAAGATAATAACCGCAATCATACGGTCTCTTACCACTGCGTCGTATCTTGATATTCTACTAATAACCATGAATAAAAAAGCAGCAAGTGCTAGTAATACCATAACATATTGGCCTTCAAGGTTATGGGTGTTAGCAAACGAAAATAAATCAATGTTCGCAATTTTAGACATGGGATCATTTATGGCATAACCAAGTCCCATAACAGACGAAAAACCAATTAATATTTTATCGAAAAGCGTAAAGGGGTTTCTAGTGTCTGTATCTTCCGTTTTAATTACAGTACGCGCCTCGTTAGATGAAGAGGTCGCTTCTGAAGGAACCTCACCAATGGAACCAAAAAGAGGTTTTGCCAACCAAAATTGTAGGGTACCTAATAGCATAAAAATCCCAGCCAAACCAAAACCATAAGCCCAACCAATTTTTTCACCAAGGTATCCGCAAAGCATCATTCCAAAGAAAGCTCCGGCATTTACGCCCATGTAAAAAATGGTGTAGGCACCGTCTTTTTTCTCTGGTACATCTTTGTACATTTCAGACAATATAGAGGTCATGTTTGGTTTAAAAAAACCTGTACCTAATACTAATAAACCAAGCCCAACGTACACCCAAAAATGAGTTTCAACGGCCATAGCTGCGTGCCCAAGAGTCATAATAATAGCACCTATTACAACGGCCCATCTGTAGCCTAAAAACTTATCGGCAATTAAACCACCTAATATAGGGGTAAGGTACAAGAGCATTGCATAGGTTCCATAAACTGCAGCAGCATGCTCAATGGGCATTCCAAAACCAGCATTGTCGGCTCCTATTGCTGCAGTAAGGAAAATAACCAATAGAATTCGCATTCCATAGAACGAGAAACGCTCCCACATTTCTGTAAAGAACAATACAAATAACCCGGCAGGATGCCCTTGTATATTGGAGTTGAAGAATTCGTTTTGTGTTGTTGTTTTCATAATAGGTAGTTAAAAATAGAAAAGCCTCTCCGGTAATTTTGGAGAGGCTTTTAATTGTTTTATTTTTATTAAGCTAATTCTGTTTCATTGTCTTCAGCTCCATGCGTCAATTTTTTGAGTTTTTTGAGAAGCGATAGTATCAGTAATCCAAATATAACACAGAAGATAGCAATTCCCGTAAAAATTACATATTCTCCTAATTCAGAAGCAGATTCGCCAAGAAAACCAGCCAGTTTGTTACCAAAACCTGTCATAGCAAAATAGGTACCCATCATGATCGATCCGTATTTTACAGGAGCAAGTTTAGTAATAAATGAAAGTGCAACAGGAGAAGCGCAAAGTTCTCCAATTGTATGGAATAAATAAGCAAATACCAACCAGTACATTGCAGATGAACCATTAGCTTCAAATTGTGCAGCAGCTCCCGTCATAAATAAAAATCCCAATCCCATGATCATAGTACCAACAGCCATCTTAAATAGAGATGATGCTTCTTTGTTTTTACTTGATCGTTTAACCCAATATCCAGCTACTGTTGTACCCAATAAAATGATAAATGCAGCATTTAAAGATTGAAATACAGAAGCAGGAATTGTCATTCCAGCAATCACTCTATTTGTCTTTTCAAGTGTGTAGATATTCATCAATCCACCTGCTTGTTCAAAAGCTCCCCAGAAAACAATAACGATTAAGAATGAAAGAAATAAAACTTTTATTCTATCTTTTTCGATATGAGTTAAGGGTTGATCATATTTTGCTTTTTCCTCTAGGTTAGCTGTGTCTTTTAACAAATTACCAACTTCTATTAGGTGCTTTTGACCCGCCATG
>NYWQ01000105.1 GCA_002685115.1 Flavobacteriales bacterium | reverse complement strand
CCCAACGAAAGTAGTTCTTTCAATCTTCAGGGTAATTTTAGCCCTTCTACCAGATCAAAAATGTACACGATCAAGTATTCAGAAATTATCTCAAATGTGCCTAATAGATTTGATCGATTAAATAGCTCTGATACAGAGCAGGAAAGCTGGACTATTGACTTTAATGGTAAAAAAGATTGGGAATCGGGTGTGCATTTAGATTTTAGCGTAAATCAATCTCGTAACTCAAAAAATAATTATGGTTTATTCACAGAGACCTTATTAAACAGTAATGATCCTGGGTTTGGAGGTTATCCTTCATTTGAACAATTAAGTAGTGATCGAAATGATGGGCAATTTGAAGCAAAAATCGATTTTACATACGGAGCAAAAGAAACGGGTAAAGTAGAATGGGGGCTCAGTACTAGAACTAGAGATATAGACCAAAACTTATACACCGAATTGGATTCTACCACAAATGGTTGGGTTGATAATTCTAATTTAGAAAACCAATTTATTTTTGAAGACGTTGTTTATTCTGCTTATGCTATATACGCCAAGTCTTTTGGTGTTATAGGTATGCAGGCAGGCTTAAGGGCAGAAGATGTGTATACTTCTTCAAATCTTGTAAACGATACAACTACCTACAACAACGATTATTTTAAACTATACCCAAGTTTTTATTTAACCTACCAATTAAACGAGTCAACTTCTTTGCAGGCCAGTTACTCTAAAAGAGTAAATCGGCCAGGCTTTTATCAATTAAACCCTTTCCCAGAATATTCAGATCCGTTTAACTTACGCATGGGAAATCCTTACCTAAACCCAGAGTTTATAAATTCTTATGAATTGGGCTACTCAAAATACGCAAAAGGAACTACCCTAAGCGCCTCAGTTTATGCCAAAGACCTCAACAACATGCAACGCAGGTTTATAGAGGTTGACAGTACTAATGTTTCCACAGTAACCTACAGAAACTTAAATGGCTCTTTTGATGTTGGGATCGAATTTATGTGGTCTAAACAAGTTTCTGAGACTTTTAATTTTATGATTAGTTCTAATTTATTTCATTCCCAAATGGATGCTTCAAACTTAACCAATGAGTTTGATGAATCTACTTTTGGAATGCGAGCAAACTTTAATATGGCTTACAAGAAAAATGGGCAAAAACTTCAATTATCTGGTTGGATAAGGCCTGGTAACTCGGTTGGACAAGGACGTATGGAAACGATGCTAAGTACAGACTTGGCTTACAGCCGTCCTGTTTTATCTAACAAAGGGAGGCTCACTTTAAAAATTAGTGATTTATTTAACACACGAAGATTCGGAATTGACACAAGTGGTGCGAATTTTGATAAATCTTTTTGGTACAAACGCCAAAGCCAAGCCATTAATTTAAGTCTTAGTTACAATTTTGGTGATCAAAGTAACAATAAACAACGAAGTGGTGGTTACAGAGATTCTGGCGGTGATATGGATGGTGGATTCTTTTAAAACATGACAATGAAAAAAATAATATTTTTAGTCTTTTGCATTTCGTCTGGTCTATTTGCACAAAGTAATTATACCCTAAGTGGTTTTGTTAAAGAAAAATCAAGTGCCGAAGATTTAATCGGAGTAAATATTGTATGTGACGCTCCAAAAACTGGAATAACAACCAATGCCTATGGGTTTTACTCTTTAACTCTACCAGAAGGCTCTTATAAAATTACGTATTCTTACATTGGTTTTCAAGACCAAACCATTGAAGTTTCTTTAACCAAAAGCATTCGGTTGAATGTAGATTTAGAAGCCTACGCAGAAGAAATCATGGAAGTTGTTTTGGAATCTGAGTCGATGCAAAAGGTGCGTTCCATAGAAATGAGTGTTAATAATTTAGAGACCAAAGCAGTAAGACAATTGGCCGCTGTGGGTGGAGAAGTAGACATCATTAAGAGCATACAATTACTGCCGGGTGTTACCAGTGTAGGAGAAGGTGCAAATGGATTTAACGTTCGTGGGGGTTCTGTAGACGAAAATTTGGTTCTTCTGGACGAAATGACGCTTTACAATGCATCTCATTTGTTTGGTTTTTTCTCTGTTTTTAATGCAGATGCTATTAAGGATATGAAGTTGTACAAGGGAGGTATTCCCGCTGAGTTCGGTTCTAGAGTCTCTTCGGTTTTAGACGTACGTCAAAAAGAAGGTAACGCCAACAATAAAGAAGTTTCTGGTGGTATTGGATTAATTTCAAGTAGGCTATTAGTAGAAGGTCCTCTTTGGGATAAAAGTTCTTTTATGGTTGCTGGTAGAAGATCTTATGGAGACCTTTTTCTTGCTTTGTCTGGTGATTCCTCCATCAATTCAAACAAACTGTACTTTTATGATTTAAACACCAAGTTAAATACTTGGGTAGGCGATAAGGATCGAATTTTTCTTTCTTCCTATTTGGGTAGGGATGTTTTTAAATTCGGCGACTTATTCGCTTCATCTTGGGGGAACAATACGGTTAATGTTCGTTGGTTGCACTTATTTTCTGATCAAGTAGTTTCCAATATGTCATATAATTTTAACGATTACGATTATTTAATATCAATACTACCCCCAGGATTTGATTTCAATTGGCAATCTAAAATACGGAACCATCAATTCAAGTACGATGTTTCTTACTTTCACAGTAACAATCATCAGTTTAAGGCAGGTTTATCAGTAAATAAATTCGACTTTAACCCAGGGATAATTGAACCGGCAAGTAGTGCTTCTGCCATAACTTCTTTTGAGATGAGAGCAAAGCATTCCTATGAAAATGCGCTTTTTATTCAAGACGAATGGAAAGTATCTGATCGTATATTGGTGAAAGCTGGATTTCGTTGGTCGTCTTTCTACAGAATGGGAACCGATACTATACTCGAGTATCAAGACAATGCACCCATTTATTACGATCAAAGTTTAGGTCAGTATGAAAATGGTGTGGTTACAGATTCACTCTTTTATGGACCAAATGACTTGGTAAAAGGCTACAATGGTTTTGAACCTAGACTCGCCATTCGTTATCAATTAGACGAGTCTAACTCTGTAAAGGCAAGTTATCAGAAAATCAATCAATATTTGCACTTAATTACCAATGCGAGTTCTCCAACTCCATTAGACATTTGGGCACCTTCAGGCCCCTTTATAAAACCTTTAATTGGCCAACAATACGCTTTGGGCTATTTTCATACTTCTGCAAATCAAATGTGGGATTGTACGTCAGAAGTGTATTACAAAAATTTAGACAATGTAATCGACTATGTAGATGCAGCCGATTTAGAATTTAACAACCATTTAGAAACTGAAATCATATATGGAAAGGGTAGGGCTTATGGATTGGAATTAATGTTGGAGAAAAAATTAGGAAAACTTACCGGTTGGGTCTCTTATACCTATGCCAAAACGGAAAGTTTAATGGAAGGTTTTGGCCCTAATGAACCTGGTATAAACAATCGTGAATGGTATCCAAACCCTCAAGACAAAACACACGACTTGTCTATTGTTGCCTTTTATAAATTAAACAAAAAATGGGCGTTCTCTTCTAATTTTGTTTTTGCTACCGGTATTCCAACAAACTATCCAGTATCGAAATACGAATTTGAGGGAATTACGATCCCCAATTACGATGGGTCAAGAAATCAAGAACGTTTAAATGATTACCACAGATTAGACTTTGCTGCAACCTATACGCCAAGAGGCGACGACTCTAGAGAATGGATATTTAGCATTTACAACGTCTACAACCGAAAAAATGCATCCTCATTGTATTTTAGAGAAAGTATAGAGAATCCAAATCAAACTGAAGCAGTACAACTGTCTATCTTTCCAATTTTACCAAGTGTTTCATATAATTTTAAATTCTAATGAAAGAGCTCACCATTTTTACCGCCATTTTAATTTTATTTAGTTCATGCGAAACGGTTGTCCCAATTGAATTAGCAGAAGGGAATAAGAACATTGTTGTTGAATCTTATTTAGAATTTCCAGATACTTTAGATTATGGATTTGCGCGAGTTAAATTAACCGAATCAAGTGCTTTTAATTCTAGTGAAGCATCAAATACTGTTTCCAACGCTACCATTTTTATAAACGACACTTATGCCTTACAAGAAGATCCTGATTCTTTAGGTTATTATACATCTACAGAGCCAATTCCTTATTCTGGAGAACAAGAATTTTCTATAGAAATTATTGCAGATGTAGCTAACAAAGAAGGTCGCTGGAAGGCAACAAATGCTCATACGAATATCCCGAGTATAGACTCTGTTTATTACACCTATGAACCTGCTTCTCCACCTTTTTCAAAAGAAGGTTATTTTGTAAAGATTATGCTTACAGATCCTGCGGCAGAACAAAACTTTTACCATCTAACGGTTTTAATAAATGATACGAGTCGTTTTGAATTAAACCCAGGTACAAAAAGGTCTTTAATACTTCAAGATAGGTATGTAAATGGTATGGATTTAGATTTTGAAGTAAATGACATTCCTTTAAAAGTTGGAGATACTCTTGAAGTAGTCTTGTCGTCTATTACTGAAGAAGTTTACTTCTATTATTTTAATTTGTATACACTTCTAACCGAAACAAGTGGTGTAGGTGCAGCTCCTCCATTTCCATTGTCGTCTAATTTAGTTTCTTTGAATGATAATTTTTCTAACGCCCTAGGTTTTTTTCAAGTTAGAAGTACAACTCAAAGACAAGTTGTTATTGAAAAATAGACTCAAAATTAACTCCTTTTTTTTAAGGTATTAGGCGTAGCTAACACGTTTCCAATGATAGCTTTATTACCGAATTATTCCTGTTAAAAGAAGTTGATGCTGTGCATAGACCATGAAAAGAAATACCAATTCCTTGGGACTTTTCATCGGTACTCCATGCATAATTGTAAAATTCAGCATTTGCAAAATATAGATTACTTATTCATTGCAAATGAAAGTGTAATTTATAGGTAACGAATCCACTTCACTGGATTGATTTTGCACTAATAGAAAACAAACATCCAAAAGACCAAACATAGTAGGTCAGACATTTTTTTGCATTGTTTTTTCTAAAATGTATAAAATAAAAATTAAGCCCTTTCAGTTTTTGATCTGCTTATTTGCTTCCTTTTTTTATTGTATTTTTACTTCCTTAAATAATAGTCATGAAAAATGTATTCTTTTTACTAACCTTGGTACCCCACTTATTTGGTTTTGCTCAAGAGCTTCAAACGCCGAGGTGTATTTTTGATTCTATAATTCAAGAGGCATATACATCGGAAGAATTTAGAATTTTATTGTACCATGAAGAGCAAGAAATTCTAAAAAACAAGTTACTATTATCAGAAAATGCAAGCATTCCTATTGTGATCCATATTGTTAAAAATCCAAACGATATGGACATGAATATTACTGATGAAATGGTCTATAGACAACTTGAAATCTTAAACGAAACTTACAATCAAAATAATACAGATGTAGAAAATACCCCAGAATTTTTTGAACCCTTAATTGGTAATGTTGGCTTTGAATTTTGCCTAGCCACTGTTGATCCACTTGGATACTCGACTTCTGGAATAACACGAAATTTTACTGATGTTTCTGTTTTTTCTACAGTTAGTAATAATATAAAATACGCAAGCGAAGGTGGCGTTGATGCTTGGGATACAGATTCTTATTTAAATATTTGGATTGGTAAGTTATCGTCTAGTATATTGGGTTATTCTCATATACCTTCAGCTACTGTTCCAGATCAAGAACAAGGTGTCGTGATTAATTACCCTTTCTTTGGTGAAACGAATCACTCATTCTATAATATGGGTAAAACGCTTGTTCATGAAATAGGTCATTACTTTAATCTAAGACACCCATGGGGAAATGGGAATTGTGACCAAAATAATGATTTTGTTGATGACACTCCAATCAGTGAGAGTGCTTATGCTGGTTCTCCAGTTCATCCACAAACATCTTGTGAAACTATTGACATGTTTATGAATTTTATGGATTATGTCTACGATTCTAGTATGGTTATGTTTAGTATTGGTCAGGCAGAAAGAATGCAAACTGCACTTCAGTATTTTAGATCCGGTTTACTCGTATCTAATGGCTGTGGTGTTCCATCTTTAATTGTAAAACCTGCAATACTTCATGCCTCTGAAGTTGATGCTAATGATGCAAGTATAGAACTT
>NYWQ01000104.1 GCA_002685115.1 Flavobacteriales bacterium | reverse complement strand
CGATTTTTATGCTGTATCTAAGGCGTCTAAAAAGTTAGTTCGAGAAGCCAAAGCTAATGCCTGGAATGCTTTTATTAATCCTATCAAAGAGGAGCAAAGTGTTGTTTCATCTTTATTGATTCAGCTCGCCGAGAGCAGCTCTAATAAAGCGGCCATTACAACAATTGCTAACGATTTAAAAGACAATGCTGAGCCTTTACGTAAAGATCTATTTAATGCAGCTCGCAAATCTTTACGATTGGTAAGAGCTGAAAGCTCTGAGGCCAAAACCTTAATTGGCAATTGGTTGCATAAAGAAAAGCAAGTAAATGCCAATCGTTTTAGTAGTCATTTGTATAGTGATTCTGCATTTTCTTCTTTAAAAGTTAAAGAGGTTCTACCTGAGTACCAAGATGCTAAAGAGGTAGACGCTCGCGTAATTCTTCGAGATAACTTTGACGCGATCTTTGCAAAGATGCCAGAAGCCTTAATTTTTGGTGAAGATTCCGGAAATATCGGTGATGTAAATCAAGGTTTAGAAGGATTGCAAGAAAAGTATGGCGAACTCCGTGTTTCTGATGTAGGTATTCGAGAAGCTACAATTTTAGGACAAGGAATTGGTTTGGCAATGCGTGGTTTAAGACCAATTGCTGAAATACAATATTTAGATTACTTATTGTATGCGATTCAAATAATGAGTGATGATTTGGCAACCCTTCATTACCGAACCAAAGGAGGTCAGAAAGCCCCATTAATTATAAGAACCCGTGGGCATCGTTTGGAAGGTATTTGGCATTCTGGATCTCCAATGGGGATGATTGTCAATTCCTTAAGAGGTGTTAATGTTTTGGTTCCAAGAGATATGACACAGGCCGCTGGTTTTTACAACACCATGTTGGCATCGGATGATCCGGCTTTAATTATAGAATGTTTAAATGGGTACCGTTTAAAGGAAAAAATGCCCGTTAATTTAGGCGAATTTAAAACGCCTGTTGGGATTCCTGAAACAACCAAAGAAGGAAGCGATATTACGCTTGTAACTTACGGTTCTACTTGGCGTTTGGTCATGGAAGCTGCAAAAGAATTAGAATCTGTTGGAGTCTCTGCTGAAGTAATAGACGTACAATCGTTAATTCCTTTTGATGTAAATCATCACATTGTGGATAGCATCTCAAAAACAAATCGCGTACTGTTTATTGACGAGGACGTACCTGGAGGAGCAACCGCTTATATGATGCAAAAAGTATTGGAAGAACAAAAGGCTTATTTCCATCTCGATGGTGAACCACGTACGCTGAGTGCAAAAGCACATCGTCCTGCTTATGGAACAGATGGTGATTATTTCTCTAAACCTAGCGCAGACGACATTTTTGAAGTTGTTTATGCAATGATGAATGAATCTAGCCCAAGCAAATACCCTAGTATTTATTAAAACAATCTGTAGCTTTTAAATGTACTACGATTTTATCTTTTTTTGTGAAGAGCGTATGTAGCAGGTTTTAATCGGTACTAAGTTTTTAGCTTATTCCGATTGAATTTGAACAGCTTTATGTTCGTTTTCGAAGTTTTTCTTTACATGCTTGGCTATTGGAATAGCAGAGCCATCTTCGTCAATACGACAGAAGAGTACACGCGTGCTTAAAACAATTTTCTCTTCTTGTGTGTAAACACTGCAGCGTCTTACTTCAATTAAAATGGTAATGCTAGAGTTGCCTATTCCTATAACATTTCCGTAAATTTTAACAATGTTATTAACTTTTACGGGGGCTAAAAAAGTTACCTCATCCATCTTTAAAGTCACCATTAAGGGCGTAAAGCAGTATTGAGCCGCCATAGCAACTCCCGCTTCATCTACCCAACTTAACATGGTTCCTCCAAATAAATTGTTATGAACTCCTATGTCACTTTTTTTACAAACTTTTGTTGAAATAAGTTTCATCATTAGCTCAGTGTTTTTTTAGTAAATAGTTAATCGATTTTTACAAACCAATTTTAGAAAAACACTTGTTTACTCTTGAATCTTTATACGTTGTTTCAAATTGTTTTAAACTGTAGGTATAAAGTTTAGTCCTATTGTCTGTTAAATTTTTCATCTCGGTAACGAGTTTTAGTGCTGCATCAAAATAATATTCTGAAACTGTTTCAATGCGGTGTTCTGTGTGAATTAAATCTCCGTACATAATTTTATTTTTAGTTAACAAATTCTCCGTGAACGGCTCTGTCTAAGCCTTTTTCTTCTATTTCTTTTGACACCCGAATAGGGACAATAAATGCGGTAATTTTATAAAGTAGATAAGAGCCCAAAAAGGTGAAAATACTGATGATGATTAAGGCGTAAATATGGT
Source organism: Flavobacteriales bacterium (assembly GCA_002685115.1). Classification (GTDB taxonomy): domain Bacteria; phylum Bacteroidota; class Bacteroidia; order Flavobacteriales; family UBA7430; genus UBA6772. The sequence goes on along the minus strand of NYWQ01000104.1, from coordinate 3,889 downwards.
TTGTAAAAGTTTCTGTTTCGCCATAAATAAGACCTACATCTTTGGCAAATATTCCTGTAAGAAGCAAGCCAACAATTCCACCCATACCATGACATGCAAATACATCCAAAGTATCATCGATATTTGATTTTTTAAAGTAGTGGAGGAATAAATTACAGATGATAGCACCTGTAAAGCCCATAAATAAACTTTGGCCTATACTAACAAAACCTGCCGCAGGTGTAATTACAACCAAACCAACCACTGCTCCAATACAAGCATGTGAAGCCTTAACTTTGTTACCTTTCATACCCTCTAAAATAATCCAAGTAAACATGCTTATAGCTGAAGCAGTGTTGGTAGTTGCAAATGCCATTATGGCATCTGAATTCGCCCCCAAAGCGGATCCAGAATTAAATCCAAACCATCCAAACCATAGCATTCCAGTTCCAAGTAGAACATAGCTTACGTTTGCAGGGTTTTCTTCTTTTTCTTTATGTTTCTCTCTTCGGCCTAGTACTAAAGCACCAGCAAGTGCTGCAAATCCAGCTGATATGTGTACTACAGCTCCACCAGCAAAATCCAACACGCCCCATTGGTTTAAAAATCCGCTTGGATGCCATGTCCAGTGTGCCAATGGGCAGTAAATAAATAAACTAAACAAACACATAAAGATCAGGTAAGCCGAAAAGTTAATACGCTCAGCAAAACTTCCGGTTGTGATTGCAGGTGTTATAATGGCAAATTTTAATTGGAATAAGGCAAAGAGTAATAAGGGTATACCAAGCCCCAAGGTTTCATTGTATTGGTCGATATTAGTAAACATAAAGTATTGCGTTGGATCTCCAATAAATCCCATAAAACTGTCGCCAAATGAAAGGCTAAAACCAACAACAATCCATAAAATACTAATCAGTCCCAATGCAATAAAACTTTGCAGCATGGTAGATATCACATTACGTTGACTAACTAAACCACCGTAAAAGAAAGACAAACCAGGTGTCATAAAAAACACTAGACAACTTGAAGTGAGCATCCAGGTAATGTCTGCTGCATTTTCTGGATCGATACTAATATTCAAATCACTGGATGTAATTACGCCTAATAGCGCAACTATTCCTACGAGTGTGAATGTTAAATACCAATTTCTTTTCATTACTAGTTGTTTTATGTAAATTTCGATAAACTGAATTAAAAATAAAAACTGTTTTGTAAAACAGTTTAATTATAGTGAATTTCATTATTTTTTTAATTATTTTTGTGAAATCCTTTAAACTAATAAAAATTTAATCTATGAAAAATGATATTGATAAAACAGATTTAGAAATAATGAAGTATTTGTCTTCAAATGCTAAGATTTCTTACACAGAATTGGCCTCAAAAATTCTTGTTTCGGCGAGTACAGTTCATGTAAGAGTGAAAAAACTTGAGGATTTGGGTATTATAAGAAATTTCACCATCAATATCGATTATAAAAAACTGGGTCTTTCGTTTACCTCTTATCTAGGTGTTTTTTTAGACAAAGCACAAAGTTTTGATAAGGTAGCAGATGCATTAAAAAAAATCCCGCAAATTACCGTTATCGATTTTACCACGGGTCAGTTTAGTGTTTTTTGTAAAGTTCGTGCTTCAGATTCTGCAGCGACTAGAAATGTGCTTAAAAATGTGCACTCCATTGATGGGATAAGAAGGACTGAAACTTTTATTTCAATGGAAGAGCTGTTAAACAATAAGGAATCACTCATTGATTCTATTGTAATTGAGGACGACATCATCTCTAACTAATTCATCATCTATTTAACAGTCCTACTTATTTGAGGTATTATTTGATAAAAGGTGTGGTTTGTAAAGTATCGATTTCTATATTTGCATTAGCTCATTGAAATTACTGGGGATGACTGGCTTTGACAGCGAGATGAATAGGACTGTAAGCATGTCGAGCATGGTGAGATGGCTCGTTAATATCCAATTCACAAATTTTTATTCGGCGAGTCTAACTACGCTTTAGCTGCCTAATCTAGGATTAGTGTAGCTTTTGCTCAGGAGATAGATGAAGGTTGATCGCTTCTATCCCACCGAGCATCATCAAAAGGATGAACTAGCCAATAAGGATGTCTTGACTTAAAGGCGAAATACAAAGGATAAGGTTTTGTTTTGGGAATGTAAACTTCCCGACTTTACTCGAAAATTAATGGTTTACTAAACATGTAGAAAGCTTTCAGATTCCTTGTTTGGACCAGGGTTCGATTCCCTGCATCTCCACTCCCTTATTCCCAAAAGTAATTTTTTATTTTTGGGAATTTTTTTTGTAGTATTGGAAACGGTCTTCCTAAAACTTCTTTTTTTATATAATAAGCTCTTTACTTCTTTAAGAAATAAAATAACAGGTAATGGGCTTTGATTTCTAGAAGGATAAATAACCGATACTTCAATACTTCGGCTAAAACATTCTGAGTAAAACTTTTTGATGGCTCCCAAAAACTGTTTTTGAGAGGAGTGGGAGTATCCTTTTTCTTGTACTAAGATAATGCAAGACCTTATGACTTTTTTATTGAATAATTCTTTGAGGTCCTCATCCTTATAATTAAATCGTTACACAAATTAAAGCATAATTTTGAATAGGAATTAATTGTGTTAAAACGGTTCTTCTCTTGTTTAATATGGTTTCGTTTATTTAATTGGGTGTAGCATAAAATTAATTTTAGGTCTATTGTAAAAAAACATTAAATATGAGAAAATTAAATAGAGTTAATTAAATAGTTATTATTTTAAATGTATATTCGTTATATATAATTGATGTACTAATTAAAATAATAAAAATGAGTATTATTCAAACAGCAGAAAGGGTTTGTCATAAAGAATTATCTGACAATTTTGTCTTTCAAAGATCATTATTAGCCTATGTGGAAGCGGCAAAGATAGTTTCAGGAACTGTTTTAGAAATTGGAACAGGTAGTGGGTATGGTGTTGAAATAATCGCCTCAAATACTGATAAATTTATTACAATAGATAAATATGAAACTAACATTCTATTAAACGATAATGTTGAATTTATCAAAATGAATGTTCCACCTTTAATAGATATTCCAGATAGTTCTTTTGACTTTGTAATCACTTTCCAGGTAATCGAACATATCAAAAAAGACGAAGAATTTGTCAAAGAAATTTACAGAGTACTTAAAAACAAAGGGAAACTAATTGTAACTACTCCAAATAAAAAAATGTCTTTAACAAGAAATCCTTGGCACATTAGAGAATATACAATTAATGAATTAGATACTTTATTACGCAAGGATTTTCAGTCGGTAAAGAAATTAGGCGTCTTTGGAAAAAAAATAGTAAATGAATATTACTACCAAAATAAAAAATCGGTTGAAAAAATCACTCGTTTTGACCTATTTAACTTTCAATATATATTACCTAGGCAATTGTTGAAAATACCTTATGACATAGCCAACCGAATGAATAGAAAAAAACTTCTTAAGGACCATACTTCCTTAGTTTCTGAAATTTCTATGAGTGATTATTATTTAGACAATACAACAGATGAATGTTTCGATTTGTTTTATGTAGCTGAAAAGATTTCTTCACCTATCAATCTCTAAAAATAATAGTGTTGAAGTTGCAAATTTTAACATTGTAGTGCGTTTAAATTTTTCTTCAACTTCACAGCAAAGAGCCACACAATTGCATTTCATAACAAATAATGACTATAAAAGAAGCCATTTTAAAAGTACTTGAAGAACAAAAGTCTGCATTGACTTATATGGAAGTTCACGATAAGATAAACGAAAACAACTATATTGACTGGTCTAATGCGAAAACTCCTTCTGATACTGTTGGCGCTCAATTAGGTGAATTTATTAGGCAAAACGATACTAGAGTAAAGAGAGTTAAAGGAAAAAAAGGG
>NYWQ01000103.1 GCA_002685115.1 Flavobacteriales bacterium | reverse complement strand
TATTCGGATTCTACTTCAGAAAATTTAAACGACGAGGAAAATACATTTGAAATTAAACTTCGTCCTGCTGCCTTTGATGATTTTTCTGGTCAAAAGAAGGTAGTAGATAACTTAGAGATTTTTGTTACTGCTTCAAATCAAAGAGGCGATGCTCTGGATCATGTTCTTCTTCATGGCCCTCCGGGTTTAGGGAAAACAACTTTAGCTGGCATTATAGCTAATGAATTGGGTGTAAATGTTAAGATTACCTCTGGACCTGTATTAGATAAGCCCGGAGATTTGGCAGGCCTTCTTACAAATCTTGGCGAAAGAGATGTGCTTTTTATTGACGAAATTCACAGATTGTCTCCTGTAGTTGAAGAATACCTATACTCGGCTATGGAAGATTTTAAGATAGACATTCTTATAGAATCTGGCCCCAATGCTCGTTCTGTACAAATAACCTTAAATCCTTTTACTCTAATTGGTGCTACCACCCGATCTGGGTTACTTACAGCTCCTTTAAGAGCTCGTTTTGGTATTAACAGTCGTTTGGAGTATTACGATACTCAGCTATTGTCTCAGATCATTGATCGGTCTGCTGGTATACTAGAGGTACCTATTGAGTATGCTGCGGCTTCTGAAATTGCTGGTAGAAGTAGAGGAACACCCAGAATTGCCAACGCCCTATTGCGTAGAGTTAGAGATTTTGCTCAAATTAAAGGCTCTGGTAAAATAGACATACCAATAACTAATTTAGCATTAGATGCCCTTAAGGTTGATAAAAAGGGTTTTGACGAAATGGATATTTTCATTCTAGAAACTATTATAGATAAATTTAAAGGTGGCCCTGTAGGGGTAGGCACTATCGCAACTGCAGTTAGCGAAAAAGCGGCAACCTTAGAAGAAGTTTACGAGCCATACTTGATTCAGGAAGGGTATCTAATAAGAACTCAAAGGGGAAGAATGGCAACCGAGGCGGCATATAAGCACTTGGGAAGAGTATATCACAATAGCAATGATTACAATTTATTTTAATCCTTTTGAGCTAACTATTTTTGTGGCAATTTAAGTACGCTTTTTAGCTCAAATAGCTTCAAAAGTTTCATGTATCAGTTTTCCATATTGTGCGCTATAATTTTTTAAGCACCAATTTCTTAGTGTTTTAGCTTCAGCTTTATTGATCCATTTAATTGATTTGATCAATTCTTTTTGAAATAAAAAATGATTAAAACTTACTTTACGTAAGACTCTTTTGCACAGTTTTAACATTTGCTTATTATTTTATTTACTTCGATAAAACGAAATTATTTATATTTATTGTCCTTCGTATGTTTAATAGGGTTTTGTGTTCTAATATTTAGCTTTGCCAACGTTTGGTGTCTTGTTCTATCCCAATCGCATCTATAGCTCTGTCAATTACAGTTAATGCGAGCTCCTCAAATGTTTTAGGTCTTGAATAGAACGATGGCGTAGCGGGTAGTATCATTGCTCCTGCCTCCGTTAGCGTCTTCATGTTGTTTATATGAATTAGATTTAAGGGTGATTCTCTAGTCACAAGTATCAGCTGTCTTCTTTCTTTTAAAATAACATCTGCTGCTCTACATATTAAGTCATCAGATGTTCCCGCAGCTATTCTAGCCAAAGAACCCATGGAGCATGGCGCTACAATCATTTTTTTAAATTGTGCAGAGCCCGAAGCAAAAGGAGCCATAAAGTCGTCTTTTTCGAAGGTTTCAAAGGGGTAGTCTTCGTAAGATTTTGTTCCCAGCTCAAACTCCCAAACATCTTTGGCGTTTTTTGACATCACAATGGCAACTCTATCAATTTGATCTTTGTAAAGCAATAGTTTGTCTAACAATACTTTCGCATAAATTGATCCACTTGCACCAGTTATAGCAACTACAATTTTTGGTTTCATTATCGGCTTATTTTATACATTAATGCAAAGGTTACTAGAGACGAATACCAGTCTTTGTTCTCTAAGCTATTTTCAACTGACTCTTTTCGGATTGGGGTAATTGAATTTCCATATCTGACATTGATTTTTAATTGCTCAAACAATTGATATTGAATTCCACATAAAAAATCTAAGGCCAATGTGTTTGGGCTTTCACCAAGTAATGTGCCGTTTGCATTTTCTTCGGTATAATTTACCAATACGCCTGCACCAATTCCAGTTTCTAAAAGCAATCCGCTTTTTAAGCTGTAATTTACAGTAAAAGGCACTTCTACATAATGCAAGTTCATGTTGTAATTAGATATTCCACGTTCTCCACTTGGTTCTTTACTCCCTTTTTGTAAGTATTGCATGCCTACTTCAAAATTTATTCTTTTATTTTTAAGTGGGTATGAAATGTAAGCACCTAATCTGGCTCCACCTTTATCAAATCCAGCAAGTCCATCACCAGAAATTTGACTTGCGCTAAACCCACCTACAAATCCAGCTTCAAATTTTTGAGCGAATAAACTAAGGTTGCAAAGCAGTGCGGTTAGTAAAAATACTTTTTTCATTTTAGTCTATTAAATGTATTTCTTCAGCTTGTAGTACTTCATAGGTTTCAGGGTTACTAACATATGCAACCACAGTCAGGTTCGAAGCATTCCAATCGGCATTCTTGTCAACACAAAAGCGGTGTGTGTATAATTGACCAACGGTGTGTAATCCATCACCTATTGGTTCTCCCCAAGCACCGTTCAGCCCTTTTCTAAGAACATGCTTGTGTTCGTAATCCTCGATGTAGTCATTTTCTGCAGCGTAATCTGTTTGTTTAGAGATAATTTTATTTTCTAATAAAACGACTGTAATATTTATTTCATTAGAAAGGCTGCTTAATATTTTAGTTTGAACATCAATACATATTACATTAAGGAGACTGTCATAACTGCTTTTTATTTGCAGTCCAACGATTGGATCTTCTTCAAGTTGTTCTACTATTTTTTGTTCCCATTGAGTGTACTGAAATATATGTGAAGATGGGAAATCAATTCTATTTATCATTCCATTCGGGTTTCCAGCTTGGCTATTGCCAAAGTGTTCGTTCCAAGAATCACCTAAATCTGTTGTAAAATCAGTTGGATAAGAATTCGAACTGTTAGAAAACCAGCCAGCATGTACTGCCATAACAACCAATTGATTTTGGTAAGTTTCTTTGAGTTCATCCGCTTTTTCTGCTGCACGAGGACAATTTCCGCAAGTATGTCCGGTATAATCTTCTAGAAGTACTTTCTTAACATAATTTTCTTGAGTCGGAAAAATAAAGGCATCACAAAAATCGCACTCCACTCCTTTTTCAACCAAAAAAGGCTCTTCAATAACATCGCAAGAGTTAAAAGAGTAACCAACAGCGAGTACTAATAATAGGTATTTTTTTAGAGTCATCATAGGTTTAGAAACTACTGGTTATGTTTAAACTTAATCCGTTTGAAGCAGGTACATTTCTGCAAACCCCACCTACACAAAAAATACCTGCTCTTTGTTTTCCGTAACTCAAAGCAAATCTAGAAGTGCCTTTGTTGTAGCCTGCCGATAGGGTAGGGTAGTTCAATTTTTTGTAATCATTGCCATAATTGTACAGGTTTTGCAGCGCAAAGAAATAATGAGGAGAAATAGTGTATTCAGCTAAGGCCATAAACCAATTTCCTTCATGTTGTTTTGTACTTAGGTGTTGAATTTCTGTTCTTATGGAATGTTTTGATTTGATCTTGTATTGCGTTTCCAAAACAAAAATACTAGCGAAAATCATCCCACTATACTTATATCCAACAATTGCAGCACTGTTGTATTCGGTATTAATGTAGGATCCTATTAGTTTTAGTTTTTTAGTTACTTTTTTAGAGAGCTCTATACTAAATTCTTGAAAGTATTTTTCATCTCCTACTTTAAAAAAATCTGAAGTATACCCTAGGGTTCCACTTGTGCTTATTTGTGTAGAATCGTTAATTTGCTGCTTATCTATGGCAAATACATTCGAAAAGTTAGCCAATACGCCCATTCCGTATTTTCCACCCAGTTTAGATCCCTTTTTAACTTTGTAATTCAATTCTGCCTGAAGACCCATCTCTCCGGTAGTTATTGTTCCGTAAGGATATATTGTAGCCAGAGCATAAGCGTGCTGTTTTGTTAATGCAGGCAAGTAATTAATCATTAGATTTTGAAGGTTTTGGTCTCGCTCCGATCGGTAGTCCATATTGTCTATGCGTTTTGCATCTAAAGACAAACCAAGTCCTCTTTTAGAATAACTACCACTGAGTAACAAGGCATTCCCCGTTTTGTAGATGTAGTTATTTACCGCAGATGGGTCGTTGTATTTGTGAACATATTCTGAGTTAAAATTCCATTTCCCACGGTTCAAACTCATTCTACTTGCCCAAGAGCCAACATTTTCTGGTAAGTTGTAAGATGGATTTAAGTCACTCTGAAACTTACTTACAAAACTTCCTCCAAGCGTTATTTGAGTTTTAGACTCGGAAATTTTAGTGATGATTTGGTTTACGTTGAATTCTGCGTCAAAACCTCTTACAATTCCTTCTCCTTTATCGAAAAATAAACGCTGTCTTCCAACTAAAGATTTTAAGTAAATTCCTTTAGCGGGTGAGTATTTTAACCGTATACCATCAAAAGCATTGTCGTAGCCTAGGTTTCGCTCTTCATAGGCACGAAGAATCATTCCACTACCAAATTGTTCGTAAAAATTACCAACGGTTACATCTAAGCCATGGTTCGAAAATTGAGCGTATCGGTACGTTATTCCTTCTCCTTTGTAGCCAGATGGATACCCCAAAAGAGCATTTTGGTAAGATTCATACCTCATTCCAGCCGTAAAATTAGTGCTGTTGTACATAATATTTGCAAAGCCATTAGTGAGGAATCTTTCTCTAGGAAACCCCGAGCTTGGATTCTCTAGGTTAAAGTCCAACGCCTGATCTTCCAGGTAGAGTTGAAAATCGCTTTGAAAGTTACCACTCAATTGACCGTTTTGCCCATAGACAATACTCGAGCAGAGAAGTAAAAAACTAAAAATCTTTTTCATAGTTTTTTAGTGTAGTTTTTGAACTTCTTCAAACAATTCATCTTCATCCCCATCAAAATAAGAGGTGTGTTGCCAAACAATTTCTTTTTTACCATTAAGCAAAAAGGTATGCGGAATTGCATTAACGTTTAAGGCACGTTTTAAGTCGCTATTAGCATCTAAATAAACCTCATAAGGCCAATCTTTTCCATTCGCAAAAGGGGCTATTTTAGCCGTATTTCTTGCGTCATCTATAGAAATAGCTAGTAGTTTTACTCCCGTTTCATCTTGCCACTCATCATAAACCTCACTTATGGCGTCTAATTCTTTTGCACATGGCTTGCACCATGTAGCCCAAAAGCTAACAATTATTGGTTTGCCACCATTGTCAAATTCATCAGTATTTATAATTTTTCCTTCAATATTTTTAATGTCTACTGAGGGGAAAACGTTTAATTTTTCTTGAGCTACAAGACTAAGTGAGCTTATGAAAATTAAGACGAATAACTTTTCTTTCATCATTTTTGATTTTCAAATTATTTATCAAATATAAGTATAATGCAATTCATAAATTAGACCATCTTTATTTATTTAATTAGTAAATATTTATATATTTGATTGTGATTATTTCGCTACTCATATTATTTAATAAAAATAATACGATTCATTGAACGTATTTACTTCTAATCAATCTGTCTGTATAGAATTTGGCATCTTTGGGTTGTTGAGGGTAGAAGCTGTTTATGGATTATTAAATATGTTTTTAATTATAGAATAATGACTAATTCTGATGTTTTGAACATTGATTATTT
>NYWQ01000102.1 GCA_002685115.1 Flavobacteriales bacterium | reverse complement strand
TTGCTAAATTATTGTAATTTAAAGCTAAAGAATCTGTACAGCCCAATATGGTGGAACTTTCACATACTACTAAAGTTAATTGAGCAGCAGCGGTCTGAACAGACAAACCATTTGCTACAAAGCTAACAGCTGTAGGCATCACTACATCGTATAAATCGGTTCCGTTTACCAACTGGAAACTTATAGTTTCATTAGCCACTGCGCCATCTACTTCATCTTGCGTTGTTGAATCATCTCCAAATAAAGCTAAAGAGGTTTGACTATCTCCAGTAATAAATACAGAACCAATTACTAAACCAGCCTCGGTTTTGGCAACTAAATAAGCTAGTTGATCTGTAGCATTCAGGGAGGTCACAAAAGGAGACGTTAACATTACAGTCATGTTAACACCTGTATTTAAGGCAGTTGATACGGGTAAATCACAAGCATCAACTGTAGACTCATCATACTCACATGAGTTATCGTCTAGGGTTGCTGAAAGGTCATAATTTAAAGCCGTGGAATCTGTACAACCAGAAACATTGTAGGTACAACTTGCGTCATCTTCGGTTGCTAAATTATTGTAATTTAAAGCTAAAGAATCTGTACAGCCCAATATGGTGGAACTTTCACATACTACTAAAGTTAATTGAGCCGCAGCATTTTGAACAGACAAACCATTTCCTACAAAGCTAACAGCAGAAAGCATTACAACATCGTATAAATCGGTTCCATTTACCAACTGGAAACTTATAGTTTCATTAGCCACTGCGCCATCTACTTCTGTTGTTTGAGCATCATTACCCCATACGGCTAATGATGTTTGAGTTACTCCATAAACAGCTTCGGAACCAACAACCAAACCTGACTCCGTTAAGGCTACCATATAAGCATTCTCGTCTGTTGCATCTAAAGAAGTTATAAATGCTGTAGTTAACATTACAGTCATGTTAGAACCTGTATTCCCTTCAAAGGGAATAGGCAAGTCACATTGAGCTGAGCTGTCGCTTAATAGAACGAAAAGAATAAATAACAAACTAAGTTTTAACTTCTTCATGAAAATAGCGAGATTTATTTAAAATGTAAATATAATAAGCCTATCTGATTTTAACTAATTATACACAAACTTATATATCAAATATCTTACCAAAAAAAAGGAGCCGTCTTAAATTATAAAAATAAAATCGCTTAAATTTGCATCATGAAAAAAAACATGAAGAAAAAAGGAGTTTTACTGATTAATTTAGGTACACCTAAAAGTCCTGGGGTTAAAGATGTTGGCACATACTTGTTTGAATTTTTAAATGATTACCGTGTCATTGACATTCCTTGGATACTTAGAAAAATTTTGGTTAACTTAATTATTGTCCCGTTTCGTTCTTTTAGATCCTCGAAAGAGTATAAAAAATTATGGACAGAAAAGGGATCACCTTTAGCTTTTCATAGTAAAGAATTACTTAAAAAAGTACAAGAAAAACTTCCAAACAATTACACATCGCATCTAGCAATGCGCTACTACAAGCCCTCAATAAAAAATGTACTAAAGGAAATGAAAATGGCAAACTATGATGAAATAATCGTTTTGCCACTTTACCCTCAGTATGCATCGTCTAGTAGTGGTACAGCAATAGAGGAAGTAATGAAATATATTTCAAAGTGGTGGGCTATACCCAAACTCACTTTTATATCAGAATTCCACCAAGACCCTGGTTACATAGAATCCATCCTAACAAGAGCAAATGCGTATGATCTAGATTCTTATGATCATATTTTATTTAGTTATCATGGACTCCCAACACGACATATTTCAAAGTTAAAGCTAGAAAACTGCAGCTCAAATACATGTGATTGTCAATCAAATAATCGGTACTGTTACAAGTCAAATTGCGTTGCAACAACAAATATACTAGCAACTAAGATGAATCTAGACCCGTCAAAGTACAGCATCTGTTTTCAATCAAGATTAGACAACAAATGGCTGACTCCTTTTGCAGATAAAGAAGTGATAAAACTTGCTAAATCTGGTGCGAAAAGAGTTTTGGTATTCTCACCAGCTTTTGTTGCTGATTGCCTTGAAACCACAGTAGAAATTGGCGGAGAATTTAAAGAATTATTTATGGAGAATGGAGGGACAGATTTAGATTTAGTTCCGAGTTTAAACACTGAAGAGAGATGGGTTGAAGCTGTTTCAGATTTAATCCAAAAACAAGGAGACTAGAGCTTAGATAAAACCACCTTGTTCCATTCCTTTTTCTTCATCTACCCTACCTAAGAGAAAGTATCCAAAGAAAAAGAAAAAGAAAACAATGGAAATACCGGCACGTTGACTGTCGAATGCAACGGTAAAAGCTCCGAGTAAAAAAGGCCCTAAAAATGCAGTGGCTTTTCCAGAAAAAGCAAAGAATCCGAAAAACTCATTTTTCTTTGCTTCGGGTGTAAATCGTCCCATAAGCGACCTACTTGAGGATTGATTGGGCCCAGAGAACACGCCAATTAGTACTGCTGCAATCCAAAAAATATTTTTAGCATTTACCCAATCAGGAACCGAGCTACCTCCAAATACGTATTGTAAAAAAGGTCTTATCTCTGGAGCAAAAACAGCCAAAGCCATGGCAAGCATCAAGCCTAAAAGAGTAACTTTAAGCGTCTTTTTACCCCCTACTTTATCGTCTAAATAACCCATTAAAAAGGCACCTAAACCTGCAGTTATGTTTAACACAACACCTAATACCATTATCTCATCAAAAGTAAAATCAAGACTACCAGCAGCGTAAATCCCACCAAATGCAAATACGGTTACCAACCCATCGTTGTAAACTAAACGAGCAACCAAAAATCTAATAATTTGCGGGTAATTTCTTAATTCATTGGCTGTTGATCTGAAACCTTTAAGCGTGTGTTTCGCATTATTCAAAAAGGCTTTGGTATCGGGTTTCTTATCTTTAACAAACAAAAAAGTAGGAATACTAAAAACAGCAAACCAAACAGCGACTAACAAATTCGTTGCACGTATATTTTGATAAGCCCCTGCTTCGCCTTTTAAAAACCCGAAAATAGGTGTATCTGTTTGAACTAAAAAAAACATTGCTAAAGCTAGCGATAGCAAACCTCCAACGTAGCCTAAAGACCATCCGTAACCAGAAATACGTCCAATATTTTTTGAGTGAGAAATATCAGGCAAATAGGCATTGCAAAAAACAGAACCCATTTCAAATCCGATATTTGCAAGAACAAACCAAAAAAGAGCCCTAATAACTTGACCAGGAAGCACAAAATAGAGTACTGTCGTTGCAATTATAGTAAGCCAAGTAAAGAAAAACATAAACATTTTTCGGTAGCCACCTTTATCAGCCAAAGCACCCATAAATGGAGACAATAAAGCAACCACTATTGCTGTAATAGAAATTGCATGTGACCATTGTTGAGTTCCAACAATTTCATTAGAAGCAATTACTGTAGTGAAAAAAGTACCGTATATAAAAGTTAGAACCAGGTTGGTAAAGGGTTGATTGGCAAAGTCATACATAGACCAAGCTAAAACCTCTCCTGAATTATTGATTTTTTCTGTAGAATTAATCATTGGTATTAACCTTAAGTGTATAGCTATCGTACTGTTCTAGATTATTGAAACGAATTAAAGATTCAAGTCTAGAAACGTATTCCTCTCTTAACTCCGAATACAATTGAAGATGTGTAATCAACTGAAAAACATCTTTAGTTTGGGTTCTTTTGGTACGAAAAGTTTTGTAAGGACCTCTGGCTAGTGTTTTGAAATAAGAAGCAAAAGATTCTGGTAAAGTTTCATACTTTTTTACAAAAATAGGCTTCCCATCTCTAGCCTCTGAAGCCTTAATACGTGGTTCGTTCTCTGAATATGACCAGACACCGAAAATATTGTTTGCCTGCTTATAAAAACGAGATGTACCCCACCCAGATTCTAATGCGGCTTGAGCAATAACGATACTGGTTGGGTGGGTTTGCAATCGGACTAAAAGCTCCTCGTTAGAAGTACATTTATAGGTTTTAAGTAAATCCTTTAGGTACGTTTCTTCTTCGAGTGTTCTTTTTTTGCTTGATTCAATTAGCGAACTAACTAAACGTCTGGTTTGTTCAATTTCATGCTTCGCTATCAAAATAGACGGCAACATTAAATGAATAAATAACTCCTTTTTAAGTGGTACATGAAGTCCAGATAAGTCAATTGAATTTTTATACAAATATGGAGTTACAGAATGAGTAACTGTTTGTATATCACTAATAGAATTTCCATTTATGGGAGTATAATCTACATGAGAATTTTGAGCATACGTTGCGTAATAAACAAAAAGCGAAAATAAGCATAGAACTCTAAATTTTCTCATAATCTATATGACATACATTTAAATTGCGAGAGTATTTTTAATACTAATTAGTAGGAAACTTCGGACTCATGAATCTTCTTTTTGAATACTTCATCACCTAATTCATTAAAGACTTGAAGGGTACAAATTCTCTTTCTGTTTTCACCTTCAACTTTAACTCTGGCAAAATTACCTCCCAAAGAGCCGTCTAAACTCAAGCCTGGAAATTTGAGTTCGTACAATGGATATGCAAAATCTCTTTCTTCTTTGAGCAATTCGGTTTCGAATGTATCTCCTGTTATAAAAACGATTCCGTTAATTCTAGACAAATGTAATCTTCGAATTAATTCATCGTACTCTTCTGAATAATCAGTAAAAGGAGTTTCATCTTCACCAACAGAAAGCACGCTATTACCAAAAACTATAAACTTAAAAGAGGCGTTGGAACCCATAATCTCATTTATAAAACGATTCATTTGATTTGCACCAAGTAAATGAGGCTCGTCGGTAATCAAATCTGTTTTAAACATTCGATTGTCTAGCATAAAGATTTCCACGTCTTCGTAATCGTATCTTTTATATACGCCGACATCCTTAAAAGAATAATTATACACTTTTTTAGGAGCATTAGGCCAAAAAAGATTAAACACCATTAAGGTAGAATCCTTTAAAGCAAATCGAGTATCTGCTGTTTTGTATCCAAAATCCATTTGATTCCAAACCGCTATATGTGGCATCAACTTCATAAAGCTGTTTACTTTTTCGCGCTTTCGAATTTGCTTGTATTTACCAAGCATAGAGCGAAAAGAATTTGATTCATTAGTATCGAAATAAACATTATTACCCATCCAAACCATAAAATCAGACTCAACATCAGACATCACATCTAAAATACCATCGCCATCGTCTTTGGGGTCGCTTAAATTTAAGCTATGCCCCAATAGAAAATAGGTGTCTGCTAAGTAATTTCTTGGCGTATAAATATCCATTTCATCTTCTACTAAAACAGAATCTAAGTAAACCTCCACATTATATTCTGTATCAGGAATCAATTCTTCAAGTGTAAGAACCAGTGGTATTTCATCACCTTTATTGTAGTCTGAAACATGAAAATCAAACCATCGAGAGTCATTGTAACTCTTTTCATCTTTGAGGTTAAAAATCAACTCTTGGTTTCTATCTTCATCAAAGTTTTCCAATTTTATGGTCACTGTTTCTGTTTCTTTAGAAACAAGCATCCACATTTGAGCATGGTAATCGTCTATATAAGACAACATTGGGCCTGCAATCAACTTTGTACTTGCATCAGCATTCTTTTGAGCGAAAACTGAATATGTGTTTAGCAATAGCAACGAAGCTAGTAGTAAATTCTTTATCATTAGTTTTGTAGTTTTTGGGCAAACAAGCTGTAAATATATGCAAAATGTACTTATATAACACTTATTCATAAAAGAGGATGTTATTTAATTTTATTAAATCTTACAATAATTGGCAATTGGCTACT
>NYWQ01000101.1 GCA_002685115.1 Flavobacteriales bacterium | reverse complement strand
GAAGCATGTTCCTTGGATGATCCTGACTGCGAAGCCTGTCAGTAAATACGGAGAAAGAAATGTTAAATTGGGATGAATACAATAAAGAAGAGACTCAGGTAGCACCTGCAATCAAAAACACAGTGCCAGAGGCACCTAAGCATGTTGAGCCTGTAGCTCAACCGGAGCCAGTAGCTGAAGCCTCTCCTGCAACTATTGGGGCAGGATCAAGAGCAGAGGCAGCAAGAAAAGCTATGGAAACCTTTGATGCATCAGAAGGTGTGAAAGAGCTAGATGAAATGCACAATGGCAGAGTTCAAGTTGATGACAAAGCTATGATCAACTGTAAGGCAGACCTTAATCAGTTAGTTCCATTCAAGTATGACTGGGCTTGGCAAAAGTATCTCGATGGAAGCGCTAATCACTGGATGCCGCAAGAAGTTAACATGACTGCAGATATAGCTCTCTGGAAATCAGAGGACGGTTTAACTGATGATGAGAGAACAATAGTAAAAAGAAATCTTGGATTCTTTTCAACTGCAGACTCCCTAGTTGCAAATAATCTTGTGCTTGCTCTTTATAGATTGGTAACAAATCCTGAATGCCGACAATATATTTTGAGACAAAGCTTAGAAGAAGCTATACACACACATGCATATCAGTACTGCATCGAATCACTTGGCATGGATGAAGGAGAGATATTTAATATGTATAGAGAAATCCCAAGCGTTGCTAAAAAGGCTGCGTGGGGTTTGAAATATACACAACAAATTTCTGATCCAACCTTCCAAACAGGAACAACCGAGACAGATAAACAGCTCTTAAGAAACCTCATAGCTTTTTATTGTGTTCTTGAAGGCATATTCTTTTATTGTGGTTTTACTCAAATCTTATCAATGGGAAGACGAAATAAAATGACAGGAACTGCTGAGCAATTTCAGTATATTTTAAGAGATGAATCCATGCATGTAAATTTTGGAATTGATGTCATCAATCAAATTAAAATTGAAAACCCGCATCTTTGGGATGAAGAGATGAAAAGTGAGGCAGCGCAGATGATTCTTGAAGGAACGGAGCTTGAAATTCAGTATGCAAGAGACACCATGCCGAGAGGTGTTCTAGGTATGAATGCCTCCATGATGGAAGAATACCTACAATTCATCGCTAACAGAAGGCTAACGCAGATTGGACTGGACGAAGAGTTCAAAGGTGCGACTAATCCCTTCCCATGGATGTCAGAGATCATGGATCTTAGAAAAGAAAAGAACTTCTTTGAGACCAGGGTCATTGAATATCAAACAGGTGGCGCTTTAAACTGGGAGTGAAGCAATAACTGATTGATTGGATCGATATATTTCTTATCCCTGGGCTATAATTACAGCATCTTAAACTAGGGGAAGATTCAAATGACTGATACTCATCAGCCAACAAAAGGCTATCGTACTTTTGTATTAATGCTATTAACCGTCGTCTATGGATTCAATTTTATAGATCGGCAAATTGTTGGGATACTAGCTCCTTTTATCCAAGAAGACTTAAATCTAACTAATACAGAGTTAGGATTATTAATAGGTTTAGCATTTGCAATATTCTATACAACTGTTGCCATCCCAATAGCATGGCTAGCAGATAGGTATAACAGAGTTAATATACTTTCTATAGCTCTTGCAACATGGAGTGGGTTTACAGCGTTAACTGGCCTAGCAACTAATTTTGTTCAGATTGGTCTTGCTCGAATGGGAGTTGGCATTGGTGAAGCAGGTGGAAGCCCGCCATCTCATTCAATCATATCTGACATGTATCCAAAAGAAGAGAGAGCCAGCGCTCTGGGTGTATATGCTATGGGTATACCACTTGGGATTATGGCTGCCTATTTTGTTACTGCAGCCCTCATAGGAGCATCCAGCGAGGATGTAAATTGGAGAGAAATATTCGTTTTCTTGGGAGTTACAGGAGTTCTTTTGGCTATAGTAGTTAAATTAACAATACGCGAACCGATTCGTGGAGCAATGGAATTCAATGATCAAAGAGAAATTGCTAAACCTCCCTTTTTAGAATCTCTAAAAACACTTCTTAAGATTCCAGCATGGTGGGCAATGTGTTTTGGCATCGCTTTTGGATCCTTTGTTTCCTATTCCAAGTCTGCCTTCCATACCAAATATCTAGTTACTTTAGATCCAAGTTTTGATTTCCAGACTCTGGTTATTATTCTGGGTTTTGTAAATGGGCTCACATATGCAGGTGGAGCATTCTTTGGAGCACGGCTAGCTGATAGCTGGGGTAAAAAAGATATCAGAGCCTATGGATGGCTTCCAGCTATATCGATTGCGCTTTGTCTGCCTCTTGGAATTGCTGCTTGGTGGTCGACTTCTGTTGAGATGAATCTAGCATTCACATCATTATTTTTAATCTTTATGGGAATATACCTAGGACCAAGTTTTGCAATTGCGCAAACTTTAGCTCCAATCCATATGCGTGCTATGTCCACTGCCCTTTTCTTTTTTATTTTAAATATGATTGGTTTGGGTCTTGGGCCGAGTATTTCAGGCTGGATGATTGATATATTTAAAGCTAACAATGGTGAGGTTGAATCCATTAGATATGCTATGACTGTAACTTCACTTGTATTTATCCCATCAATTATTAGCTTTTTGGTTGTTGCGCACAAACTTCCTGAAGATTGGGCAACAGCTGAAAAAAATAATCTTGAATTAGCAAAAAGTGAACCCTCATGATTGAGAGTTTTTTACAATATGGGCAATGGATAATCTTGGTGCTGAGTATCCTCAGTTTAGCATTGGTAAGTTCAGTAAAGCACGAGACTCGACTGAATGGATATATTTTGACAGGAATCAGCAGGTTTGCTGGTGCAGTTGTTTTCCTCTTTGTTGATCTGCCTGCATTTGTTATAGCTAATCTAATACAAACTTACATTGCATTTAAAGGCTATTACAATAATAAAAAAGCTGGCAAAGAATAAAATTTAATTAATTCTTTCTCCAGGCACCTAACTTTAAAGAAATGACTAAGATCAAGCCATAAAGAGTCATAGCTAAAGCAGCGGAATAAAACACTCCATTCAAGCCAATGGAAAAATAGTTAATAGCAAGCCAACCCCCTAATGAAGCAAGAATAAATCTTGAACCTGTTGCAATCATTGGCCATTTCATTGCATTGGCACCCTGGGAAGCAAAATATAGAGAGAGACCTAAACCCTGAAAAGTAAAACAAAGCCCTACAATTTGAATGTAAGCTTTTGTAGCCTCATAGGCATTCTCATCTGTGGTAAAAAAATTAATCCAATAATCTGCTGAGATAGCTAAAAGCAGACCTATAATTCCTGAGAAAAAGCCAGCAAGTGATCCACCTAGCCAACCTATTCTTTCGGCTCGATGAATATTTTTTGCCCCCATATTTGTTCCAACCATGGTAGTCATGGCTGTGCCTATGCCAAAAACTAATGGAATCATCAAAAACTCAATTCTTGAACCAATGCCATATCCAGCCAGAGCAGAGGCTCCAAACTGACCAACAAAAGCTGTTAGTACAAGAATTGTTGCTACTGTAAAGATTGGGGATAATGATGCTGGTAATGCAACGCTAAAAATATCTTCGAATAAATCTTTTTTAAGCGAAAAGCGTTTAAGGGTTAATTCAACTTCTTGGGAAAAGTATGATAGCTTTATCAACATTGCTGAAGACATAAAAATACCTGAGAGTATTGCGGCTAATGGAGCGCCAATAATTCCTAAACGAGGCAAGCCAAACCACCCCAAAATTAAGCCGCCTGCTAATGTCACCTGCAAACCTGATCCAAAAATAATTAACAGAGCAGGAAATCGCATATTGCCAATACCTCTTAGCGCTGCACTTAAAGTGCCTGAGAGCCAAATAACTATTGCTCCAAGAAGAAAGACTCTGCAATAAGCAATTGCTTGCTCCAGAAGTTCACCCTTTCCTCCCAAAATCTGCAATAGAAGCTCGCCTGATATATAAAATACTGACAAAAAAAATAAGGCTCCACAAGCAGCAAGGAATAATGCATGCCATAAAAGTTCCTCTGCTCGTTGTTTGTCTCCAGCGCCCAAGCTTCTAGCCAGAGAAGAGCTTACCGCCCCTCCAAGCGCTCCAAATGCCATCTGCTGAGTAAGCATAATTACTGGGAATGCTAATGCCACTGCTGCCAATGCACTTGTTCCAAGTCTTCCTATAAGCCAAACCTCAGTCAATACAACAACAGCTTGAACTAAAAATGCAATTGTATTTGGTGCTGACATATATACCAACAAAGGAAATATAGGCTCCTTGAGCATGTTTTCGGTTCTTTTGTCCATGATTTTCCTGTAATGTATATCGATACAATTAAGCAGGCTAACAATAACATTAAATTTAACGCCAACTCTAAAATATAGTGATCAAAAAGGAATTATAAATATGAAGCTCTACAACAATAAAATGGCAAATAGCCCAAGAAAAGTAAGAATGTTTTTAGCTGAAAAAAATATTACTGATATTGAAATGATTGATATTGACCTGATGAAAGGTGAGCACAAAACTCCTGAATATCGAACGCTTGCTCCTAATTCTCGAATTCCTGCTCTTGAGCTTGATGATGGTACTGTCATTATGGAATCAACTGCGATATGTAGGTATATTGAATCTTTGAACCCAGAGCCAAACTTGTTTGGAGAGAACCCCTTAGAAATTGCTTCAATTGAAATGTGGCAAGCCAGAATATATAACGAACTTATGTTACCTTTGGCAATGGGTTTTAGGCACCTTCATCCGGCAATGTCTAGTTTAGAAATACAAAACAAGGATTATGGAGAGACACAAAAAAGTATAGGGATAAAATCACTGAAATATTTTAATAGCGTTCTTTCAGAGTCCGAATTTGTTGCTGGTGAAAGATATACTTTTGCTGATATTCAAATGATAACAACCACAGATTTTTTTATTGGTCTAAACCAGTTAAATCTTGCGGATTATCCTGAGATTGAAAGACACACTAAACTAATGTCTCAACGAGAAAGTTTTTCTGCTTAAGATTTATCTGCTTGCTCAAGAATTTTAATAGTTTGCTCTGGTCCGCTAAAAAGCTCCCTTGCATCTTCCATGTCAGAAACCGAATCCCACCCAGTAGCAATATTTTCAGGCGTCATCTCATCTCCAGTTCCAAGAGCAAGACCCATTGTTTCTAAAATCCTAAATCTAGTAAATACCCCAGCTCCAGCACCGATGATTGCACCATTTTGACTCTCTTCACTAGCTAAATAGATAACAGCAGGAGTTACATACTCAGGCATAAATCTCTCTCCAATACCCTCAGGAAATAAAGAATCTGTCATTCTAGACAAAGCAACTGGAGCAACGGCGCTTGAGAATACATTATACTTTTGGCCTTCAATCTTTAAACAGTTCATTAACCCTATCATTCCCATTTTTGCTGCGCCATAGTTTGCCTGCCCAAAATTTCCACACAGACCACCTGATGAAGTAGTAAAAATGATTCTGCCAAAATTTTGCTCTCTCATAATTGGATATACAGCATGAGATGCATAGAAACTTCCTTGAAAATGCACATCCATTACTTGGTCAAACTCTTCAGTTGTAATTTTATGAAAACTTTTGTCACGCAAGATGCCTGCATTGTTTACTAAAATATCTATGCGGCCCCATTTTTCCATAGTTTCCGCAATCATTTTTGAAACTCCCTCTTTGTCTGCAACACTTGAGCCATTTGCAATAGCTTCTCCACCCTCAGCTTTAATTTCTTCAACAACAGCATTGGCAGCGTCACTCGAACCTCCTGAGCCGTCAACAGCCCTCCCAAGATCATTGACAACAACTTTTGCTCCTCTACGTGCAAACTCAAGTGCATG
>NYWQ01000100.1 GCA_002685115.1 Flavobacteriales bacterium | reverse complement strand
TTGCTCAAGTAGAACTAAAAACGAAATGTGAGGATGCTGAATTAGGCATTCAACTCACTATAGAAGGTTCAGAATTTAAAGGTCAAGAAATTTGTAATTGTTCAAAGGGAACCTCATTTTCTATTAAAAACTTATTCTTTAACGTTCCGGCAAGGCGAAATTTCTTAAAATCTGACCGAGCAGAGTACAAGTATATTTTGGATGAGTTTATTCGAATTGTACTGGCTCATCCAACCTTGTCATTTACACTGGTTAACAACGACAAAGAACAATACAGACTTCATAAAGAGACCTTACGGCAGCGATTGGTGAGCTTGTATGGTGAAAAATTCAATCCGAAATTGGTTCCTGTAGAAGAAACTACAGACATTGTTAAAATTTCTGGTTTTGTTTGCAAACCCGAATTTGCTAAAAAATCGCGTGGAGCGCAATTTTTCTTTGTGAACAACCGGTTTATCAAATCATCTTATTTAAATCATGCCGTTTCAAATTCTATGGAAGGCCTTCTTCAAGGCGATGTTCACCCTTCCTATTTTTTATTTTTGGAGGTAGACCCCGCTAAGATTGATGTAAACATACATCCAACAAAAACCGAAATAAAATTTGAGGACGAACGAAGCATCTATGCCATATTACGAGCTGCTTTAAAACGATCCTTAGGCCAATACAATATTGCACCAAGTATCGATTTTAGTTTAAACCCCGACCTTCAAGTTCCCATAACGTCTAAAAACAGAGTGCTAAAAACACCTAGCATACAGGTGGATCCTTCTTTTAATCCATTTGATTCAGAAAATCAAAAAGAACCGTTCTCCACCGCTACTAAATCTAACAACAATGGAAACTCAGGCTATAGAAAACCGCTACATGCTGAGAAAGGAAAACATTGGGAGGCTTTGTTTGAAGAAATTCAAGACGACATGAAATCCGCTATACCGGAGTACGAAAATTCAGTAGTACGTTTAGAAATGGAAATTGACATAAGCGAAACTAGATTTGCTTTTCAATTGCAACGTAAATTTATTCTTACCCAACTAAAATCGGGATTACTTATACTAGACCAACAAAGAGCACATACTCGAGTTTTATACGAAAAGTATTACAAATCTCTGCAAGACAATAGTCCGGTGAGCCAACAACTTTTGTTTCCTCAAGAAATTCATTTTTCTGCTGCAGAAATGGAACTTTTTAAAGAAATTAAAACCGATGTAGAGGCGCTAGGTTTCGCCTTTAGCATTCCGGCAGAGCACTGTTTAATGGTGAATGCCACACCTTTTGAAACAACCGCAGGAAATGTGGCTAAAATAATAGAGAATATGCTTTATTCGTATACCAACGAAAGTGACGAATGGAAAGAGGACAATCATAAATACTTGGCTAAAAATTTAGCCGTAAGCAATTCTATAAAAACCGGGCAAGAGTTAAATACGCCTGCAATGAACCAATTAATAGATGAACTATTTGCCTGTGAGATGCCCTTTGTTTCTGTGCACAACAAACCAACAGCTATAATTTTAGAAATGACCGAACTTTTAAAAAGATTTCAATAATGAGACGGAGTAGAGGATTTTCAACGATGCCTTTGGTGGTTAAAAACCTAATCATCATTAATGCCTTGTTTTTTTTAGCACGCTATACTTTTGGAAGTATCGCTTCTACAGACCTTAACGATACCTTAGGCTTGTATTACTTTAAGTCTCCAGAATTTAACCCTTGGCAATTGATCTCGTACATGTTTATGCACGGAGGCATGTCTCATCTTTTCTTTAATATGTTTGCCTTATGGATGTTCGGCTCGCAAATAGAAAATATTTGGGGGCCTAAACGGTTTTTAAACTACTACTTAATCACTGGCTTTGGTGCCGCTTTCTTACATTATCTCATTATTCATTTCCAAGTAATTGGACTCGAAAGTTTATTTACGAGCGAACAAATTAACAATTTAATTTACGAGGGGAAATTCGATTCTATGAGTCCTCTATTTAACGACGCAAGACAACTTTACAACCTTTACAACACACCTGTAGTAGGTGCTTCCGGATCTGTTTTTGGCTTGCTGCTTGCCTACGGAATGAGTTTTCCGAATCAAGTTATTTACTTAAACTTCTTATTTCCTATAAAGGCAAAATACTTTGTAATTATATACGGTTTAATTGAATTTGTTGGCGGCGTTCAAAATTCTGCAGGCGACAATGTGGCGCACTTTGCTCATTTAGGCGGAATGCTATTTGGTTTTATACTTATAAAGTACTGGGAAAAAAATGACCTGAATTTCTTTTAATGCTAAACGATCTAAAAGTTAAATTTAAACAAGCCAATGCTTTGTTCAAGCTGATATACATCAACTTAGGCGTTTTTGTGTTTTTTAAAATTTTAGCAACCTTTTCTTTTTTAATTCAAAGCCCTTCGTTTAGTGCTGCCTCTATTTTTGGAATTCCTGTAAACCTAGCTGAACTTATTTTTAAGCCATGGACGCTCGTTACTTATATGTTTACACATGAAGACCTGTTCCATATTTTAAGTAACTTACTATACCTCTATTTTGCTGGCCAAATATTTTTACAATACTTTACTGAAAAAAAACTCTACAGCATCTATGCAATGGGTGGATTACTGGGTGGACTTAGTTATTTACTTGCCTTTAACTTTTTCCCTGCATTCACCAATATAGCTAACAGTTCCTTAATAGGAGCATCTGCTTCGGTTATGGCTATTTTATTTGCGCTAGCGACATATGTACCCAATTACAAAATCAATCTTTTTTTCTTAGGAAACATACCCATCAAGTACTTGGCTATTGTTTTTGTAGTTATGGATGTGATAAACATTCCCAATGGAAATTCAGGTGGACACATAGCTCACTTAGGGGGAGCTTTAACTGGTGTTGTTTTTACTTACAAGTGGAAAAGAGGAACAGACATCACTTTAGCACTAGAGGGCTACCTAGAAGCTGTTGTAAAACTATTTAAAAAGAAAAATTTAAAAACAGTACACCGAAGACCTAAATCAGATGATACATTCAGAGAGGAAAAGGTAATACACAATGATAGAATTAATACAATATTGGATAAAATTTCTAAATCTGGGTACGAAAGTTTAACTGAAAAGGAAAAAGAATACTTGTTTAAGAATAGTAAAAAAAATTAAATTGAAAAATTTATCCCTTTTAAACAAACTCATTTACATTGTCAATATAGTGTTTGTATTGCTTTGGTTTTTCGCTTTTTTAGCCCCTTATATAAACCCGCAAGAATTTTCATTTGGCGCAATTTTAGCTATCGGTTACCCAATGCTATTGCTTACTCATGTTTTGTTTGCTTTGTATTGGCTGGTTCGTTTTAAAAGAGCCATCTATTTATCTCTAGCCGTAATTACTGCAAGTTATTTATGGAGTGTTCCCGTAATACAAACAAAAAACAGATTTAAAGCCCTGGCTAAAGATCAGTCTTTTTCTATACTCTCATACAACACCCAATCGTTTTATTATTTAGGTGGAAAAAAAGAAAATGTAGGGTCTGTAAAAGAAAAATTGGCTCATTATTTAAGTCAACAAAACACAGACATCATTTGCCTTCAGGAAGCAAGGAAAGGTTTTGAAACAATGGTTAGCTACCCACATAAATCTATTTTTGGGTACAATCAAATATACAGTAAATATGAAATTATAGATGCTGGAGTACTGGAATTTGAGAATCCTTCCGCAAATACTTGTGCTTTTGCAGATGTAATTATCAATTACGATACCGTACGTATCTACAACCTTCACCTTGAGTCCTTTCACTTAGTAAATAAAGATTACAATCTCATAAAAAGATGGGATGATGAAGTTAGTGAGAATGAAGTGAAGGCAAAAACACAGGAGATTTCAACTAAAATAAGTAAGGCGAGTTCAAAAAGAGTTGCGCAAATTAACAGCATATTAACGCACACAAAACAAAGCCCTTACCCCTCTTTACTCTGCGGCGATTTTAACGATGTGTCGCAAAGCTATATTTACCGAAAGTTAAGTGCGAACCATACAGATGCATTTATAGCTTCCGGTAAAGGTTTTGGTGCAACGTTTAAAAAATTACTGTTCCCATTTAGGATTGACTATATTCTGTATCCAAACGCATGGAATGCCTACAATTTTGAAGTGCTAGAAATTGAGCTCTCCGACCATCAAGCCATCCGATGTGACATTGAACAGAAGTAATTAGTTAACCTTCTCTAGAACAACCCTTTTCAAATCCAATAAGTTCATTGGATTGGATCCTAAGCCACGTACATTTTTGTGAGTAAAGCGCATTACATTGTCATAGTACAAAGGAATAATAGCCGCTTGGTTAATTACAATACTGTCCATTTGCTCGTATAAAGCAACTCTATTTTTCAATTTAGGTATTTTTAGAGCCTTCTCATACAAATTGTCAAATTCTAAATGGGTAAAATGAGTGTAATTAGGCCCATTAGGACTGTGGTTTTTTGAGTAAAAAAGAGAAAGGTAATTTTCCGCATCGGCATAATCGGCAATCCAAGATCCTCTAAAAATAGACAATTGAGACTTTGATACTTGTTGGCGATGCGTCGAAGGTGGATTTACATTTACATGAACCGTTAAACCAAGTTCCTGCCAGGCATGCTGAATGTATTCACATAAATCTACATACGAACTGGTTGTATTTAAATCAATACTTGGTATGCCTTCAGCATTTGGAAAACCAGCTTCAGCCAATAAAATTTTAGCCTTAAGTGGCTTGTATGAATACCCAATCGCTTTTTGGAAGCCCGAAAGACCTTTAGGTATAAAACCGCTGTGTGCCGGCGTACCAATGTTGTTTCTTAAATACTGCATCATTAAATCTCTATCAAAAGCCAAGTTTAAAGCCTGTCGAACTTTCACCTGCTTTAATGCATTATTTGTTTGATTGTCGTCCATAAGAATTCCTAAATACTCTGTATTTAAATAATCTTGTTTGCTAAAGTTTAATTTGCCCTCATAATCGGGTTGCAATAGTCCGTCTAGGCTCAACAACTCATCTTTGTAGGAAGCATCTATTCCGGATAGAAAATCAAATTTTCCTTTAATGAACTCTAAGAAAGCCGTTTGCTTGTCAGGTATAAAACTGACCGCTACTGCATCTAAAAAAGGAAGCCTAATTCCGTTATCAGTCTCAAAATAGTGTTCATTTTTACGTAAAACCAACTTAACATTTTCTTTGTGGTACTGAAAATGAAAAGGACCGGTTCCAATTGGAGCTTCAAAAAAACCAGCTTTCGTTTCTGCCTCTTCAGGAAGTATAGAACAATATTGCATAGAGAGTAAACCTAAAAAAGCAGGGTTTGGCTCTTTTAAGCGAATTTGTAATGTAGAATCGTTAAGGGCAACTAATGACTGCATGCTGGACAACACCCAAGCTCCGGGCGAAGCTGTTTCTTCTGACTTTAATCTATTTAAAGAATACACGACATCCTCAATAGTTAAAGATCTATTCAGCGGCTTATGAAATTGAACATCGTCTCGCAAAACAAAATTATAGATCAAACTATTGTTCGAAACAGACCAACGCTTAGCTATAGATGCTTGTACCTGTAATGTATCGTCTAATTGAACCAAACTATTGTAAACTTGATTGCAAAACCAAATTCTAGACTGGTCCTTGGCAAAGGCAGGATCAAAAGAATGAATCCCCGAAGATTCATTGTATCTAAATATGTTCTTAGTCTGCGCACTTTCATCAACAGAACTACAAGAACTTATGAGCAATACCAAAAAGTAAAGGATACGATTGTACATGTTTTTTTTATATTAAACCTCTAAAATAGAACTTTGTTTGATTAATTGAAATCCTTACCTCCTTAATTTATTACATTTGCAATCGATTTTATACTTATGAAGAAAGTAGCTTTTCACACCTTAGGATGTAAACTGAATTTTTCGGAGACCTCTACCATTGCCCGATCGTGCGAAGAAGAAGGATACGAAAAGGTAGCCTTTAAAGAGCATGCAGACATTTATGTATTAAACACCTGTTCGGTTACCGAAAATGCAGATAAAGAATGCAAACGTTTGGTTCGGCAAGTTTTAAAAATAAACCCAGATGCCTTTGTGGTTATTATCGGCTGTTTTGCTCAACTAAAGCCAAACGAAATTGCAAAATTTGAAGGCGTTGACCTTGTACTTGGCGCTACCGAAAAGTTTAAGTTGTCCTCTTACCTTAACGAGCTTAGTAAACAAGAAGGTACAGAAGTACATTCGTGTGAAATTGTTGAGGCTGATTTTTTTGAAGGTGCCTACTCTATTGGAGACAGAACTCGTGCTTTTTTAAAAGTACAAGACGGGTGTGACTATAAGTGTACCTACTGCACAATTCCCTTAGCTAGAGGCATCTCTCGATCAGACAAACTCGAAAACGTACTTTCAAACGCAAAAGAAATCTCCGAAAAAGACATCAAAGAAATCGTTCTTACAGGTGTTAATATTGGAGATTATGGAAAAGGTGAGTTTGGAAATAAAAAACACGAACATACTTTTTTAGAATTGGTTCAGGAATTGAATAAAGTAGCAGGTATATCGAGATTACGTATTTCCTCCATAGAACCTAATTTACTTAAAGACGAAACAATTGACTTTGTATCTAATTCCTCGGTTTTCGTACCTCATTTTCACATACCTCTTCAGTCGGGTTCAGATGAATTATTGAAAAAGATGAAACGACGTTACCATACTGGTTTGTATAAAGAACGCGTAAAACGAATAAAACATAAAATGCCAGATGCTTGTATTGGCGTTGACGTAATTGTTGGATTCCCTGGAGAAACAGAGGAACATTTTCAAGAAACCTATACTTTACTCAACGAACTCGATATTTCGTATTTACATGTATTTACCTATTCTGAAAGACCCAATACGCAGGCAGCTGAAATGAGTCAGGTTATAGATAAAGGAGTTCGCCACCAACGCAGTAAAATGTTACGTATTCTATCGGCTAAGAAAAAAAGAGCGTTCTACGAAAAAAATATTGGATCTAATAGAACCGTTCTCTTTGAGCATGAAAATAAAATGGGCTACATACAAGGCTTTACTGAAAACTACGTTAAGGTAAAAGTTCCCTACGATCCTGGATTTAGAAATCAAATATTAAAAGTAAAATTAAACGATATTGACGACGATGGATCTGTACTCGCAACAATCTTAAATTAATAAAATATGTTTCCTACACTTAGTCATTTAATAGAATACATTACAGGTATATTTATTCCACTACCTTTTAAAACATTTGGTTTTTTTATTGCCCTTGCATTTTTAGCAGGGAGTTACTTTATCTCTAATGATCTTGAGGAAAAAAACAAATCAGGAGTAATTCCAACTACTAGAAAAAAAGCACTCAAAGGAAGACCCACTAATTTAAAAGACTTTATAAAAAATAGTATTACAGCAGTATTAATTGGCTTTAAGGGCTTGTTTGCTTATCATAATTACGACTTTTTTAGTAACGATACGTTCTCTTTTCTT
>NYWQ01000099.1 GCA_002685115.1 Flavobacteriales bacterium | reverse complement strand
TAACATCTTTACACGATATTTAAAAAAGCATGGAATTAGCTTGGTATTTTTACCCACTTTTACTTTTGGCCGGATTAATGGCCGGTATTGTTAATACATTAGCTGGAAATGGATCTGTTTTTACACTAAGTTTATTACTCGTTACCGGAATACCAGCAGGGTTGGCAAATGGAACAAACAGAGTTGGGGCATTTGTACAATGTTTGGTCAGTGTATTTACATTCAGAAAATCCTCAAAATTCAAACCACTACTTCAGGAAAGTCTTTGGCTAATGATTCCCACAATTTTAGGAAGTATTATCGGAGCCACATACGCAACTCAAGTAACCGACGAACTGCTTACAAAAGTAATAGGCTACTTAATGGTGTTTATGCTCGGCGTCGTTTTGTTAAAACCAAAAAGATGGCTCATAGAAACTGCCGCTCGTAAAAACAACAAATCCATACTTAATTTTGTTTTATTTTTTGGAATTGGATGGTATGCAGGCTTTATACAAATGGGCATGGGCATTTTATTTTTAGCTGCACTAGTACTGCTCTCAAAATACAGTATAATAGACGCTAACTTCATAAAAATTATTATTTGTGTTATTTTACTTTTACCTGCACTTCTCATTTACATTTACAACGACCAAGTTGCCTGGAAACCTGCAATAGCATTAGCCATTGGACAAGGCTTTGGCGGATGGTTGGCTACAAAATATGCATTAGAAAATGAATCGGCTGCTAAATGGGTTAGATATGTTCTAATTGTAATGATAACATTAGCCATAGTAAAACTATTTAACCTATATAAATTTCTAATTTAATGACGAAAGATTGGTTTGAGGAGTGGTTCAACACCTCCTATTATCATACACTCTATAAAAATAGAAATGAACAGGAAGCGATACGCTTTATAGATCGCTTATGTGAATTCCTTGAAATTAAACCCAAGGCAAAAATACTAGATTTGGCCTGCGGTAAAGGAAGACATTCTATACACTTGGCAAAAAAAGGATTCACAACTACTGGTGTTGACCTAGCAAGACAAAGTATAGTAAAGGCAAAACAAACGGAGCTTACAAACGTAAACTTTGAAGTTCATGACATGCGTAAAGTTTACAAAAAAGATGAATTTGACTTTGTATTTAATCTCTTTACTAGCTTTGGCTATTTCGAAAACCAAGACGACAACATAGACGTTTTAAAAGGTGTAACTCTAAATCTTACAGAAAATGGCCTATTTGTACTTGATTTTATGAACGCTAGTAAAGTGATTAAAAATTTAATAGCAGAAGAATCTAAACAGCTAGAGGGCATAACTTTTAACTTAAAAAGAAGTTATGATGGGGTAAACATACGCAAAGACATTTATCTAAAAGACAATGACAAAAACTATCATTTCCAAGAAAGAGTCTCTGCATTTAATTTACACGATATCAAAACAATGGCAGCGTTAGCAGATCTTAAAATCATAAATACATTTGGAGACTATAACTTAAACTCCTTCGAGGAAAAAACTTCTGACAGATTGATTTTGGTGATGAGAGTAAATAAATAGCACTAACTAAGATCCGAAGTAATAAATTTAAAAAGACACATTTTCTTATTATATTTACCCCTAATAAAACCGCAATAAATGACTTATTTCGTCTTAATTATTTCAGTAGTTATTGGAATAGTTTTAGTTCAGTTAGTAACCGATCTGAAAGCCAGTGCTATAAAATTATTATTGGCTTTTTCTGGTACTTACTTATTTGCTATTTCCGTTTTCCACCTTCTTCCTGAAATTTACATAAATGATGGGAAAAGAATTGGACTCTTTTTATTAATTGGATTTATTTTACAAATAATTCTCGAATTTTTCTCGAAAGGTATAGAACATGGGCATGGACATTTAAGTAATAAAACAGTACCTATTTCCATGCTCATAAGCTTAGCTATTCATGCCTATTTAGAAGGTATGCCTTTGGGTGGAAATGAACCTAGTATGCACAACCACAATTCATTTGAAGGTTCGTTACTTACAGGAATTGCACTTCATAAAATTCCCGTTACAATTGTATTAATGAGTCTATTTTCACAAGCTGGGTTTTCAAAATTAAAATCATTTACCCTAATTGGAATATTTGCCCTTATGGCTCCACTAGGTACGCTCTCTGGGAATTTAATACATGAGCTAAGTTATTACCATAAAGAAATTATGGCAATTGTAGTTGGTATATTTTTACACATTTCAACCACTATATTATTTGAAAGTTCTGAGGGACACAAATTCAACTTTCAGAAACTTATTGCCATTGCTTTAGGTTCTGTACTTGCCTGGATGTTATAGCCGACTAAGCTTTTTATGAAAAAGATTATACTTGCCTCAAAATCTCCAAGAAGAAAAGAGCTTTTAGAGCTTTTAGACCTGGAGTTCTCAGTTGAAACTAGAGAAGTTGATGAGTTGTATTCAGAAGATCTTAACAAAAAAGAGGTAGCAGAATACCTGGCTAATCTTAAAGCAAATTCATTTATTGAACTGGGAAAAGACCAGCTTATAATTACTGCCGACACCATCGTTTTAGAAGAGGGTGAAATACTTGGCAAACCAAAAAACAAAAATGAAGCATTCCAAATGCTGAGTTTCTTATCCGACAAAAGTCACGATGTAATTACGGGCGTTTGTATAAAAACAAGTAACAAATCAACTTCATTTTCTACTTCAACCAAGGTGTTCTTTAAAGCACTAAGTAGTGCTGAAATAGAGTATTATATCGACACCTACAAACCCTTCGACAAAGCAGGTTCCTACGGAATTCAAGAATGGATTGGAGCAGTAGGCATTTCAAAAATAGAAGGGTCTTACTACAATGTGGTTGGCTTACCCATTCATGAATTAAACAAAGAATTGAAATCCTTTCTGTAAAGTTTACACCTAAAAAAACTACCAATCAATGGGATGGTAATCTTTTAAGAACTTACCACACCAATGTTTACCTGAATTAATTCCGTCAATTAAAGGATCTAATACTCTAGCAGCTCCGTCGACGATGTCCAAAGGAGGTTGAAAATCATGCTCTTCAACTTTCTTCTCGGATAGGTTTACAGGGTCTTCATCTGTTACCCAACCTGTATCCACAGCATTCATATAAACACCATCTTTTGCAAAACTCGCAGCAGATGTATGGGTTAGCATATTTAATGCAGCTTTAGCCATATTGGTATGAGGATGACGATCTTCTTTCTTAAACCTATGAAATTTACCTTCCATAGCCGATACATTTATAATGTGCTTCATACCCGTATTTTCCTTGCGCATTACTAACGACAATCTGTTACAAAGAACAAAAGGAGCAACTGAATTCACTAATTGAACTTCAATCATTTCAGTAGTTTCAATTTCACCCAATCGCAACCTCCAACTATTGGTCTTACGAAGGTCGACTTGCTGTAAATCTACATCTAATGCTCCTTCGGGAAATACTTCAGCAGGTCTGATAGAGTTGTCAAAACTGTAAGGAATTTGTGAAAGTTGAGCCGAGGCACTTAAGCCGATACCGGGTTTTGGACCATGCCAAGCTACAGGTAAAGTATTGTTCTTTCCTTCTGATGAGGAACTTATAGCTTCCAATTCGTTTAAGCAGTAATGATGGTCTTTTAGAAGCACTTGAGCATACCTAGGTAAATCCTCAAATGAAGTAGTTTCATTACTCATTAAATGGCGGTAAAATCCTGCGGGTCTTCGTACAGTTTGAGCTGCATTATTTATTAATATATCCAAACGATCGTATTGCTTTTCTATGAAATTACAAAAGATTTCTACACTTGGTATGTGTCGTAAATCCAAACCATGTATTTTTAAACGGTGGCTCCATTGACTAAAATCTTCCTCTTTGGAAAAACGCAAAGAAGAATCAACAGGAAAACGAGTTGTGGCAACTACTGTAGCACCGGCTCTTAATAATATTAATGTTATGTGGTAACCAATTTTTAAACGAGAACCTGTAACGACAGCTACCTGACCGGTTAAATCCGCAGATTGAAAACGTTTTGCATAGTTGTAATCGCCACAATCTACACACATGGTATCGTAAAAATGATGTAACTTGGTGAATATCGTTTTACAAACATAGCAGTTCCGTGGGGATACAAGTACTTTAGATGAATTTAATGATTCGCTTGGAAAGGATAAAAGTTTAGGAGCAACAAACACACTCGCTTGTCTAGCAGATCGAATACCTGTTTCATTACGGGCATGCTTATCACGTTCAATCATTTTACGTTTTGAAGCTTTCCTTGCATCTTTTCTTCGCTTCGTTTGCTCGTCTCTGGAGGGACGCGACAATAAACCCGCAGCTTTCATAAGAGCAATACGCTCTTTCTCATTCAAATCAGCCAATAAATTTGTATTTGCGACTAATTTTTCAAGTACACAAATACACTTACCAATTTCATCTAAGCTAGGAGCGCTATCCGAATCATTTTCAACTTGCATATAAGAGCTATTTTCGGTGCAAATATACTTATTACATTAAGTAATTTCTGCGAATTCGTATATTTATAGTGTAACATTTCACTTGAAGAAAGACAAGACTTATAAATCAAATTACTAAAAAAGTAAATGCTTGAATATTTTATCCAACTAGTCTAAAACTTGAAAAATCACTTATATTTACAACTTAAAATTGTATGTAATGAATATTGAATTTAACAAAAATGAAGACGCAATCAAATTAAAGATTGCTGAAATGAATAGAAGACTTTCTGAAATAAGACTCGGAGGAGGGAAAAAGAAAATTGAAAAAGAACACAGCAAAGGAAAACTTACGGCAAGAGAACGAATAGATTACTTAATCGATCAAGAATCCAATTTTATTGAAATAGGTGCATTTGTGGGCAACGACATGTACAAAGAGTACGGAGGATGCCCTGCTGGAGGCGTGGTTATGGGAATAGGATATGTATCCTCAAAACAGTGCATCATTGTGGCCAACGATGCCACAGTAAAAGCTGGCGCATGGTTTCCAATTTCAGCAAAAAAGAACCTAAGAGCTCAAGAAATTGCCATGGAAAACAAACTACCTATTATCTATTTGGTAGACAGTGCTGGTGTATTTTTACCTCTTCAAGATGAAATTTTTCCTGACAAAGAACATTTTGGTAGAATATTCAGAAATAATGCACGAATGTCATCCATGGGCATCACTCAAATATCAGCTATTATGGGCTCATGTGTTGCTGGAGGAGCTTACCTCCCTATAATGAGTGATGATTCTTTGATTGTTGACAAAACAGGCTCTATTTTTCTTGCGGGGTCGTACTTAGTAAAAGCTGCCATAGGAGAAAATATAGACAATGAAACATTGGGAGGTGCATCTACGCATTCTGAGATCTCTGGAGTAACCGACTATAAAGCAAAAAACGACCAGGATTGCTTAGACAGAATCCGAAGTATGATGGGGAAAATTGGTGATGGAGAAAATGCCGGTTTTAACAGAATTGAGGGTAAAGATCCAAAAGAGGATCCAAAAGAAATATATGGTATTTTACCCGAAAAAAGAGACAAACCCTATAAAGTCCGAGAAATAATTTCTCGTTTAGTTGACCATTCAGATTTTGATGAATACAAGGCCGGATATGGGCAAAGTATTATTTGCGGCTTCGCTCGTATAGAAGGATGGGCAGTTGGAATTGTTGCAAATGAAAGACAAGTTGTAAAATCTAAAAAAGGTGAAATGCAGTTTGGAGGCGTTATATACTCAGATTCAGCTGACAAATCGGCTAGATTTATCATGAACTGTAATCAAAAAAAAATCCCATTGGTCTTTTTACAAGACGTAACAGGCTTTATGGTAGGCTCTCGTTCTGAACATGGTGGCATAATAAAAGATGGTGCAAAATTGGTTAATGCCATGGCAAATTCTGTAGTTCCTAAATTTACTGTTATTACAGGAAATTCTTTTGGGGCAGGAAACTACGCAATGTGTGGTAAGGCTTACGACCCAAGATTAATTGTTGCATGGCCTACGGCACAAATTGCTGTTATGGGAGGAACACAAGCAGCTAAAGTTTTACTTCAAATAGAAAAAGCCAGCTTAAAATCTAAAGGTGATGAGATTACACCCGAAAAAGAAGCCGAGCTTTTAAAAACAATTAACGATAGATACAATAAACAAATGAGCCCCTACTATGCTGCTTCTCGGTTGTGGGTAGACAGCATTATAGATCCATTAGAAACAAGAAAAGTGATTTCTATGGGTATACAAATGGCCAACAATGCACCAATTAAAGAGGCTTACAACGTAGGCGTAATTCAAACCTAATAAATAGAAATACTAGATTAAATTAAAATGCATTACTTAAAACTAATTCGATTTCACAATTTAGTAGCAATGGCACTAATACAGTACCTAATTCGGTACAGTTTAGTAATACCGGTATATGGTAAAAGTGCTGTTTTAAGCGATCTATATTTTGCACTACTAGTTTACAGTATTGTATTAATTGCAGCCGGAGGTTATGTTATAAATGATTATTTTGATATTAAGGTAGATGCCAGAAATAAAGAGGTACTCATTGGCCGAAAAATAAAACGAAGAAAAGCGCTAATACTTCATTTGCTTGTTACTGTATCTGGTCTTGGAATTGGAATTTATCTAGCATATAATATTAGATCTGTATTACTTGGTGCTATTTTAATATTTTCCGCATATACTTTGTGGTTGTATAG
>NYWQ01000098.1 GCA_002685115.1 Flavobacteriales bacterium | reverse complement strand
CTGACCTATAAGGCTCCCCTTGTAGGTTCTCGTTCGAACCGCTTTTGGAAAGATCTAAAGAAGTTTAGGGAATGAAAATTCGAGGGATTTGAAGCTAAAAAAGTTAAAAAGAACAACCTATCCCTATTCCTATACCTAATGCCCCAGCTTTTCCTCTAAATACAAATCCCCCTTCAGGTCTTTGATAACGGTAACCTAAGTCTAAGAATGGTAAAATAGAAGTTCTTCCTTTAAAAACCCCACCACTTGCGTCGAAATGATGATTACCTTGCCCCGTCAGAAGCGTAAGTGCACCAACTTTAGTTTTTATTTCATCTACAGATTGGTTTGATGATAGAAATGGTATAAAGGAAACACTACCGGTGGCAGCCTTCGCATACAATCGAAGATTATCTGAGTGAGAACTTGCTAGAAGAACTTCAAC
This sequence comes from Flavobacteriales bacterium, assembly GCA_002685115.1. GTDB lineage: Bacteria > Bacteroidota > Bacteroidia > Flavobacteriales > UBA7430 > UBA6772. Next base: position 5,125 of record NYWQ01000098.1, on the reverse strand, counting down.
ATTTACAAGGGTAGAGCTCCAAATACCAAAAGTTGCTATATCTGCGTACAAAACAACTTTGTGATGGTCGTATGATGAATGACTCCTTGCTTTTGCTACTGAAAAAAGGAATAAAAAAACGATTATGCTTTTAATTATTTTTTGCATCAATTTAATTTTTTTTGAGTGTATTACAGAATCTACTCATCTCACATGGTAATCATCTAAATTCGCTATATAGAACCCTTAGAGTCTCTGTCGAATTAATACAACAATTATAGTTTATTTAATTTGAATTAAATGTTCTTGCTATGTTTAATAACCACAGCTACCCAAAATCTATTATTCTTTAGCTGCTTTAAACCAAATATACATCATTAAAAAGTAGACGAAAGTCACATTTTGAGGGTTCAAAATATGTGTTCGTTAAATTTTACATTAATTTTTTCTTATTTACAGTATGTAGCATCATAAAAAACGGCCAAGTTATTTTTCAAAATAACCTGGCCTGTATGGCTCCACTTATAGGTTCTCGTTCGAACCGCTTTTTGAAGGATTTGAAGAAGTTTAGTGTATAACCTTCTTATCTACATTGCCATTATCATAGATGTAAAATAGAACGGATCCTTTCTTGTGCTCTTTTTGTTCTCTTCCTAAAATATTAACCATTTTAATTAAGCGAGCTTCTCGACCTTTAGTTTCTGAAATATCAAAACCCTGTTCAGACTCACAAAAAACAATATTTGTTGCATTTTGAGGTGCTACAACAAAACTGTTTTGATCAACGATTAATGCACCTTCAGAGTCGTAAACTCGGTAACCCAGCTCTTCTGGATTAAATAGATTTGTACTATTGACTATAAAATCAAAAGAATCGTTGAAATTGGCACTAATTGTTGTGATTTGAGGACCATAACCAATTGGCATAGCAACAGTATAATCGAGTGTGCCATTTCTGTAAACATCTAAAGAACTTGAAGGCCACCCATTACCGGAATCATTGTACTGCGCTAGCGTTATATCTCCACAAATGGTTTCGGAAGTATTGGGCTCTTTACAAGCAGTAATACCATAAAAACTTGAAGGAAGATTAGTTTCAGTTCCTGAAGTCTGAACCACTAATTGATTTTCGCCATCAAACAAAGCGTATGATTGATAATCACCACCTTCATAAACATAGTAAACATTCACTACATCACCAGCATTAACTGCAAAATCATAGGTAGTATTGTTTCCTGACAACAAGATTATATCATCAATTATAACACCGTTCACTTCTAGATATAAAAAAGACCCTTCCCAGCCGTTTGAGTTGGATTGAAGCTCTAATGTCCAAGATCCACAAGTACCCTCTAAAGGAGCTATTTCAGTTGATAAAACTGCATCAACAACATGTACCACACCGTTGTAAGTTAATATGTCTGTTACTGTAATGTTAACTGTATTGTTAAGACCTATAACAGAAATAGTTCCATTGTCCAATACGATAAATTGAAGCGGATTTCCATCGAGGTTTGTAGCAACTGCTCCAGCAGAAATGGAAGATGTGGTAATGGCGTCACTCAAGCCATCGTTACAGTCGTCGTCAATTTCATTTGGTGAGTTAAAATTATCGACACATCCATTAACAATGTGTTGCGTTACAATCTCGTACAAATATTGAGAGTCTATAAATTCATCAACGGTCATATTTAAACTGGCTGCAAAAACTTCGAATGCATTGTCTGTTGGTGCAAAAACCGTCCAAGGACCTGGGCCATCATAGGTGTCGTCAATAGTTGCTTGAAAAGAAAGATCGTCGTTTAAATTTGCGGCAATGATAGCCTCCTCAAAAATTTGATGATCAGGACTCTCCTCAATAACCTTCATAACATTCGCTCCTGGCAAACTGTCTGGCGCAAGACACCGATCAATTACGTGAACAACACCATTAAATGCGGTGAAATTTGTACTTACAATTTGGGCGTCTTCTACGTAAAAACTACCCCCTACTTCTGTAATATCTAAACTTTGCCCTTGTGCAGAAGTTAAAGACATTCCATCAGCTAAATCTTCTGCCATAAAAAGACCTGGAGCAATATGATACTGCATAATTTCAGGAAAATCTGGAATACTCAACATATCGAACTGACCCAAACTCATGTACGCTTGTATGTCATCAATCGCAGCCTCATTTGGAACAAAAAGTGTCCATGGACCCGCACTCGTCAGGTAATCTGGTGTAAAGGCTTGAAAAGCATATGTAGATTCAAATACATTCTCCATTGAATTTAACAAATCATTTAAATCAAAAGCGTCCACTGTAAGCGTAAAACTCATTCCACTTTGAGCATCAAAATTAACACTGCTGTCAAAATTGTAAACTCCAGGAACATCAAATACAAGGGTATCCATACAAACCCCCTCTGCACTCCCAATAGTTGGCTCTAAATTAAATTCAACTGGATTTTCGAAAGATTCACCTGTAACAGAATTGATACCACCATTTAAGTCGTGATTTCCTTGGATATTAATGAATGCAACCGACTCACCAGGTAAGATAACCAATTCAGAAGGCACAAAATTGAAATCATTAAGTAATACAGTGTGATCAGCTTCACATTGTGCATGTATCTTTAGAATTGAAATTAAAAATAGCGTGCTTAAAAAAACTTTTTTCATTTGTAATCTTCATTTTGAATAGTTAAAATCAATGACAATTATACAAAATTCATACCAAAAAATTTTAATCGGTAAATATGTATCGAAAAACAATAAATAATATTTGAAAATAGGATTCACCTTTAAAGACATCGAAAATTTATTCGTATAATAAATTCGGTAACAACTTAGAATTCCGAACAAAGAAATACAGGCTTTGAATTAAAAAAATTAGGATACAATATTTATATACAAAAAACATGACCAAATCAATTGCCAAAATAAAGCCACTAAAACCCTATAATTACTAGCAAGTAACTAAAAATAATGCATTTGCATATCGGAAGTTTAATAAAGATCGTTTTTATATTAAAATTTGGGTATAATTTTTGTTAGGTAATTGGAATACAAATTATAACTGCCCAATAAATGAAATTTTCTCCATTTTTTTTAGGACTATTACTTGCATTCAATTCTTTTGCATCTGAATGCGATTTAAATTTTGACTATCCAAACACAGGGTCAAACATGACCTTTTTCTTAACCCCAAGTGCTTCATCAAGTATTCTATCTGATGGAACTATCGGAGCGTTCTACATGGACAACGAGGGAGAATACCATTGTGCAGCTTCGGCGGGCTTTCATGGACTTCAAACCCAATTATCTGTAATGGCAGACGATGCTACTACACCAGAAAAAGATGGGTTTGTAACAGGAGAAACTATTTTCTGGTTTTTTCAATCAACTGACGGAACAATGCATTCAATGGAAATGCATCCAACAGACACCTATCAACTGAATGCTATAATTATAGTTACCGAGCTTGAAGTTAATGAACTTGATTGTGGAGATGATCAGGAAGATAATTCTTGTGAAACTTTAGACTACAATTACATTAACACGGGTACCAACATGACTTGTGCACTCGCACACTCCTCTATTTCATCTATTATTAATTTAGGAAATGGAAATTTAGGTGCTTTTTACGCGAACAACCAGGGGGAATTAATATGTGCAGGATCAACTTTAATAACAGGACAAGAAACGGTTTTTCCTATTATGGGTGATGATTCTACAACAGATGAACAAGATGGATTAACGATTAATCAAGAATTACTTTTAATATTTACAAACGAAGAAGGAACAATATACAAACTAACACCCTATCCGAGTAAAATGTTTTTAATGAATGACATCTATTACGTAGATCATTTTGAAGCTGAAGAATACTGCAACGACACAGCTGAAATACCCGGCTGTATGGATGCAGATGCAAATAATTACAATACCAATGCTAACCTAGAAGACAACTCTTGTACTTACGACATTACTGGCTGTACCGATACTGGTTCTTGTAACTACAACCCAGAAGCTGTGACAGATGATGGCTCATGTTTGTATGTCAATACTCCAGTAGCCCAAGATTTTGCAGTAACTCCAGCGGATTGGGGAGGAGACCTAGCAAACATAAACAACAGCTCTTTAGTCGTAATTAACGAGTCGAATGATTTGGGTTGTCATACTTTAGAACTTGATTTTAACGGAGCTATTGCTCTTATAAAAAGGGGGGAATGCCAATTTAGTCAGAAAGCACTGAACGCACAGAATGCAGGAGCTTCTGCAGTTGTTATTTACAACAACAGTTACGGAAACTTAGCTATGGCCTCAGGTGATTACGCAGCTGAAATTCACATTCCTGTTTACGCAATGAATGGAGCTATCGGAAGTGATCTAGTTGCTTTACTAGAGGACAATAATTCTTACAGCGCACAGCTTCAAGAACACAGTTTATCGCTCACATCAACTCCTTATGATTGTAACGGAAATTGTGTAAATGATCAAGACCAAGATGGTATTTGTGACGAAGATGAAATAGAAGGCTGCATGGACAACGAAGCCTGCAATTTCAACAGCGATGCAACCGATGCAGATGACTCTTGCCTTCAGAGCGAACTTAATTACGATTGTAACGGAAATTGCCTCAACGACGCGGACAATGATGGTATATGTGATGAAGACGAAGATGATGATCAAGACGATTGTGAAACCTTAAACTTCGATTACATCAACACGGGTACCAACATGACTTGTGCACTCGCATCTCCCGCTATTTCCTCAATCGCTAATTTAGGGAATGGTCATTTAGGAGCTTTTTACACGAACAATGAAGGAGAACTTATTTGTGCAGGATCAAGTTTAATTACCGGACAAGAAACGGTATTCCCAATCATGGGTGACGACGCTACAACAGATGAGCAAGACGGACTGATTAATAATCAAGATTTACTTCTATTATTTACAAACGAGCAAGGAACTTCATATAAATTAACAGCTTACCCTAGTAAAAGCTTTCTAGTGAATGACATCTATTATGTAGACCATTTTGAAGCTGTAGAATATTGCAACGATACAGCTGAAATAGCGGGATGTACAGATGCAGACGCAAACAACTTCAACTCCAATGCTAACCTAGACGACAATTCTTGTACCTACGATGTATACGGAT
>NYWQ01000097.1 GCA_002685115.1 Flavobacteriales bacterium | reverse complement strand
ACATTTGAGATAATTTCTGAATAATTGATCGTATCCATTTTTGATCTGGTAGAAGGGCTAAAATTACCCTGAAGATTGAAAGAACTACTTTCGTTGGGAGTAAAGTCAATACCCCCTTTAAAAGTATGAGAATTTCGTTCTTGTATGCCCGATTTTTCTTGGACTAAGTAATTGGTTGTCGTTGAGTCTGTATAATTAAAACTTTCACTTTCAGATTTAAACCAAGAAGAACGATCCATGTACCCATACGAACCAAAAATGTTCACCTTTTTTGTTCTTCTATTTAAAAGTGTTGTAAAATTATTTCTGGTTGGATAACCAACAGTCGCAGTTACTGTGCCATTAAAACCTGCCTTATTGTTTTTCTTAAGTACCACGTTAATAATTCCTGCCATACCCTCTGGACTGTATTTAGCAGACGGATTGGTAATCAACTCAATAGATTCTATCATAGAAGAAGGAAGGGTTTCTAACAATTCTGATGAGGTTAACATAGAAGGTTTACCATCTACAAATAAGCGAACTTGATTGGAACCTCTAAGACTAATATTACCGTCTATATCTACTTCTACAGAAGGTAATTTCTCCATTAACTCAATAGCAGATCCTCCGGTATTGGTAATGTCTTGCCCTACATTAAAAATCTTCCGATCGATTTCCTGAACAATCATAGCTTTTTCTTCTACAAGCTCCACTTCATCGAGTTGATTGATCGATTTCTTGATTTTAAAAGCACCAATATCTACTGTTATATTTGCAGATTTAGATCGATCCATCTGACTGTTTTTCGGACGACGAACCTTTACATCATTAATTAACGTAGGCTCGTATCCAATGTATTCTATTAGAAGCGTGTAGGTTGATCCTTTAACATTTTCAATACTAAAATTACCAAGATTGTCACAAATACCTCCCGTAACTAAAGATTTATCTTCTGCGTTTAAAAAACTTAAAGCAGCAAAAGGCAAACCATTTTGATCATCAAAATCTAAAACAGCTCCAGAAACAGTAAAAGTAGGTGCTTCCTTTTTTGTGTATGACTCTTGAGCAACTACTAAAAATGATGTCAGGGTAACTGCTATAAAACAAAATACTTTCATGTAATATCTTTTTTGCAAAACTAAACAATATTGAATTAAAACGATACTAATAAAAACAAATCGTGTTTATTTTAAGATAATTGAATATATCGATTTGATGCGTTGATGTTTTGGTTGACGACTAACGAGTGTTTAGAACATTTAAAACAGTATTTCGTTTCAAATAAGCAACTTTGATTTAAAAAATGATATTAGACTATTTAATTTGGGAATCTGTATCTTTGCAGAGATGATTGAACAAGTAAAAAACTTAGTCGTAAAAGACATTAGATTAAATTGGCGAGAACGCTATGCTTTATACAGTATGCTCCTCTATGTGTTAAGTACAAGCTACGTTGCCTACCTTAGCTTTGAGGGTATTATAAGCGATGATTCTTGGGTCGCTCTATTTTGGATAATCGTTTTGTTTGCTGCAATGAATGCGAGCCTACAAAGTTTTAAAAGAGAACTCAACCAACAAGCATTGTTTTTTTACATCTTAGCAAAACCAAGGGCAATTATACTTTCGAAAACAATTTACAACAGTGCATTACTAATACTTCTTTCTCTTTCGAGTTTTGGGCTCTACAGTCTTTTTTTGGGAAATCCTATCCATGCGCAATTGTCTTTTGTTTTATGTGTTACTTTAGGCAGTTCTGCTCTGGCGTCTATACTTACTTTGGTTTCGGCTATAGCGGCCAAAACAAACAATAGTTCGGGTTTAATGGCTGTTTTAAGCATACCGCTACTGTTCCCTTTATTACTCAATTTAATCAAAACATCTAAACTATGTTTAGTTAGTAATTTAGACTATTTTCCTTTTAACCAACTCTTATTTTTAGCACTTATAAATATTGCGAGTGCGCTACTCTCCTACCTATTATTTCCATACCTTTGGAGAGACTAAAAAAAGCTAATTGTATGAAGATGAAATGGTGGAAAACCCTTGGGATAATTCTTGTTCTGTATTCTATAATTACGGGCTTATTATTTCCTGTTCCCAAACTTGACATTTTAAACGAAACTGTACGAAATTTATACTTCCATGTTACCATGTGGTTTAGTATGATATTTTTAATGTTGCTCTCCATGACAAATAGCCTCCGCTTTTTAAGTGGATTTGAGAAACGTTTCGACTTAAAAGCAGAAACATATGCCTCTACAGGTTTGTTTATCGCTACTTTGGGTTTAACTACAGGTATGGTATGGGCTCAATTTACATGGGGTGCCTTTTGGGTAAACGACCCAAAACTTAATGGCGCAGCAGTTACAATGCTCATATATTTAGCCTATTTTATTTTAAGAAACAGTATCGACAACGAAGAAAGTAAAGCCAGAGTAAGTGCTGTATACAATATACTGGCTTTCGTCATGATGATTGTTTTTATTGGAATTCTTCCAAGAATGACAGATAGCTTACACCCTGGTAATGGAGGAAATCCTGGATTCAGTAATTACGATTTAGACAGCAGTATGCGTATGGTGTTTTATCCTGCTGTTATCGGGTGGATTTTAATAGGCACTTGGATTGCAGAAATAAGCTATCGTATAAAAGTTTTAGATTTTAACAAAGAAAATAACTAACACAATGAAGTACCTAATTACACTACTCTTAAGTATCGTATTTACGACTCAAGGAATAGCTCAGCAAAATAATGTTATTGAAATGGCAGATGTAATGCGCTCCAATGGTAAAATATATGTGGTAGTTGCCGTTTTAGCTACAATTTTTATTGGACTAATGATTTATCTAATTCGAATTGATAAAAAAGTTCAAAAACTAGAAGAGTAGTATGAAGAAAACTGAAATTGTTCTAATCGTTTTAGTTGCCCTAATTATTGGCGTAATTATGTCTCTTACTTTTAACGCAAGCACTTACATTACCTTTGCAGATTCGGAAAAACAAATGGGGAAAGAATTTACGGTTATCGGATCGCTCAATAAAGAAAAAGACATTCGGTTTGAACCAAAACTGAATTTACTTACATTTTTTGCGGTAGATTCTTTAAACAACGAGCGGAAAATATATTACCACGACTCGAAGCCACAAGACTTTGAGCGCTCAGAAAAAATAACCATGACCGGCTTCGCTACAGATTCGGGATTTGTTGCACGAACCATACTGATGAAATGTCCATCAAAATACAATGAACAACAACACATCAACCAAGACACATTAACAAGCCTTACCTACTAATTATGGAATTTATTGGGGAACATACACTTATTGGTCATTTAGGAAATGCTTTTACAAGCGTTGCATTTGCAGCCGCTTTTCTTGCGGCCTATTCTTTTTACAAAAGTTCATGCAACGAAACTTTAAAAAGAATTTGGTTGCCAGTAGCAAGAGGTTCCTTCTATATGCATGGTACAGCTATTATTGGTGTAATTTCCTGTATGTTCGTAATGATCTACAACCATTACTTTGAATACCAATACGTGTGGCAACACTCTTCTCTAGAATTGCCTACTCATTATATGATTTCTTGTTTTTGGGAAGGGCAAGAAGGAAGTTTTCTGTTGTGGATATTTTGGAATATTATACTCGGAGTTTTATTAATAAAGAGTGCGAAATCATGGGAATCTAGCATTCTCACAATTGTATCGATCATACAAGTATTTCTGGTTTCAATGATCCTTGGCATCTATGTATTTGGTTTAAAAATCGGAAGTAGTCCATTTGACTTAATTAGAAACCTAGAAGAAAATATAGGGTTGCCTTGGACTGAAATGGCAAACTACCTCCAAGTAGTCCCTCAATTTATAGATGGTAGAGGCTTGAATCCTCTTTTGCAAAATTATTGGATGGTTATTCATCCTCCAGTATTGTTTTTAGGATTCTCTCTAACCATGATTCCATTTACTTATGTTATTGCTGCATTATGGAAAAAGAATTACACAAAATGGATCAAACAAGCGTTGCCTTGGACTTATGCAGCAATTATGGTATTGGGTACGGGGATTCTTATGGGTGGTGCTTGGGCTTATGAAGCGCTTTCTTTTGGAGGGTTTTGGGCTTGGGATCCGGTTGAAAACTCATCGTTAGTTCCATGGATAATTTTGGTTGCAGCTGCTCATTTAATGCTTGTATACAAAAATAAAAAAGTTGCTTTACCCACAACAATGGCGATGACATTGTTGGCTTTTATTTTAATCATTTACTCTACCTATTTAACTCGGAGTGGTATACTGGGCGACACCTCTGTGCATGCCTTTGCTGGCGGCCTTGCCAGTCAACTATTGGTGTATTTACTAACATTCACTTTTACAACGATCGTTTTGTTTGTTGTACGTTATAAAAACTTACCCAAAGATCATAAGGATGATAAAGTAAGTTCAAGAGAATTTTGGCTATTTATTGCCTCAATGGTTTTGTTTATCTCGGCATTTCAAATTACATGGTTTACATCATTACCCGTAATTAACAAAGTTTTTGGCACACAAATGGCGCCACCTTTAGATGCTATAGCATTGTACAACTCATGGCAAACACCTTTGGCATTACTTATAGTAATCTTAATGGCTGTTACCCAATACTTGTCTTACACAAAAACAAATTTCAAAAAGTTTTTCAAACAAATTAGCTTTAGTTTGTTGCTTTCAGCAGTACTCTCTTTATTCATAGCATACACTGTAAATATGTGGCACATTTTGTACTTCTCTTTATTGTGGGCTACCGTTTTTGCCACACTGTCAAACTTTGAGTATTGGCGAAAAATTTTAAAAGGTACATGGGAACATTCTGGAGCATCTGTAGCACATATAGGATTTGCGCTTGTAATAATGGGAGCTTTATTGAGTAATGCAAATAAAAACATCATATCTAGTAATAAAGGATTTATTGCAAAAGATTTTCCGAGTAATGAAAATGTACTACTTGAAAAAGGAGATACAACTCTAATGGGGAATTATTACGTCCATTATAAATCGGATACTTTACTGGGAATTAACAAAACGTATGAAGTAGAGTATTTCAGTTTAAAAGAAGAAGGTGGATTTACCTATGAATTTACGCTAAACCCATTTATTCAATTAAACGAAATTATGGGTAATGTAGCAGAACCTGCTACTAAACACTTTGCTTTATACGATGTTTACACTCACCTAACCTACGCCGACACAGATGTTCATGATGAAAGTAACCCATACCATCACGAGAGTTTGATTAATATAAAACAAGGAGACTCTGTAATTTACAATCAACACTTCTTGTACCTAGACAGTTTGATGGTAAACGCTAATACCGATTTACAAAGTCAAAATGCACTGGATGTTATGTTGATTGCAAAATTAAGAATGCAAAATATGCAAGGTGAATTTAGCGCAACACAATCTATTTATGCTGTTAAGAATAATGCGGCACAGTCGTTTCCGGGTTTTATAGATGATAAAGGGTTAAAATACAAGTTTGTGTTTGACCAGGTAAATCCTGAAGCAGGAAGCATTCAAATAAAAGCCTACGAACACATAGACAATGAAAAGCCATTTATTGTGATGAAGGCAATTATTTTTCCTTACATTAATGTATTATGGATTGGAATGATATTGATGGCTATAGGAACTTTTATAGCAATGATACAGTTGTTTAAAAATAAGAAAACACTAGAATCTTGAGTGGCCTAAAACTAAAAATAGTTCTTATTGGAGCAGGAAATGTAGCCTGGCATTTAGGGAAAGAGCTTCAGAAAAATGACCAAGAAATAGTACAGGTTTACAATCGTTCTGTGGAGCCTGCAATTGTTTTATCTAGAAGATTAAAATGTGATTTTACCACACGCTTTGACGAGATCTATACGGAAGCTGATCTTTATATTTTGGCAGTAAAAGATGCAGCGATCGAGAAGGTTTCAAAAGAATTAAAACTGAATAACAAATTAGTTGTACATACCTCAGGTGCCATAAATCAATCGTGCATAAAACACGATAGAATTGGTGTTTTCTACCCACTTCAAACATTTTCAAAAGAAAAGAGACTTCATTTTAAAACCATCCCTTTTTGTATAGAAGCAGCAAAAAGTGAAGATTACAATACTCTAATGCGATTGGCTACACTTCTTAGCCCATTGGTTTACAATATAAATTCACACCAACGAAAGGTATTACATGTAGCAGCTGTATTTGCTTGTAATTTCAGCAATTTAATGTATATGATGGCAGACGATATTTTACAAAAGGAAAATATACCCTTGGATATTTTAAAGCCTTTGATTAAAGAAACAGCTTCTAAAATCAAAAATCATTCACCAAGTAAAGTTCAAACAGGCCCTGCCGTTAGAAAAGATAAATCTACTTTAAAAACACATTTGGATTACCTAGAGAAAGGAAAACACTTTGATGTTTATCAAATTCTAACAGAAACCATAAAAGCCAAAAACAACGATGAATTATAAAACAAAATTAAAAGAAATTAAAGCATTTATTTTTGATTGTGATGGTGTATTAACGGACGGTTGCGTTACGCTAATGCCGAATGGTGAACAAGTAAGGACTATGAATACAAGAGATGGCTATGCACTTCAATTAGCCGTTAAAAAAGGCTATGTTGTAGCTGTTATTTCTGGAGGTAGTTCTGCTGCTGTAAAAACACGAATGACCAAACTTGGTGTGCACGATGTTTATTTAGGTTGTCATGACAAAGTAAGTGCTCTAAAGGAACTTATGCATATATATGATTTAAAGGCTGAACACATACTTTACATGGGCGATGATTTACCGGATTACGAAGTGATGCAAGAAATTGGGTTAGCAGCTTGTCCAGACAATGCCGTTCAAGAAATAAAACACATATCTGATTATATTTCTCACAAAAAAGGTGGCGAAGGATGTGTGAGAGATGTCATACAGCAAACCATGAAACTACATGGGAAATGGATGCTTGATTCTAGCACTACTTCCGTTTAAAATAAGTTATTCTTAAAAAAAAGCCTCTTAAAATTAAGAGGCTTTTTTTAATGAACTAATTTACTGAATTGCAGATATTTGCTCTTCTATCGCTTTTATTTTTGCTTCAGCGTCAGCCTGCTTTTTTCGTTCGATATCAATCACTTGCTCGGGTGCGTTGCTCACAAACCTTTCATTGCTCAGCTTTTTCATTACAGAATTTAAGAAACCTTGGGTGTACTTAAGCTCCTGCTTTAAGGTAGCTATTTCTTCTTTTATGTTTACTGCTCCAGCTAAAGGGATGTAATATTCATTAGATTTAACTCTAAAAGACAAAGCACCGTCAACTTTTAGATCAACGTAAGTAAGCGAACTTAAATTTCCAAGTTTGGTAATCACCGAATCAAAAGACTTGTCGGTATCCTCATTTAGTTTTACAAAAAGCGCAACCTGATCTTTGTTCGCAATGTTTTTTTCGTTACGAATGGTTCTAATGCCAGAAATTACTTCAGCAGCGATAGCTTCATTAGCTAAAAGAATCGTGTCAACCTTATTCGCTAATGGCCATGGGGTAACAATCAAACGATTCTTCACATCTCTGTCAGCAAGTAAAGACCAAATTTCTTCAGAAATGAAAGGCATAAATGGATGTAACAACTTTAATAACTCTTCAAAATAAGCAAGCGTTGTAGCTAAGGTGGTTTTATCAATTGGTTTTTGGTAAGCTGGTTTAATCATTTCTAAATAAGAAGAACAGAAATCGTCCCAAACCAATTTATAGACACTCATTAAAACTTCAGAAATACGAAACTTGTCGTAATTTTCATTTATTGAAGTAATGGTTTTGCTTAATTTAGAGTCAAACCATTCAATCGCAATTTTACTCGAGTCTGGTTGTTCAATCGCTGCTACCTCCCACCCTTTTACTAAGCGGAAAGCATTCCATATTTTATTAGAAAAATTCCGTCCTTGTTCGCACAAACCTTCATCAAATGGTAAATCATTACCAGCTGGAGAGCAGAATAACATTCCCACACGAACACCATCAGCTCCGTAAAGTTTCATTAAATCAATTGGATCAGGAGAGTTTCCTAAGGATTTGGACATTTTACGTCCTTGCTTATCACGAACAATTCCTGT
>NYWQ01000096.1 GCA_002685115.1 Flavobacteriales bacterium | reverse complement strand
CCCATAAAAGCGAAGGATATCAGGGACTTATTGATACACTGATTTCAGAAACAGATACGACTCAAAAAATCCATCACTTAGGCAACGACAGAGTTCGCTTATATTTAAACACCCATTTTATTTCTAAAAGAATTAAAGGGTTAGAATATGGTTTAAATACCTCTTATTTGAGGTTTAATGAAACTGATGGTTTTCTTTATTTGAATGATTCCTTAGGCTACTCTCCTTTTAGCGGAAAAAATTACTCACTATTTAAAAGCGCTCAATTAAACATAAACCCGAAAGCATCTTACTTAAATACTCGAAACAACACAAAACACGACTTTCAGGCACGTTTGCTACAAACCAATTTCAATCCTGATGGGACTGAAAAATTAAACAATTACATTGCACTGTATTCTGAATATTTATTTCAAAAATACTTTGAAAAAAATACCTTAACATCGGGTTTTACTATGAACCATTTTGTTGGCTTATCTAATTTTTTTGAAAGTAAACAAAATGGCGTCAACTATGCTCTTTTTTCTCAACTAGACCACACAAAAGGCCCCCTATTATACAGCCTTGGTACTCGATATGAAGCCTACAACATGCGAAACAGAACAGAAGGAAAACCAATATTTAGAGGCGGTGTAAATTACCAAGTAAACGATCGTCATTTCTTTAGAGCTTCTATTGGGCAAGGCTATAGATTTCCATCTATGTACGAATTGTTTTTATACCGAGATGCCGGACAAATATCGATTTACTCAAACCCAGAATTAAAAGCAGAAACTGGATATACTGCAGAAATAGGTTACAAATACAAATGGGCGCCAAACGATTCATTTAAATCTTATTTTGATGTAGCTGTGTTTAAAATGATTTACAACGACATGGTAGAGTACAGTTATGGCTTGTGGGGAGACTCTACTAGACTCAATCCGCTGGGGATAGGATTTAAGCCCATTAATGTTGGACAAACAAAGATAACCGGATTGGATCTATCTGTTCTCGCAGAAGGTAGCGTTGGGGAATGGGACATTTACACTCGAATGAGTTATACCTACATGGTTCCTGTAGCACTAAAACCTAATGACGTTTATGGATCGTACAACGACCGCTTAGATGCATTGGTTGAAAGTTTTGTTAGTAATGGCGCAATAGATACCTCCTTAATACCTGTAACGGTAATTGAACAAATCGCAGCAGCTCAAAGTTTACTATCTTACAATTCAACTTCATCTAACCCAGAGAGTGAAACTTTAAAATACCGATACCGACACATGGCAAAGCTAGACCTAGCTATAACACGCGGAAAATGGACTATTGGTTCGCACTTGCATTACAACTCCTTTATGGAAAACATAGACCAGTTGTTTGAAAGCGGCGCCTTTAATTCAGAAGTAATCGATATATTTACCCTAGCTGATGCAAATATATTTGACATGGGTATTAAACAATCAAGAGAAAGACTCAATTCAGGCGATTTTATTGCAGATGTAAGACTCTTGTACAACTTTAACAAAGATTTTAGCATCCAATGCTTGGTTGAAAATGCTGGAAATAGAGAGTACCAAATAAGACCTGGTTCGCTAGGTGCTCCAAGAACATTCTCTGTAAAAATTACCTCTAAATTCTAATCCCCAAATAGAATGAAAACATACGTACTACTCATCTCTTTTCTCATAGGTATAGGCCATGTTTATTCACAAAATATAGTAACGGGTACGATTCGTAATTTGGAAAAAGAAGAACTAATAGGAGTCAATATTTCTGCACCAGCAATTAATGGATTAGGAGCTAGCTCGGATTATGAAGGGAATTATTCAATAGAAATACCCAATGGATGTACCGAGTTACGCTTTCAATACATCGGTTACAAAGAAAAAATTGAAGAAGTTTGCAGTACCGAATCTAAACAAATTCTATTAAACGTAACACTAAAAGAAGCCTCAGAAGTATTGGGTACTGTGGTAGTATCGGCTGGTAAATTTGAACAGCGAATTGAGGAGGTTACCGTTTCCATGGATGTTATAAAACCAAAATTGATAGAGAACAAAACAGCAACATCAATCGACAAAACAATTAACCAAGCACCCGCAGTTCATATTGTAGACGGCCAAGCCAATATAAGAAGTGGAAGTGGTTGGAGTTATGGTGCAGGATCAAGAGTTATGGTTATGGTAGATGGTATGCCGTTAATGAACGGAGACCAAGGAGCTGCAGAATGGCAATTGATCCCCATGGAAAACATCTCTCAAATAGAAATTATTAAAGGTGCTTCCTCAGTACTTTTTGGTTCTTCGGCATTAAATGGATCCATAAATATTAGAACCAGCTATCCTACATCAAAACCTGTAAATAAACTTAGTATTACGCATACAGCATACGGCAAACCAAAAAGAGATGCCATACATTGGTACAAAGGACAATACAATTCGGCTACAAACATATCCTATTTTCATTCGCATAAAAAAGACAATAAAGATTTTGTTTTAGGTACAAATCTATTTCACGATGAAGGATTTGTGCAAAAAGTAACCAGTAAAAGAGCCCGAATTAATATGGGCTATACCGTATACTCTAAAAAAATTGAGGGATTAACTTATGGAGTAAAAACAAATATAATGCGCAGTAAAGTTGGAGATGCCATTATGTGGGAACACGATACCCTTGCATATTTGGCTTTAGACGATGCTCCAGGATTTAAAGACAATGCCTATTTAAGTGTAGACCCATTTGTATCCTTTAACAATCCTGAAAAGGGTATAAAACATACTTTAAACACGCGCTATTTTAGAGTAAATATTTACCCGGGCTACGAAGATTCTACTCAATATTCCAATACAGCTGCAAAGCGATTTTCTAGTGTCTATTACACCGATTATCAAGTACAAAAACAAATTAAAGATTTTTTAACGCTAACCTCTGGGTACACATTTCGCTATTGCGAAGGGCAGGATAGAGAAATTTACGGTAAAAGTAAGAACCTAAATCACTCTATATACACGCAAGCCGACTTAAAATACAAGCGTATAAACTTTTCATTTGGTGGACGCTTTGAAAACTTTAGAAACAATACAAATGTGTACAAAAAATCCATTATCCGAACCGGAATAAACTACAAACTATCAAAGGCTACTTTTTTAAGAGGATCTTACGGAGAGGGTATCCGGTTTCCGACCATGTTAGAACGTTTTGTAACGTACAATACCGGGCCTGTGTTTATTTATCCAAATGAATCACTTCAACCAGAAACAGGCTGGAGTGGGGAAATTGGAATAAAACAAGGACTTAAAATTGGCGAATGGAAAGGCTTTGTTGATCTGGCAGCTTTTATGATGGAATACGATGACATGATGGAATTTAGTTTTGGATTATGGGGCCCACCGACAGACGGCTTATTAGGTCTTGGTTTCAAATCGCTAAACATTGGGAGGTCTCAAATAAAAGGGATTGAATTATCGATAGGTGGAGAAGGGAAGATTGGGCAAACAGAAATCACTATTTTAGGAAGCTACACCTACACTGCACCGATGATAGATGATAAAAACTACAATTATTACCAAGACAGTGTTACAGAATTAAATTATTCAGAGACCAGCTCTGATACCAGCGGGCTACTAAAATACCGGTACGAACACTTGGCTAAATTGGATCTAAATGTGGAACGTAACCGACTGAACTTTGGCTTTTCCATAAGACTAAACAGTGCAATGAAAAACATAGATAAAGTTTTTGAAAGTGATGATCTAGAATCTGTGAGACCCCTTGGAATAAAAGCATCCAGAGAACGATTAAATGGGACTAATACAATAGTTGACTTCCGGCTAGGATACCTTCTTTCAGAAAACAACAGCATGTCGTTTAACATAGACAATATTTTTAACAGAGAATTCCTTCAAAGGCCAGCCTCTTTGGGTGCACCAAGAACTTTTTCAGTACTCTACAAAATAAAATTCTAAATGAAAACAATAGGCATTATACCCGCAAGGTTTGCATCTACTCGTTTTCCAGGTAAGCCCTTGGTAAACATTCATGGAAAAAGCATGATTATGCGAGTCTATGAGCAATGCCGTAAAGCAAAACTTGATCGAATTGTTGTGGCTACGGATGACATGCACATCTTAAATCATGTTAAAAGTTTTGGTGGAGAAGCGCTTCTAACATCGCCAGCGCACCAAAGCGGAACAGATCGAATTGCAGAAGCTTTAGAATTGTTAAGTATAGATGAAGAGGCGATCGTAGTTAACATACAAGGAGATGAACCCTTTATAAATCCGGAAGACATCAATGCATTGATAACCTGTTTTAAGGACAAAAATGCACAAATAGCCACACTCATTAAAAAAATAAAAGACGTAGATACTTTGGTAAATCCCAACAGCCCGAAAGTTGTTGTTGGAGCTCAAAAACAAGCCCTCTTCTTTTCAAGAACAGTTATACCGCATGGTAAAGGATCCGACAAGAAAGAGTGGTTGGCAAAACAAGACTACTTTCAACACATTGGAATTTACGGGTTTAAAAGTAACATACTTAAAGAAATTTCAAAACTAACGCAAAGCCCCTTAGAAAAAGCTGAAAGTTTAGAACAATTACGATGGCTTGAAAATGGATACCGCATACAAACAGCCCAAATAAACTCTGAATGTATCGCTGTAGATAGCCCTGAGGATTTAAAAAGAATAGACGAAAAATTCTTTTCGTAATCCCATTCATTTTTTTAATTTAGCTGTGATGAAAATAGAAACTTACATAAGCGAACTTTTATACAGACACGAATGCGTTATCGTGCCTAGTTTGGGTGGCTTTATCACCAATTATAGATCAGCTCAAATACACCCTGTAAGTCATACATTTCTTCCGCCAAGTAAAACCATTCGTTTTAACGTTAAACTTCAAAAGAGTGATGGATTGCTGTGCAACTACATTGCCGATTGTGAAGGAATCTCTTTTGAAGATGCTCAAAAAAAAGTAGCACAATTTTCAAATCAAATTCAAAACAATTTAACCCATAAAAAAGAAGCTCAAATAAATGGAGTTGGTTTACTTACTAAAGAGTCCAATGGACTCATTTCATTTGAACCAGACCAGTCTGTAAACTACTTACTAGATGCATTTGGTTTACAAGAGATTCAGTCTCCTGCAATACTGAGAAAAACTAAAAAGCTGAGTATACCAAGCCAAGTTGCAAGTAAAGCAAGAAACATTCACACTAAAAAAGCTCTAATCAATTGGAGCGTAGCAGCTGTATTATTACCCCTTATTGGTTTAACATCCTTCTTTTCTTACCAACAGCAAGATGCTGTTAGTGACGTTTACGAAAACTATGCTTATCTAAATCCATTTAAAGAAAAGCCTGCAGCACTTTACACACCTAGGACACCAAAAAGAGAGGTAAAAGAAAATACAACTGAACCTGTTGTTAGAAACACTAAAATTGAACCAATTACAGCGGCAATTTTGGTTGACGAATCCAAAGAAACTCAACTCAAGTTTCATTTAATCGCAGGCTGTTTTGCCTCAGAATTAAATGCACAAAACCTAGTAAACAATCTTATAACTAAAGGGTATAATTCAACTATTATTGGTCAAAACAATACTGGACTTTACCGAGTAGCATTTCAATCTTTTGCAAAAAAAGAGGCAGCTCTAACGGAAATGATACAAATTAAAGAGATTGGAAAATCCACATGGTTGTTAGCTCAAAAGTAAGGTTTAAATTACAACAACTTTTCAATTGTTTCTATTTTAAACTCTGGTCTCCTCATATTATTTACGATCAACACTAAGGCATCTAACCAAACAAAAGCTATCCCAAAGAATTGGCAGAGTAAAAAACATTCTATTTAAGCTAGGTATGTTATACCTAGCTTATCTTAAACTATTCTGTAATTGAGAGTATTAGTACATTTAATTTCCATTTATTTTCATGTAAATGAATAAAATTAAATAAAAATATATAAATAATAGAATAAT
>NYWQ01000095.1 GCA_002685115.1 Flavobacteriales bacterium | reverse complement strand
CAACAAGGGAGCAAAAAATAAAATTGATGTTAATTTTTTAAACATATTTTTTTGCAATTATATAACAAATACTAGTTAGAATGAGGGAATGCATTTAAATTTTTGTTTGTAGCATTTTTAAAAATAAGAAAAGCCCACTCAACGGAGTGGGCTTTAAAGTATGTACGACAACAAATGTTGATTAGATAATTTAGTTAACCAAAGTTAGTTGTTTAGTAACGCTATTTTTGTTTGCCTCTAGCTTGTAAAAATAAACACCTGTAGAAAGACTATTTGCGTCCATCTGTACCGTATGCATTCCTTTAGTAAAGATTTCATTAGATAAAACCATCACCTCTTGACCTAGTGTATTCGATACAGTCAGATTTATTTTTCCATCTTTTGGAAGGTAAAAACTAATGCTTGTATTGTCTTGTACTGGGTTAGGCACATTTTGAAAAAGCTCCAAATCTTGAGTTATAACAGAAGAGCTAGCAATAGAACCTACAACACTAACGCCGTCTTTCGCAAAAGAATTATCTCCACGTTCCCATCGGTTTACCTTTAGATTAGTCATTGTGTCTTCGGACTTGTCAAATAAAACGATGCTAAAAGTTTCACCCTTTAACATTCCTTCTTTAGCAGAAGTTGTTTCATCATCTCCCCAAATAGCTAGGCCAGAATGACCTTCTTGCTCAGGTCTCCAAGCTACAGAAGCAACCATATTATTTTCAGAATCGTAAACAGCTATCTCATCTCCTAACTCTGGAGATGTTTCCCAGGCGGAACCCAAAATAAGCAAGGTATGGTTTACACCCGTATTTACAGGTCGAGCAAAACGCTCAGTATTCATCGTTTTCTTTTGGTAAGGACTTAATTCTGCAGTTTGTGCAAATAATCCAGCGCTTAATACTAGCGCAGCGCCCAGTAATATATTCTTCATATCTAATTAGTTTTAATACTATGTAAATCTAATATTTTTTTTGAACAATTAAAAATAATGTTAGACCAATTATCCCTTTATAAATGAAAGATCCTTATTTGTAAACGATTTGGTAATACAAATGAAACATTTGGGTAATTTTTAAAATGTTTTTTTGGTAAAAATTAAACTATGCCTAACGTATTATTTGTTGTAAAAAATACATCTGTTTGTAAAGCACATATTAAGCTCCTGAGCTCTAAAAAATACACTATTAAATTAAGCGAAAATTATGAGCAGGCACTTAAATTTTTGGAGAAAAACAAAATAGACGTCGTCATTGGAGAAATCCAAATTGAAGAAATAGAAATTGGAGAATTCATCAAAAACGTAACTTAACATAATTTGTGCCAGCTTACTTTTGTAATTACAGATGAGCATACAACTTATCAGTCAATTTACGCACTAAACTCCGCAGCTCAAAACATTGTACACTTAAACAAATCTTGAAAATTACTATAAGCACAAATTGAATGTGGCCTAAGACTTATCAAAAAGTCATATTTCTTTTACTATTTGCTACTGTAGCGCTATTATAACTAAGCGACAAAAAGAAGAGGCATATATAGATGTATAAGCCTAAGTACTGCAGATTATATTTTGAAGTAAATAATAATTAAATTCTATTTAAGAAAAGCGAATTCAATTATCTTTGCATAAAATCATGAAAAAGAAACAAGCAGCAATTATTGGAGCAGGTATTGCAGGATTGGCGAGCGCAATACGGTTGAGAGCGCAAGGACATGATGTATCTGTTTTTGAGGCAAACAACTATCCGGGAGGTAAACTCACCGCCTTCGAAAAAATGGGCTATCGATTTGATATGGGTCCCTCTCTTTTTACAATGCCCCATCTGGTAGAAGATCTTTTTAAAGTAGCTAAAAAACCTATACACTCCTATTTTAAATACAAGAAGAAAAAAAATATTTGCACCTATTTTTTTGAAGATGGAACCTACTTTGAAGCTCCAGCAGAGCAGAAAGAATTTGCAAAAAAAGCCGCAAAAACCTTTGACATCTCAGAGAAAGAGCTTGCTAACTACCTTAACCAAAGCAAAAAAAAGTATGACTTAACTGCCCCGCTTTTCCTAGAGAAATCTCTTCATAAAACAAGTACCTACTTGTCTAAAAAAACACTCAAAGCGGCGATTAACATTGGTGTATTAGACCTAAACAAAAGCCTGTCGGCATTAAACGAAAAAACATTTAGAGACCCAAGATTGGTTCAATTTTTCAACCGATTTGCTACCTACAATGGCTCTTCACCTTATAAAACACCCGGAATCATGTCTATGATCCCGCATCTAGAACAGCACTACGGCACTTATTTTCCTGTAGGAGGGATGCATCAAATTACACTCTGCTTGTTTAATTTAGCAAAAGATATTGGAGTGAAATTTGAGTTTAATAGTCCTGTAGATGAAATAATAACTCAGGATAATAGAACAACCGGCCTCCTTGTTAACCAAAAAAGAATTCAAGCAGACCTTGTAATTAGTAATGCCGATATTGTACCAACCTACAGACGTTTGCTACCCAAACATAAGGCGCCCGAAAGAACACTTTCACAACCCAGAAGCAGTTCAGCCCTAATTTTTTATTGGGGAATTAAAAAAACATTCCCACAATTAGACCTTCACAACATCTTCTTTTCTAAAGACTACCAAAAGGAATTTGAGCATATTTTTGAAAAACAAAGTGTGTATGATGACCCAACCATATACTTAAATATAAGTTCAAAGGATGCGCCAAAGGATGCGCCAAAGGGATGTGAAAATTGGTTTACCATGATAAACGTACCCAACAACACAGGACAAGATTGGGATACCGTTATTGAGAGGTCAAGAACAAAAATTATTGACAAACTAAGTAGGCTATTAAAACAAGATATTACCGAACTAATTGAACAGGAATCTATTTTAGACCCCAGAACGATAGAATCAAAAACACAAAGCTATCAAGGCGCATTGTACGGTGCCTCTAGCAACAATAAATTTGCTGCATTCTTAAGACATCCGAACTTTAAAAGCAACCTACAAAACCTTTATTTTTGTGGCGGAAGTGTGCATCCTGGCGGCGGCATTCCACTGTGCTTATTGTCGGGTAAAATTGTAGCTGATTTAATAGAAAAAGATGAATAAGATGACACAGAAAACTAAAATTTCAATTGGACTTATTTGGCTTTTCACCTTTTCAGGAATCTTGGGGATCAAATCAACTGCACAAGATTGGTTTTTGGCGCTTACCCCATTAAACCTCTTTTTAAGTTTCGCGATTATTTTGATCCATACCGAGCGTATCCATAAAAAAATACTACTTGCCTTTTCCATCCCTTTTTTTCTTGGCTTTATCACAGAAGCCTTGGGCGTAAACTATGGAGTTCTTTTTGGAAACTACAGCTATGGCAGTAACTTAGGCTTAAAGGTAGCAGGAGTACCTTTTATGATATGTATAAACTGGGTTATGCTAACCGTAACTACAGCCGACTTGGCTAAAAAAATAAACACAAATAAATGGGTAATCGCGCTGATAGGAGCCTTTTTGATGACGCTATTAGATGCCGTAATTGAAGTTTCTGCGCCACGATTTGATTTTTGGGAATTCGAAGGAGGGGTCGTTCCGCTTCAAAATTACATTGCCTGGTTCTGCATCGCTTTTACAGCACATATGGGTTATCAAATTTTTAAACCAAAAACCCACAAACTTATATCGATGCATGTTTTGGTAAGTATGTTTGTGTTTTTTACTATATTTCTTTTTGTATAAAATGAAACAAACAGACTACCTCATATTAGGAGCCGGCGCTTCAGGATTAATGCTTGCCTACAGAATGGCAAAAAATCCTTTTTTTGATCATAAATCTATTTTAATTTTAGACCAGGAACAAAATAAAGGAAACGACAGAACTTGGTGTTTTTGGGAAAAAGGCACGGGTGAGTGGGATCCTTTACTGAGCAAAGAATGGTCTCAGATTTATTTTGGTGCACTAGGAAAGAGTAAAAAAATCTCTTTGGGTTCTTTCAGCTACAAAATGATTCGAAGTGAAGCGTTTTACAAGTATATATGGAACTTTATACAGCACAAAAAAAACATTTCATTCGTTCGTGATGAAGTGATTCATATTAAGTCATTAGAGGAGCAAGTGCAGGTGAATGGTAAAAGTAAAACCTATTTGGCCTCAAAGGTTTTTAATAGCATTCCGCTAAACCAAACGTATAGTTCTCAAAAAAAATACCCGGTATTAAAACAACATTTTATCGGATGGTTTATTAAAACAAAGCAGGATGCCTTTGACGAAGAGACAGCCACTTTTATGGATTTTAATATAGAACAAAAGGGCAACACGCGATTTATGTATGTATTACCATTTAGTAAAAAAGAGGCCTTATTTGAATACACCCTCTTTTCTGAAAATCTACTTGCCAAAGAATCTTACGAAGAAGCCATCGAAAAATACCTTTCAGACAAAAACATAACGGACTACCGGATTGTTGAAAAAGAACAAGGAAGCATCCCGATGACTTGCTATCCTTTTGCATCTGAAAACGAAAAAAACATAGTACATATTGGAACGGCTGGCGGATGGACAAAAGCCAGTACAGGGTATACTTTTGCAAACAGTTCCAAAAAAACAAAAGAATTGGTCAACTTTTTAAAAAATAACAGCGACTTAAGCACCTTTGAAAAAAGGTCTAAATACAATCTTTACGATTTACTCTTTCTGGATGTACTCGCTCAACACAATGAATTAGGCTCAAACATTTTTTCTAACCTATTTCAAAAGGTACATATTCATTCTCTTTTTAGATTCTTAAATGAAGAATCCAATTTGATGGAGGATTTAAAAATTATTTTTTCGGTTCCCTCGATTAAATTTACCCAAGCTATTTTTAAACGATTTTTACTTTAAAAAAAAACATCCTAGTGGATGTTTTTCTAATAATTTAATCGTAAAAATTCAATTCAATTCGGTTTTCTTTTACTGCTTAAACCTCTTCTCTACCGAACCGTTGTCAAACACATAAAACAAAAGCATACCATTTAAATGTTCGTTTTGAACCTTCCCTAACACATCGATCATTTTAACTAAGCGAGCTTCTTTACCTGAATATTCTTCAATACTAAGACCCGATTCAGACTCGCACATAACAATATTAAAAGCATTCTGAGGACCTTGATTTACATAATTCTCATTGACTAAGATACCTCCCGTTTGAGACCGAATTTTATAGCCGCCAATTTCTTCTGGAAACTGTAATAGACTGTTAACAACAAAATCAAAAGAATCGTCATATCTTGCACTAATTGAAGTGATTAGAGGTCCATAACCTATAGGCATTTCTAAGGCAGACTCAAAAACACCATTTCTGTATACGTCTAACGAACTGTATACCCAACCATAACCCATATCATTGTAAAGCTCTACTGTAAAATCACCACAGTAAAATTCTGAATTGTTAGGTGATTCACAGGCAGTTAAACCATTGTAACTAGCTATATCTCCGTTAGCATCTCCATTTGCTTGAACGATAATAGAATTGTCTTCATCGAACAAAGCGTAAGCATGACCGTAAGCATCACCGTCGTAAATTAGATTTACAACATCACCTTGGTTAACAGCAAATTCAAATGTAGTGGAATTACCTTGTAAGATTGTAACATTGTCAATAGTTTCTCCGTTAACTTGAACATACAAATAAGAATCGTCCCAACCCGATCCGGAATTGTTTACAAGCTCAAGTCTCCATGTTCCACATGAGCCCTCTGTAGGAGCTATTTTAGTTGATAAAACTGCATCAACAACATGTACCACACCGTTGTAAGTTAATATGTCTGATACTGTAATGTTAACTGTATTGTTAAGACCTATAACAGAAACAGTATTATTGTCCAATACGCTAAATTGAAGCGGGTTTCCATCGAGGTTTGTGGCAACAGTTCCCGCAGAAATAGTAGATGTAGTAATGGCATTACTCAAGCCATCGAAACAGTCGTTGTCAATTTCAATTGGTGAATTCCAATTATCGACACATCCATTAACAATGTGTTGCGTTACAATTTCGTATAAGTATTGAGAGTCGATAAATTCATCAACGGTCATATTCAAACTGGCTGCAAAAACTTCGAATGCATTGTCTGTTGGTGCAAAAACCGTCCAAGGACCCGGACCATCGTAGGAATTGTCAATAGTTGCTTGAAAAGAAAGATCGTCATTTAAATTTGCGGCAATAATAGCCTGCTCAAAAATTTGATGATCAGGACTCTCCTCAATGATCTTCATAACATTCGCTCCTGGCAAACTGTCTGGTGCTAGACACTGATCAATTACGTGGACAACTCCGTTAAATGCGGTAAAGTTTGTACTTACAATTTGGGCGTTTTCTACGTAAAAACTACCCCCTACTTCTGTAATATCCAAATCTTGCCCTTGTGCAGAAGTTATAGACATTCCATCAGCTAAATCTTCAGCCATAAAAATACCTGGAGCAATATGATACTGCATAATTTCAGGGAAATCTGGAATACTCAACATATCGAACTGCCCCAAACTCATGTACTCCATT
>NYWQ01000094.1 GCA_002685115.1 Flavobacteriales bacterium | reverse complement strand
TAGCTCCTGAGAAGCTAGTGGAATGCATAAAATAAGTAATAAAAGCCTGTGCAAAGGTTTTATTTAGAAAGATCTATTTAAAGATATGCCAACTGTTCTGGGTAATGCAAAAAATTCTCTATTATTACTTCCATAAAACCCTTGAGATGGTGAGGGACCAAAAGCAGGGTTTAAGAAAGCACCTGTAACACCTCTTTCGTTAAAAATATTTTTAACAAATATAGATAGATAGGTATTATCCTGGAAGAATGTTGATGACATATTTACAATTCTAAAGCCATCAAAATTTGCATCATATTGTGAATCATCGCCAATATAGTTTCTGGTATCAGATTGTGAATAAAAATCCATGCGCTGAGCGAGACCGATACCTGAATTAAAGTAATGCGTATAGGCTAAGCCGACATTAATCATATGTTCAGGACTTCCAGGGAGCTTTGCTCCCTCTCTAGCATATAACACTGGAGTTGATGCTGGTGTATATAAATCCTTTGTGAGGTTGGTATCATTAAAAGCATAACCAATATTCCAATCTAATGAACCTACCGAACCTTGTAACTCAATATCAAGGCCTTTTGTTTCAGCCTCCTGGCCATTAATAACTGCATAATAACCATATATTGGAGTAGCAGTATTTAATTGAGGATTATCCCAGGCGACATTGTAAAGACTCATATTGTAGTAAGTATTTCCTACAAAACCTTTAACACCCATTTCAAGATTTGTTACGGTATCTGATTTAAATGGCACCCATCCTGCTTCTTCAATAAATGTTCCTTCTGTTGGAACGGCATTAACACCGCCCCTTCTAAATCCTTCGGACATAGTAACAAAATATGTAACGTCGTCTGAGGGTTTGTAAGATAAGTTAGCTTTTAACAAAGTATCAGAATCACTATTAGATGATGTATCAAGCGCAGGTCCAATATCATAAAGTTTGAATGACATATTCATATTAGCATCTGCATCAGATGTAAAATCTCTAAAGCCTAAAGTAAGGTCTAGTTCATTTGATAAATGGAATGTAAATTCGCCATAAAAAGCTTCATGATCAATTGATTCAGAGACGTTATAGTCAAAGTCTTGTTCGTTAGGATCAATCACATAATCAACTCCCCAATAGTAACCTTTCCAAGCATTTACTCCTTTAATATATGTCTGTTGAGATCTAGTCATATCTTCAGTTTGATTGAAGTAACCAAGAATATAATCAAATGTATCTGAAACTTCAGATATAAATTTTATTTCAAGAGTATCAGCTGTGTCTGTATATTGTCTGTGTGCTGGCGAATAAGGCCTGGCTGGTATTGCCCAAATACCTCCAGCAGTTTGATTGTAGTAGCCTGCTAATGCTGATGTAAAGACACCTGATCCTGCAAAGTATCCAGTATTATCAGTAATGCTTGAACCAGACTTATCATAGGTAGAAAATGATACTATTAAGTCATATGTATCTGCATCATAGGTTAACTCAGAAGCATATACTTCAACCTCTCTTTCTGATGGCTCAAGCATTAATGCTCCATTTTCATATTTACCATATTTTCCAGTTGAATAGCAGTTTGGATCTAAGAGGCTAGTACAACTTTCATTAAGCATATACTTTGTACCAGTAGAAGCTTGGCGCCTTGAGCCAACATCATCATCTTGCATTGTTGCAGAAAATACTAATTCAAGATTATCACTAATATCAAATAAAAACTTATGTCTAAAAAACTCTATTCCAACCGTGTCAGCATCTTGAACAGTTTTAATGGAGGGTGGTGATGTAATAAAATCAGGAAAACCAGTTCCTTCTTTAGGTGTAGGAACTCCATAAGAAGGATCAACTGGACCAAACCAAGAATCAAAACCTGCAATATCAGTAACCCTAAAAACATTCACATAATCTGTGATCCCAGGATAATCAGCATATGAATAAGCCATTCTATATGCCATTTTTTCAGAAATTGGAACATTAAGAACAATATCTATAGCAGTTCCTAACGAATTTGATCCGGTAACATCAGATGTTGTTACATTAGCACTTCCACTCATCTCACCGATAACTGGATCATTAGTTATATACCTAACTGTTCCACCAAGAGCACCAGATCCATATAATGTACCTTGAGGCCCTCTTAAGACTTCAACTCTTTTTAAATCTTTTAATAAAAAATTAGCAAAAACTGGGGTTTTGTCTACATAAGTAGAAACTGAAGCAACAGAGCTTACAGGGTAGTCTTGAAGTGCAGATGAATCTACATTAAGACCCCTTATTCTTGCACTATTTGTTGTTCCAGCATTTCTGTAACCTCTATCAATAGTACTAATACCTGCAAAATTTCTTAACAGCTCGCTAGTATCTTGAATTGCTCTTTCCTCAATGTCTGATCCAGAAATAGTAGATATATTATATGGAACATCTAACAATGATGACTCACGTGATGTAGCTGTAACAACAATCTCTTCAACATCTGTAACACCGTTATTAACATTCTGTGAGTTATCTTGGGCCAGCATAACTATAGGCAGTAAAGTAAAAAATGTTAGTAATATAAATCTTGATGAAATATGCATAAAATCTCCCTGTTTAATTGCATTTATGTACTTTAAAAATACCTTAATACAATAATAATATAAATTGAATTTTATCTATCATATTATAACAATAAGTTATGTTAAATATGATAAACATAAATTAAAACTATACTTTAATAAGTTGTATGTTTAATAATAGTAGCTATGGAAATATCTAATACCTATATAAATGGTGGTTTTGAAGAAGATCAAAATAATAATAAATTTAGTCTTTTAAATCCTACTGATGAGTCAACAATTGGTAGCTTGATTTGCTCGAGTAAGAAACAAGTTGATTCAGCTATAAAGGTAGGTCTTTTGATGGAAAACATTTCAGCAAATTTAACCAAAGAAGAGCGTATGTCAATTCTGCAAGAAATCCATGATGGTATTATTCTTCGAAAAGAAGATTTAGCTCATGCTATTACTTTAGAGATGGGTGCGCCAATTAATTTAACAAGTTCTTCTCATATCCAAATGGGCATTGACCACCTGATAAATACCATTAAAACCCTTGAAACATATTCATTTGAAGAAGATTGTAATGAATATAAACTCATTAAGGTTCCAATTGGATTAGTTGGATTGATAACGCCTTGGAATTGGCCTTTAAATCAAACCCTTACAAAAATATCTTCTGCAATTGCTGCAGGTTGTTCTATTGTCTTAAAACCAAGTGAATACTCCTCTCTCAGTAGTCGAATCCTTATTGAAATAATAGATAAAACTTCTTTGCCAAAAGGATGTTTTAATTGCATTAATGGTGTTGGATCAGATATTGGACCTTTAATATCATCACATCCTGATATAAAAATGATTTCATTCACAGGATCAACTTTAGCTGGCATTAATATTCAAGAGCTAGCTGCAAAGACTATAAAAAGAGTCTCTCTTGAGCTTGGTGGTAAATCTGCTCATATTATTTGCAAAGGTGTTGATTTAGAAGAAGCTATTCCAAATGCAATAGATCAGTGCTTTATTAATTCAGGTCAGTCATGCTCAGCACCAACACGACTTTTAGTTCCAATTGATACTATTGAGAATGTTGAAAAGATAGCTAATAAACACATCAACACACTAATAACAGGTGATCCTATGGACACAAATACTAATTTAGGACCAGTTGTAAATGTTAAACAATTTATATCTATTCAAACCTATATTGAATCAGGCATCAATAGCGGACATAAGTTAATAAGTGGTGGACTAGGTAAGCCAATTAATTGTAATAGTGGCTACTTCATTAAACCAACTATTTTTTCTGAAGTTTCAAATGAGTCTCTTGTAGCACAAGAAGAGATATTTGGACCAGTATTATCTATTATCACCTACGATGATATAAATCATGCAGTTAGAATTGCTAATGATTCAATATATGGACTTTCAAGCTATATAACTTGTTTAGATGAAGAGGAAGGTTTAGAAATTGCTAGAAAAATAAAAGCGGGCCAAACGATTATTAATAAAAAGAGCCGAGGGAGTGCGCCAGCTCCATTTGGTGGATTTAAGATGTCTGGCAACGGTCGTGAACATGGTCTGTTTG
The DNA here is from genome assembly GCA_002685115.1 of Flavobacteriales bacterium. Classification (GTDB taxonomy): domain Bacteria; phylum Bacteroidota; class Bacteroidia; order Flavobacteriales; family UBA7430; genus UBA6772. Next base: position 2,099 of record NYWQ01000094.1, on the reverse strand, counting down.
GTTTAGAAGAATATCTAGAAATAAAGGCAATAATTTAAAACATTGCTAATTGACGATACTCATTAATCTCTTGAGGTTCGCTACTAGTATTTTCAGATTTAATAGATTCAACTATTTGTCCAAACGTTTGAAGATATGAATCTAATTTACTAGAGTCACCTCCGAAAAATTTAAATGCGATTGTTTTAAATGCTGCATCTTTATCGATAGCAGTATTCCATTGTTCAATAATAGGATCTGATTTATTTATATGTATTATGTTATTCATATAAACAATATACTGTATAAATATACAGTGGTCAAGAATTATTTAAAATTTGAATCAATAAGAACTGCAATAAATAGAGCTGATTCGCTGCCAGTAGCTGACCATGCGTGATTTGTACCCCTTTGAACAACGACATCACCAGCAACTAGATCTGTATCTTCTTTGTCTAGAATTAATGTAGCTGTGCCTTTTATTAAAATAATGTAATCAATAGTTTGCGTTATATGCATTCCTGGATGTTTAGTAGTATTTACCCTTTCATGCTCAGCACCAATGGCTTTAAATCCAGCTGCAAACATTAATTCAAGCTCTTCAGCTGAGACAGATGGATCTTGAGGTGCAATGCTGAAGTAACGTATCTTCGTGCCCTCTTTAGGTGGAGATAAAATTACTGGACCTTTAGATCTATCTTCAGAATCCTTGTTATCAATAATTTTTCCATCTGTATTCCATAACTCTAAAAAGATATTATCGCCATTAATAATATCTGGTTCTATTAATGAATTAATCTTGATCTCAGATTCTCCATTAGTATCAACTCCCGTAACTATCCTTCTTGGTTTAATCATATTTATTACTCCTAAATATTAAATACCTCATCATTATTTTTGAATGATTTAAATTCAATAGCATTATCTGATGGATCCTTTAAAAACATTATTGCTTGTTCACCAACTTTGCCTTTGAAACGAATAGTAGGTTCGATAATAAAGTTGATATTTTTAGACTGAAGGTCTGTGCTAAGGCTATGGAATTCTCTCCAATCTAGGATTATTCCAAAATGGGGCACTGGAATATTATTGCCATCCACATCATTCATATTCTTGTTAATTGATTCCTTAACCTCATGACATACTAACTGATGTCCGTAAAAGTTAAAATCTATCCATTTTGTTGATGATCTACCCTTCGAGCAACCTAGTACATTAATATAAAAGTCTTTAGCTGCACCTAAATCTAATACCGGTATTGCTAAATGAAATAAATTCATTGAGTTAGTTCGTTTTGTTAGATTTATTAATTATATCCGTATATGCAGAAAGCATTATTGTGCAAACCAATAGAACTACTAATGTTCCAAGAATATCTCCAACTGTAAACCTTAATACAGTATACATATGGATATCATAATCATTCAAACCTTGACGTATAAAGTTACCAACTAAGCCATTTATAAATGCAGAAATAACTGTAATAAGAAAGACATGTCGATAGTTAGATTTTTTAAGTGTTAGTGCTGCATGATGATAAGTAAAAGATAATCCAGATAATTTTAATAGAAGAAGGCTTAAAAAGACTGATGAATTTGCAACAACTGAATTAATAAGTTCTTCAAATGAAAAACTTCCCACGAGGAGAAAATCAGTATTTCCGTGTACAAAAAAAGTTATGCCAATAAAATCTGCAGCTACCATTGCTGGTATTGCGTACCATCCAAAAATACATGTACATATTACTCTTGCGGCATGTGGAAGATAAACTAAGCTGCCAGGATAATCAGCATCGACAGCAATAGCAATAGCAAAATGAAACCACATGATCCACAAGCCAAAATACATAAGAAAAGTAAAGGCAAAGGATTGTAAAAAATATTTCATTTATAAATAATAAATTTTTATAGATTTACATTTATTAAAAGTTCTCTTTTGTCTACCAATGATTTTTTGAAAGAAATTAAATTAATATCTTGAAGTTTCTTTAATGTTTTAAATACGGTTGATCGAGATAATTTGGATGCATGGATGACATCAGAAATAATGCATTCTTTTGATTTTTTTTCTTTTAAAAGGATTGAGTAAAAAATAATTTTCTCATTAGCATTAAGAGTATT
>NYWQ01000093.1 GCA_002685115.1 Flavobacteriales bacterium | reverse complement strand
TAGATGCTAAGTTAAGTTCAAGCATCCACTCCCCCATTTTTTTAATCGGATCAAAATTTAGTTCCCATTGTAAACGCTCCGAAGATTTGTAACGTTCGTGAGAACCAGATGTAGAGTGACCCTGAGGTTGAGTTACTTCAGAAACGTGAATTAAACAAGGAACGTGCTCCTCTCGAGCAATTTTTTCAGCTTTCTGATACGTTTCAATTAAAGCCGGATAATCCCAACCTTTAACACGAAATATTTCAAATCCAGCCCCCGTTTCATCACGTTGAAAACCCTTTAAAATTTCGGATATATTTTCTTTTGTGGTCTGATATTTTGCTGGAACAGAAATCCCATACCCATCATCCCATACAGACATAATCATCGGTACTTGAAGAACACCTGCAGCATTAATAGTTTCAAAAAAGGCGCCCTCAGAAGTACTTGCATTTCCTATAGTACCAAAAGCTATTTCATTTCCCTTGTTTGTAAAAGAAGACCAATTTTGTAAGTCTTTATGATTTCGATATACTTTTGAAGCTTGTGCTAAACCAAGTAAACGGGGCATCTGTCCAGAAGTGCAAGAAATATCAGCTGAAGAATTTTTCGACTCCATTAAGTTCTTCCAGCTACCGTCCTCGTTTAGATTTCGGGTTGCAAAATGCCCCCCCATCTGACGGCCCCCTGAAGCAGGTTCTTCCGCAACATCGGTATGACCGTATAGAGCGGCAAACATTTGTTGCGTCGACATTTGAGCTATAGCCATCATAAAAGTTTGATCTCTGTAGTAACCCGATCGGAAATCGCCATTTTTAAAAACTTTAGCCATGGCAATTTGAGCCAATTCCTTACCGTCTCCAAAAATCCCAAACTTAGCTTTGCCTGTAAGTACTTCCCGACGACCAAGTAAACTTGCCTCGCGGCTAATACAAGCCAATCTATAATCTGCTAAAACCTCTTGACGAAAATCCTCAAAAGACAATTCTTTTTTACTTGATGAAGCCATAATTACATATCAATTCTAATTTTGCAAATTTAGCGAAAAAATAGGTGGTATTTATTACCTAAATAATTCTAACAACTATTTTAAATAACCCACCAAAAAAAAGACAAGCGAGCAAATAGTAAGGTGCTAATTGTACTCAGAGTCTCAGGTATACAAGCTAACCAAAGAATTTACCGTATGATCAATTTCTTGGATTGTTGTATACCTAGAAAAAGAAAAACGAATGGTAGGACGATCCATTGGAGCTTCAATGCCAGTTAAAACATGTGAACCTATATTTGCACCCGATGTACAAGCCGAACCACCAGAGCAAGCAATCCCAAGTATATCCATATTAAACAACAACATCGATGCAATTTCTGTAGGAGGTAAAGAAACACTTAGTATCGTATACAAACTTTTAGACATATTTGCACTATCTGCATTGTATGAGACATCCAAAATAGATTCATTTAGACGAGAAATCATATACTCTTTAATAGCTATCATGTATTCTTGATGCGCTTCAATACCCTCAAAAGCAACATCCATTGCCTTAGATAGGCCAACGATGCCATATACATTTTCAGTTCCTCCTCTCATGTTTCGTTCTTGCGCACCTCCATGAATAATTGGATTTATTTGATTTTTTTTGTTTACGTATAAAAAACCAATGCCTTTTGGGCCGTGAAACTTATGGGCAGAACAAGCTAAAAAGTGAACCTGATCAAGTACATTCATATCAAATCTGTAATGCGCCATTGTTTGTACAGTATCAGAATGAAAAATAGCCCCATATTGCTCGCAAATTTCAGAAACATGCTGCAAAGGCAGTAAATTACCAATCTCGTTATTGGCATGCATTAAGGTTACAAGTGTTTTAGGGTGTACAGATAAAAGTTGTTCCAAATGCTGTAAATCTACATGGCCTTTTTCATCTAAATGGACGTAGGATAATTCCACCAAACCATCTCTTTTTAACTTTTCTACAGTGTGTCCAACCGCATGATGCTCAATACATGACGTTATAATATGTTTTACACCAAGATCATTTACGGCACATTGTATAGCCATGTTATCAGCTTCAGTTCCACCAGAGGTGAAAAAAATTTCTCCTGGAGCGCAATTTAAGTGTTTGGCAATATTCTTTCTAGAACGTTCGATCAAAGATTTTATTTTTCGACCAACAGCATGCGTTGAAGAGGGATTTCCAAAACCATCTTTTAGAACAGGTAACATCGCCTCAAAAACTTGGGGATCTAAAGGGGTGGTTGCAGCATTGTCTAAGTAAACTTTCATAAAACATTCATTTACATAAGAATGATAATTATTTAAATCAAACTAATTTCATTAATAAAACGTTGGGCCAATTCGTTTGCTTTAGTAGCACTTGTGCTTTCTGTATAGACTCTAATAATAGGTTCCGTATTTGATTTTCTGAGATGAACCCACTCGTTCGCAAAATTTATTTTTACGCCATCAATTTTATTTACGTCTTCTGAGGCGTATTTAGCGGCCATTTTATTTAATATCTTGTCAACATCAACATTTGGAGTTAACTGTATTTTTTGCTTTGACATGTAGTAATTTGTATAGGTACTACGAAGCGCCGAACAGGTTAATTTAGAGGCTGCTAAATGGGTTAAAAAGAGTGCAACACCTACGAGTGAATCTCTTCCATAATGAAGTTCAGGATAAATGATACCTCCATTGCCCTCACCTCCAATGGGTGCGTTGACTTCTTTCATTTTAGCTACTACATTTACCTCTCCAACGGCAGAGGCATGATAGGCTACCCCGTGCTTATCACTTACGTCTTTTAGAGCGCGCGTAGAAGATAAATTAGATACAGTAGCTCCTGTTTTAGTTTTCAAAACATGATCTGCAACAGCCACTAAAGTATACTCCTCACCAAATAAAGTACCATCCTCAGCAACAATAGCTAACCTGTCAACGTCTGGATCGACCACAAAACCTAAGTCAGCTTTTGATTCTTTTACCAAGGAACATAAATCATGTAAATGCTCTGGTAAAGGTTCTGGATTATGAGGGAATTTACCGTTAGGTACGCAATAAAGTTCTACTACATCAACGCCCATTTGTGTTAACAAAGCAGGAATATAAATTCCTCCAGTAGAATTAACCGCATCAATAACTACTTTAAAATTAGCAGCCTTAACCAGTGAAACATTCACAGTAGAAAGCGCTAAAACTGCATCAATATGTATTTGTAAATAATCTTTTTTCGATGCGGTTCCTAAATGATCAACCTCCACAAAATTAAAGGCTTCATTATCAGCTATTTCTAAAATATCTGCACCATCTTGCCCCGATACAAACTCACCTTTATGATTCAATAGCTTTAAGGCATTCCATTGCTTTGGATTATGGCTAGCTGTAAGTATTATACCTCCGTTTGCCGCTTCTAATGGAACAGCAACTTCAACTGTAGGTGTCGTACTAAGACCTAAATCTATTACATCTATACCCAGCGCTAATAAACTAGATTGAACTAAATCTTGAACTATAGCTCCGGAAATTCGAGCGTCTCTCCCAACAACAACCTTTACTTTGCCTTTCGTGTTATTTTTAAGCCACATACCGTAAGCAGAAGCAAATTTAACAATATCTAAAGGAGTTAAATTAGCTCCAACTTCTCCTCCGATTGTCCCTCTGATTCCAGAGATGGATTTTATCAACGTCATTCTTAAATAATTTTTAGCAAATATATAAAATTGCTTTCCTTTTAAAATGCTGGCACCCACAATAAATTAAATACGACCTATAAAGCCTTTTTAATTAAATATTTAGAGCTAAAATAGGTAGTGATTATGAGAATGTGAATGTGATTGTGGATAAATAATGGAAATCTAAGTCAAATTGAGGCAATTTTATAGTAATTTTATTTTTTAGATTTAACTGTTTTTTACAAAAAAAAGTAATTCATGAAACCTGAACAACATAAGGATCAAAATAAGATTAACGCTTTAATAGAACGTTATGAAAAAATGCTGGAAGGAGACTTCCAATCCTTTTTTGATTCCTATGAATTTGAAGATATTGTTGAATATTACATAGACAATGGACAGCTTGGAGAAGCAATGGCAAGTATGGAAATTGCTTACGAACAATATCCCTTCTCTGCTGGGTTTCTAATAAAAAAAGCTCAAATCCTAACCATTTTAGAGCGTCTAAACGAAGCTGAATCTATACTAGATATTGCTGAGACACTAGAGCCTAGCAATGTGGATTTGTATATTGCCAAAGGATCTATACTATCAAAGCGGAAAAAACATCACGAAGCCCTTAAACAGTTTCATAAATCAAAAAGCCTCTCGGATGACCCCGTTGATGTTTACCCATTTATTGCTTTTGAATACCAATGCTTAGGTAAATTTTACGATGCCATTAAATATTTATCTGAGTTTTTATCAGTAGAACCAGAAGACGACATTGCAATATTTAATATAGCCTACTGTTTTGAGCGATTAGATGCCTACGACGACGCTGTTAGCTTTTTCTCAAAACTTATTGAACAAACACCCTACTGTGAAATCACTTGGTACCAATTGGGTTTATTTCACAATAAAAACAAGGATTATAAAAAAGCTGTTTGGGCATTAGACTATGCTATTCTAATTGACGAATGTTTTACCGCAGGCTATCACGAAAAAGCAAGGTCATTGACTCAGCTAGGCGAAATAAAAGAAGCCATAAAAACGTATCTAATAACATTTGATTTTGAGGAAGCAACAGGTTATACCTTCTTAAAAATTGGATTGTGTTACAAAGATCTGTCTATGTACAAACAGGCCATTAGATATTTCACAAAAGCAAGTCATCAAGACCCTCAATTATCAGAAGCTTGGATGGAGTCTGGACTATGCTACGATGCAATTGGCTCCTCAGATGAAGCTCTTCATCACATAAAAAAAGCACTTTACCTTAGTCCGAATGATTTAGAATATCTTTACATACAAACTGGAGTTTACAAAAAAACAGGACTATACGCAGAAGCAGATTTAGGCTATCAAAAGCTAATAGAATTGGGTTGTGACTCACCAACAATATGGATAGAATACGCAAACTTAACGCATACAATAAACGAAACTAAAGATTCTATTAGCCTTTTGAAACAAGGCCTAAAAGCAAACAAAAATCACTTGGATATTCTTTGCCTTTTAGGCGCCTACTATTTTATTCAAAAAGATTTAAACAATGCTAAAAAATTCCTTGACAAAGGAATAAAACAAGACTCAGATGGATGTACTGTTATTTACAAATACTTCCCTGAATTAGAATCTAATATCGATTTCAATCAACTTTTAAATTTTCCTAAAAAATGAATTTTCATCTTCCATTTATACCAAAAAGAACAACAAGTCCAAGAAATGAAGGCCTAACCATGGTTATGGATAAAGGACTTAGTATAAATGAGGCTAAAAACATGCTTGAATCTTCTACTAGATATATAGACATTGTAAAACTTGGTTTTGGTACGGCATTCCTAACAGAAAATTTATCAGAAAAAATTAAACTTTACAAGGATGCAGGACTTAAAGTTTACTTTGGAGGAACTCTTTTTGAAGCTTTTATTGAAAGAGACATGTTCAACGATTATGTTGAATTGGTAGACAAATACGAACTGAATACTGTAGAAGTCTCAGATGGCTCAATTGAGTTGGATCACGATAAAAAATGTGAATACATCCGGATTTTAGCTAAAAAAACAACGGTTCTATCAGAAATAGGTTCAAAGAGTGAAGACGTTTTAATACCACCCTATAAGTGGATTGAGATGATGGATAAAGAACTCGCTGCCGGTTCTTGGAAAGTGATTGCAGAAGCGCGTGAAGGAGGAAATGTAGGAATCTGCAGAGATACTGGTGAAGTTCGTTCTGACTTAATTGAAGAGATTTTAACTAAAATCCCAAAAGAGAGAATCCTTTGGGAAGCTCCTCAAAAATCGCAACAAGTATGGTTCATAAAATTACTCGGACCTAATGTTAATTTAGGAAATATAGCACCCAACGAGATCATTCCACTTGAATGTTTACGACTTGGCTTAAGAGGAGACACCTTTTTTAATTTTTTGCCAAAAAAATAATGAAATTTATTAGTTCTAAAGAGGTTAAAGAAAAACTAGCAAACAAAGAAGACTTTCAACTCATAGACATCAGAGAGCCTTACGAGTTTGAAGACGGTGCAATAGGCTTAAACATACCGCTAGATGAAGTCTTAGATTCTATAGCTAAAATTTCGAAAACAAAACAAGTCGTTATTTACTGCAAAACAGGCAAAAGAGCTAATGCTATAATATACATGCTCGAAAAACTTCACGGATATAAAAACCTTTACAACCTAAAAGGTGGTTACAATTCTTATCTAGACTCATAACATGCTTAAAAGATCAAAAAAAGACTTTTTTCTAATCGCTGTTAAGGGATTTGTGATGGGAGCAGCTAATGTAATACCCGGTGTTTCAGGAGGTACAATTGCGCTTGTTACCGGCATCTATGAAGAACTGATAAATTCTTTAAAATCTTTTGATAAGAAAGCACTTAAACTCTTTCTTAAAAAAGACCTTTCAGGACTGTTAAAACATCTAAATTTCAAGTTCTTACTTTTTCTGGGAATTGGCGTTGGAACCAGTATCTTCACAATAGCAAAATTATTTGAATTTCTACTAGAGATGCATCCTCTAAAAATTTGGTCATTCTTTTTTGGATTAATTCTCGCCTCTGTGTACTATGTTGGTAAGTCTGTTTCTAAATGGGAGTTGAAGTCCATTGTATTTTTTATCCTTGGAAGTTTAACGGCATTAAGTATTACAATTATTAACCCAGCACCTAGCTCAAATGCAAACTACTTATTTGTATTTATGTGTGGTGTAATAGGGATTAGTGGTATGTTACTTCCAGGTCTTTCTGGTTCGTACATCTTAATGCTTTTAGGCAATTACAAACTACTTATGGTAGATTCTATAAACGCTGTTTCCTCTTCGCTAAAAATGTCTATTTCTGGAGATTTCTCCTATTTGAGTAATTCAGTACAAGTAGAACGTTTGATGCATTTTTCACTTTTTCTACTTGGTTCTGTAGTAGGAATGATTTGTTTTTCACAAATTATTGCATGGATTTTTAACAGATACAAGGACCTAACAATAAGCACGCTTACTGGATTTGTGTTTGGCTCACTGGCAATCATTTGGCCATGGAAAAATCCAATTACAAGTAAAACTATGTTAAACAGACATGGAGAAGAAATGATTATTGGATACGAGAGGTATTTGCCTAATATACTAGAACTAGAATCTATTACAGCTTTATTTTGTTTGGCTTTGGGCGTGTTCTGTATTTGGCTAGTAGAGAAACTAGCAATAGATAAAAAATAATGAAAACATACGGACTCATTGGAAAAGAACTCGGTCATTCTTTTTCACAACATTATTTCGAACAAAAATTTAACCGAGAAAATATTAAAGATTCTTGTTATCAAAATTTTGAACTCAAAAACATTTATCTCTTTCCGGAATTAATAAAGAAAAACACTCTTTCAGGACTTAATGTAACCATTCCGTAC
>NYWQ01000092.1 GCA_002685115.1 Flavobacteriales bacterium | reverse complement strand
TTCCTATAACTGGTTTAATTTCCTTGTAGCTAGACATGCTGACTACATTGCTGTTCTGTTGTTTTCTTCCCGTTAAAACGAGTGATATAAATTCTCTAAAAGAAAGTTCCTCATACTCTTGATATTCTTCCCAATATGTTTGTAAAGGTTCGTTTAACAGTCCCTTCTTTGCCCATCTTTTAGCGTTTTCTAGTATTTTCTTTTTATCCATCAAGTTCTCCTAAATCTATTAAACTAGCAATGGGACTAGAATTGGCTATATCAATGAGTTTACTTTGAACCTCATCGTAAGTTCTGTAAATAGTGTACCAATCCTCTCCGTCTCTTTGAGCACGCAAAGTTTCCATTGCAGCATTGTCTTGATCTATTTTCTGTTTTAAATCGTCCACTACAGTCTCAAAAACAATCGCATTAGTACTGAGCCAATTTAAAGCTGTTTGATTTACGATAACATCAGAATTCGAATGGTGTTCTCTGCATGATAAAAAAGTAGCATCTAAATTCAGTAACGCTGACTCAACATCGGGACTGATACTCTTTAAGTGAATTAGACTTGTGCTCTCGTAGGGAACACTATTCTGAGAAAATAAATTGAAGGATAAAAACAAAAAAACTAAAGGGGAAAGATGTTTCATAGTATAAATTTTAGCTAGTCCATTGCAAAAATAATTCCAAAAAAAAAAAGCTGCACAATGCAGCTATTTTTATAATGGAATGAGACTATTTGTTAAACACTAATCTTCCAACAGAACTGCTGTTAGAATTGGCTAGTTTATAGATGTAAACACCGTTGTTAAACCTATTTGTATTGATTGTTATAAGTTCCTGTGAATAAGAATTTGCGTAAACTCTATTTCCTAGCAAGTCAAATAATTCCAGTTGACAGTCATTGTTTGTTGATGTAAACTCAAAATAAACTTGAGAAGAAGCAGGGTTAGGATATACACTAACGTCTGACAAACTATTCATTTCTTGAAGCCCAACGCCTATTGCTGGCTCTACGTTTAATACAAAGGTTGGGATAAAACTATTTAAGGCTTCATAGTCGCCGTTAAGAAAAATATCTAACTGAGGGACTCCACCATTGTAAGGAAGTGAAAAATCAACTGTAAGTGGGAATCCAAGAAACTCTACAGCGACAGAAACATCTGCAGTTATAGCCAATTCATAGGTCCCTTCGGTAGTGGGTATACCTGCTAACGTAACTTCACCTTGTGCATTGGGTAAAAAAGCACAACCTTCTACATTACAATCGTAATCCAAACCATCGGTAGAGGTAACGCCTGTTATGGTAGCAGAAACAAAAGTTAATTCTGAATCAACTCCTTCAATTTCAATAACATCCGTAGCAAAAAAACTAATAACCTCACTGTACATACTTGATACTTGAGCAGCTGGAAGTGTAACTACAGAGCTGTCTTCATTAAAGGTTGAACCTTCGGGAGGTGTAAATCCAGCTTCGTCTTGAGCTATAGATAATTGCACTATACTTAGCAACATAATTGAGAATGTGTAAAGATTTTTCATAGGGTTTTTTATAAGTTACGTTCGAGTTCTTCCATGTAAATATAATCAATTGCCTCAGAAATAGTCGGTACAGCAATAAAATAATCTTCAAAGCGCGTCATTTCATCTAAAGATGAAACTACAATTATAAAAGATCGTTGGTCGTTTGCATGCTGATTGAACAGTTTTGAAAAATGAGCTATTGCAGTTTCAGAAAGGGAAACAGATCGAGTGTCAATTATTTTATTCTCTGCTTTATTTAAACTTAAAATGTCCTTTTCAAAATCTTGAGCATTTGTAACGATTGGTTTAAAAATTGTGTATTTCTCTTTTTTTTCTTGTTCCCAAGCCATTATTCTTGTCTTTTATTTTTTTGAGCTAATAAATAGATTACAGCCATTCTTATTGCAACTCCATTTTCTACCTGATCTAAAATAATGGCTTGCTTTCCATCGGCTACAGCTGAGGAAATTTCTACACCTCTGTTGATTGGACCCGGATGCATCACTACAATTTTCTTTGAAAGAGAATCTAAAAGATCTTTATTTAAACCATAGAGCATGGTGTATTCTCTTAGAGATGGAAAGTAATTAACATCCATTCTTTCCAATTGAATTCGGAGCATATTGGCTACATCGCACCATTCTAGTGCCTTACGTAAATCATGTTCCACCCTAACATTTAGATCTTTAATGTATTTAGGAATAAGGGTTGCTGGTCCACAAACCATTACCTCTGCACCTAGCTTTTGCAAACAAAATATATTAGACAACGCAACCCGAGAATGCGAAATATCTCCAACAATCACAACTTTCTTTCCTTTTACAGTGCCTAATTTTTCACGTATAGAAAACGAATCTAATAAGGCTTGTGTTGGATGCTCGTGCGCACCATCTCCGGCATTTACAATTTGAGAATTTACATTTTCGGCTAAAAACTTAGCCGCTCCTGGGTTTGGGTGACGCATAACAACCATATCAACTTTCATTGCCAATATATTGTTTACCGTATCGATGAGCGTTTCGCCTTTTTTAACTGAAGATGAGGCTGCAGAAAAGTTAACCACATCAGCAGATAGCCGTTTTTCGGCCAATTCAAAAGACAAACGAGTTCGGGTAGAATTCTCAAAAAACAAATTGGCTATGGTTATGTCTCTTAAAGAAGGTACTTTTTTTATGGGTCTGTTTAGTACAGATTTAAAATTATCGGCTGTTTGAAAAATTAAGTCAATATCTTGTTCAGATAAATCCTTAATACCTACCAAATGATCAACGCTTAAAGTTCCCATAATTATTCTCTTATCAAACGAACCAAATCGTTCTTATTATTGGTATTAGACCACTCAACTAATACTTTTTCTGTATCAATAGCATCAACTGTTTTCCCAACATAGTTTGGCTCTATAGGAAGCTCCCTACTAAACCTTCTATCAATTAAAACAAGTAATTCAATTTGCTGTGGTCTACCAAATGAATTAATAGCATCCATCCCTGCTCGAATGCTTCTTCCTGTATAAAGCACATCATCAATAAAGATGACATTTTTACCTTCAACCAAAAAATTAATATCGGTTTGATTTGCAACCACAGGCTCATCTCGCCGTCTAAAATCATCTCTAAAAAAAGTAATATCTAAGGAGCCTAAAGAAATCTCTTTTACTGAGGTTAATTCGAGAAGACGTTCTTGAATTCGCTGCGCCAGAAAGTAACCACGAGGTTGCATTCCGATAAGAACAGTATTCTCAAAACCACAATGATTCTCAATCAATTGCCAACACAAGCGATTCAAACTAAGGTCTAGTTCTTTATGATCGAATAGTATTTTTTCACCCATAGCAACAAATATAATATTGTTATTCTAAATTACTCATAAGTATAGTGCAAAAAAAAGCCTCCGATTTTGCGGAGGCTTTTGTTGTAAGTATCAAAAAAGAATTATTCTCCTTTTTCTAATTTATTTTTTAAAGCAGCTAAGGCATCAATATCACCTAAAGTAGATTTTTCAACTTTAGATTGGATAGACTTAACATTTTTTGAAGTTGCCTTTTTCTCAGATGCTAATGCTTCTTTGAAGAAGATTGTGTGAGATAAAACGATTTTTCTTGAACCTTTGTTAAATTCAATCACTCTAAACTTAACCGTTTCACCTTTAGCGATTTTAGAACCGTCTTCTTTTTCTGAATGTCTTCCAGGAACAAACCCTTCAACACCTTCAGTTTTAAACAAAACTGTTGCGCCTTTGTCATGAACTTCAGAAACCTCTCCTTCGTGTTCAGAACCTTCAGCAAAAATAGTTTCGTATGTATCCCAAGGGTTGTCTTCAACTTGCTTGTGACCTAGAGACAATCTTCTGTTTTCGGTATCTAATTCTAAAACAACAATATCTAATTGAGCTCCAATAGAAGTAAATTCTGATGGGTGCTTCACTTTCTTAGTCCAAGAAAGATCAGAAATGTGAACTAAACCGTCAACACCTTCTTCAAGTTCAATAAACACTCCAAAGTTTGTGAAATTACGAACAATACCAGTGTGCTTAGATTTAGCAGGGTATTTTTCGGTAATGTCAGCCCATGGATCAGTTGTTAATTGCTTAAGACCAAGAGACATTTTACGTTCGTCACGATCTAAGGTTAAAATCTCTGCTTCTACCTCAGCTCCAACTTTCATAAAGTCTTGTGCAGACCTTAGGTGAGTTGACCAAGACATTTCAGAAACGTGAATCAAACCTTCTACACCTGGTAAAATTTCAATAAACGCACCGTAATCAGCGATAACAACTACTTTTCCTTTAACTCTATCACCAATCTTCAGCTCTTGATCTAGCGCATCCCAAGGATGAGCAGACAATTGCTTAAGACCTAATTGAATTCTAGTCTTAGCCTCATCAAAGTCTAAGATTACAACATTTATTTTTTGATCTAACTCTACAATCTCGTTTGGATGATTGATACGGTTCCATGAAAGGTCTGTAATATGAACCAATCCATCTACACCACCAAGATCAATAAACACACCGTAAGAAGTAATGTTCTTAACAGTACCTTCAAGAACTTGTCCTTTTTCAAGTTTACCAATAATTTCTTTCTTCTGTAACTCGATATCAGCTTCGATAAGCGCTTTGTGAGATACAACTACGTTTTTAAAATCATGGTTGATTTTAACAACTTTGAATTCCATCGTTTTACCTACATAAACATCGTAGTCACGGATTGGCTTCACGTCAATTTGAGAACCTGGCAAGAATGCTTCAATTCCAAATACATCTACGATCATACCACCTTTGGTACGGCATTTAACAAAACCATTAACGATTTCTTCGTTGTCATGAGCAGAGTTAACTCTATCCCAAGAACGTATAGAACGCGCTTTACGGTGAGACAATAAAAGTTGTCCTGTTTTATCTTCTTGCTGGTCAATTAAAACTTCAACCTTATCACCAACCTTAAGTTCAGGATTGTAACGGAATTCGTTTAAAGAAATCACACCTTCAGACTTACCACCAATTTCGATAATTGCTTCACGATCAGTTAAGTTTAAAACTGTACCGTCAATAACACCTGCTTGAGTTTCCTCAGGTAGGGTTGCTTCATACATAGCTTCGTAGTCTTTGTACTCAGACTTCGAGTACAGAGCTAAACCACCTTCGGCGTAGGCATCCCAATCAAATTCTTTGGTTTCAGCTGGAGTTGCTTCAACAGCTTTAACTGGAGCTGCTTCTTCTACTTTTTCTTCAACAGCTTTAACTGGAGCTGCTTCTTCTACTTTTTCTTCAACAGCTTTAACTGGAGCTGTTTCTTCTGCTTTTTCTTCAACAGCTTTAACTGGAGCTGCTTCTTTTGCTTTTTCTTTAACAGCTTTAACTGGAGCTGCTTCTTTTACTGCTTCTACAACAGGGGTAGCTTCTACTACATCCTCTGTTTTTTTTGCTTTCTCTTCAGACATGCAAAAGGGTTTTGTATTTCGACTACGGGCGGCTTTAAAATTAGACGAAAGGATTTATATTAAAAAAAGTTCCGCCACCCTCATTAGAAAATGTGTGCAAATATAATGAAATTAACTCCTTAAAAAACATCAAACAAGGATAAATTTAAATCAATAGTATTTTATAAATTTCCTACTTTTGCCACAAACCGATATAACGAGATGAAAAAATTCGACATCCCAAGTTATTACCGATCCTCTATAATCGGAAAGATTAAAGAAATCAGACAAAATAATGACCCCAGAAAAAAGGACTCATCACCAACTATACTAGACTTTGGGCCAGTTCGCTTTTACCTTGCTCGACATTTCGGGTTTTGTTTTGGCGTAGAAAATGCAATTGAAATTTCTTACAAAGCGGTAGAAGAAAACCCAAACAATAGAATCTTTCTTTTGAGCCAGATGATCCATAATCCCGATGTAAATAATGATTTACAGAAACGTGGAATAAAATTTAAAATGGATACCTCAGGGAATCAATTAATTAGCTG
>NYWQ01000091.1 GCA_002685115.1 Flavobacteriales bacterium | reverse complement strand
TTCAGATTTCTGAATATATTTAACACTAGTGTATTCTTCACCAGCCATGTCAATAGATATAAGGTACATTTCACCCCAATATATATCTGATTCAAAATCAAATATCTGCTTGTATGCTACTATGTCTCCACTCTTCAGTAAGGGGTACATGCTATCTCCTGTAACAAATACAGCTCCATCACACTTAGGTAAATTTGGTATTTTTAATGTATCAACTATCTCTGTTTTCTTAGAATCATTAAATAATGAAACTAAACCTGCTGAAGCTTCTATATCATATAGTGGAATTTCCTGATTGCTTTCAGCTTTGTCCGTTCGTAGTTTAAATAACTTTTTAGCAGATTGATAATTGTGTTCTAGTTCATCTGATAGATTTACCTCAATATCTTTAACGTACATCTCCCCTTGACCAGTAACTAACCAATGTAGGTTTATTTCAGGATAAATAGATAATATAGTTTCAATTGCTTTGGAATTTATTGGTCTATATAACTTTTCTCCTCTAAAATTAGCTGATGTCATCCCTATACTATTAAAAAAAAATTCTTTTTTAATATTTTGTTTTTCAGATATATACTTAATTCTCTGTTTAATATATGTTAACTTACTCACGGTTAAAAGTTAAATTATTTACGATTTATTTGGATAATTGAAACTATATTATCATATTTGCATCACTTAACTATCATCAAGATAGCACCTTTTACTTAATAAACAAATAGGGTATTTCTATGATTACTAAATCCGAAAAAAAACGAATAAAAGAACTTCTAGGAGGTCATTATGTCTCAGTAGTAAAAGAGGAATTAAGATTGGAAAATGCACTTAATAAAAATGGTGATGAGCACTCTTCCACCATGATAACTAATGTTATGAATGGCAAACCACATGAAGTTATTGAGGAAGCAATATATAGTGCTGTTGAGAAAAAAATAGCCAAGCTAGAAGCAAGAAAAAATATTCTAACAAAAAAATCCGTAGCTGCAACTACGGACTCTTAATTTTTATTAATCACCAAATCTTTAATCAATGAATAACACATACAAAACTAAGGAAATGCCGGCTTACAGACAAATTGCTGGAGTAATGCCCAACGATTCTAATATTGAATTTGCAGGTGTTAGAAAAAGTAAAACAGTTATCTGGTTACAACACGGGAGTAGTCATTATTTTTCTGATTTACCAATAGAATACTATGATCTCTTAAAGAAATCTTATCTAAAGGATCATAAAGCGGTTAGATTTTTATCTGTTGTTACAGATATTCAACACCGTCAAGTAGAGCTTTACACTTACTATATGTATGGTGAATTAGATGGAACTCCAGATATCGAAAACGGCAAATTAGCATCTTCAGAGAACTTCAGGGATATTAAAAACTGCCCTAGCCTACTATGGAATTCCAAGAATATCAATATTGGAAATCACATCTTAACCCCTAGACAATTAATCATAATAGACCTTATTGGAAATGACTTGCCAGATAAAGCTATTGCCGCCGCTTTAGGTGTGTCTCAAAAAACATTGGATTTCCATAAAGCAAATTTATACAAGGCGGTTGGTGTGAAAACAAAAACTGCGCTCTTAAAATTATCAATCCAGCACAAAATTATCGGCTGATGGGTAGATAATAACCGAATTAATCCTTTAAGGGTTGATATACGTTCTTTTTATTTAAACGCTTGAAGAACATACACTTCAAGATTTCTCGACCTACCCGAATTAAGTAGGGTAGGTTTTTAAAACAGAAAAAAAATGAAAACATTAAATATAACATCTAAAAAGATCTCCATACGAATAGCACCAACAGAACAAGACACTTATACTGTAAATGGTAAAGAAGTATATCAGAATATGAATGGTAATTGGGTAGCCAAGGACATCCAGCTATTTTCTGCATCAGAACTTAGAGCTTGGAGTAATTATAAAGCACTAGTCATTGATGGGAATAGAAAAAATCTGATAATGACAATTTACAGCTGAAGTTTTTATCTAAGGACAGGAATATAAGCGACAAAGATCGAACCGATTTAAGACGATATTATGAAAACAAACTCAGTTCATATACAGCACGAAAAGAAGCGCTTATCAAAGATATCGATGTTACGGCAGATGTTCTCAACCCCTGAGGAAAACCAGTTAGAGAAACGCCTTAGACTAGAAGAATTCTATATAACCAACCGAACAGGATTTATCCCTAGAATGACTATTAGGGAATATTACAACAAGATAAATAAGAAAAAATATGTCAAGCAACATCATAAACTTTAGTACTAACTGGAATAATAAGTTGAATTGCACGTCTTTTACCACACTTCGGTTGAAAAACAGCAATAAGTATCAAATAGGTAGGGAATATGAGATTCGTCTAAAAAATAAGTTCAAAAAGAATGCAACAATACAGGCCATAAAAACGACCTACTGCAATCAGATCAATGAGTTTATAGCTCACATTGATACAGGATATTCAGCCCAAGAGACTCAAAATATCATCAAGAAAATGTATCCAAAGATCGACCTAGAAAAACAACCATTATCCTTTATTCTTCTAAAATCAGTAAAATAACCAATGCGCTATAGATCCTCATCCATTGACAGAGTTCGGGAAGCAGATATTGTAAAAACCATTGGTGAGTTTACAGAATTAAAAAAGGAAGGTTCGGTGTATAAATGTTGTTCTCCGTTCTCTAATGAGAAAACTCCCTCTTTTGTAGTATCTCCCGTTAAACAGATATTCAAGTGTTTTTCTACAAGCCTTGGAGGGGATGGAATAAAATTTGTCATGCAGCATAAATCTATAGACTTCGTTGAAGCTGTAGAGATTATTGCTAGAATTCATAATATTTATCTAGAAAAACAAGAGGTTACTCCAGAGTTACAACGCAAGCTGGATCAGAAGTCAGAAATGTACAAGCTAGTGGGTCTAGTTTCTCGAAGTTTTACAAACGCTTACAGGAATCTGGATGGCAAACATTGGGCAAAACAGCTTATTAATAAGAGGCAATTTTCAGAAAAAAGTATCATTGATTTTCAAATAGGCTACAGCTCCAAGGAAAACAAATTGACAAAATGGACTATTGACAATGGAACCTTAAGCATTGCCAAAGAACTTGGACTATCAAAAACGAAGAACAGCAACAGTTACGATGTCTTCAGAGAACGACTGATGTTTCCTATTCATAATGAAAAAGGAACGATTGTTGGGTTTGGCGGTAGACAGTCCAATGATAAGAAGCTAGACAAAAGCTACAAATACATCAATTCTAAGGAAAGTCTTATTTATGATAAATCAGCCGTTCTATATGGTTTGTTTCAAGCCAAGCATATTATCAACAAAACAGGATCTGCGATTTTAACTGAAGGCTATACTGACGTAATTTCCATGCATCAAAACGGATGCGAAAACACCGTTGCCTCTTCTGGAACAGCTTTATCAAACAAACACGCCCGGCTTATAAAAAAATATGCTTCTGAAGTCATCTTATTGCGTGATGGAGATGCCGCAGGAATAAAAGCTGCTTTAAGAGATATCGATATCTGTCTGGAAAACGGATTGGATGTTAGCTTATGTATGCTACCCGATGGGGAAGACCCAGATACGTTTTCCAGAAAGCAAAAAGGCAATATGCAATCGTGGATTGACAATAATAAGCATGATGCATTATTGTGGAAAGTAAGCCAATACAATTTTAAAAGAGATCGTTACGATAGTGATGTAGAAGAGATTAAAAAGATGGCTAAACTCCAAATAGCGGCACTCCAAAATACGATTAAACTGCAAGACAATTTGGAAGGTGATAAGCTAAAAGAAGTCAAAGTTTTTAACAAATCCGTTTTAGACGAAATTTCAGCAATAAAAAAGCAATCAGAAAAAGAAATCAAGGATGTTCCAGTTGTGGATCCGGCTAAAAAATCAAAGGCGGTTTCTCAAGTGGCAGTTACACTTTTTAAAATAAAGCACGAAGTAAAGCGCAATGAATACATTAAACAAATTGCCAAAACACTTAAAGTAACGACCAATGTTTTAAAAAATGAGATTGGAGCTCTTGAATTACAAACCACACAGCAAAAGGAAAAAGACGAAAAAAATGGCAAACTCTCTATGCGAGGTGTTCAGCTACCAGATGGGGCAAGCAAGGACGAATACATGGAAGGTCATGGTTTTGTAACGGTAGACAACTCATATTATTTCCAACGCACGACAAACAATACTTTTTTTCAGGGCACTACATTCAAATTAGAACCTTTATTCCATATCCAAGGGGATAAGGAAAACAAGCGTCTTTGTGAAATCACAAACCTACGCGGTAAAAAGAAATTGATTGATTTTGATAGTGACCTACTAGCCAGCTTCAGGGATTTTAGAAAGTTTCTTTTTAGAATAGGTGGTTTTATGTTCCTTACCCACAATGGAGTCAACACCGAACATTTTGACAAATTCGTATATCGCTATGAAGAACAATTTGAACCAGCCTTGGAGCTTTTAACCATGGGCTGGAATCCCAAGGGTTTTTATGCTTATGCCAATGGTGTGTTTTGGCAAGGGAAATTTAGAGCTGTAAATAAATATGGTATCATGCACCTAGAAGGCATCGATACCACAGATAACGGCTACAACCAGAAAATAGACTATTTCTACTCACCTGCTTTTTCGGTAATGCATCAAGACAATCAACAAGGAGATGATTTGTATGAGAACGATCGATACTTTGTCTATAAGGAAGCCTCCATTACACTAGAGGATTGGATGAAGCAAATGAAGCTAGTATTTGATAAAAAGGGCATTATTGGAATCCTTTTCAATTTTGGTGCGATATTCAGAGACCTTTTTATTTCAAATTATACTTCCTTTCCGCTTCTTGGTGGTTTCGGCGAAAAGGACTCAGGAAAGTCAGCTTTTGGTCGTGTATTGCAGAACTTTTTTTATTATAGATTACCAGCCTTGGATTTAACCCAAGCCACCCATGTTGGTTTTTCCAGACGGTTATCCAGAAACACCAATACGGTACAATTTGCTGACGAATACCAAGACAAAAATGTAAAAGAAGAAGTGTTCAATGGACTTATGGGTGGTTGGAATGGCATAGGACGTGAAAAAGGAAAAGGCGTAGGCACTAATAGAACCAGCTATGACAAAGTAAATTCAGCCATCTATTACGCTGGTCAATTTATGCCAACTCGAATGGAAAACGCTTTGGCCACAAGAACGGTATCGATATTTTTTCAAACGAAAAACTATACTTCAACACAAAAAGACAACTTCAATAAATTATTGAATTGGACCAACTCAGGGATTAGTAGTTTGGTGGTAGATGTAGTGCAGCATAGGACTTACTTTGAAAAAAGGTTGCCTTTGGTACACGCCGAAATAGAACGAGATTTAAAACAACTTCTAAAAGGCGAACAGTACCAAGAACGAATTTTCGGTAACGTATCCATGCTGCTTACTACCTATTCAATTTTGAAGGATAAGATAGACTTTCCATTTACAGAAAAAGATGTTGCTGGGTTATGTGTAAATCTGATTATTGACAATTCTGAGCAAATAGCAGATAGTAACGGATTGACCGAATTCTGGAGCATCATCACATTCTTATTTGAGACTGGCTACATAAAGGACGGACAGGATTTTGTAATCGACAGAAGCATTACAATTAGTTGTGTAGGGGAAAAACGCAAGCCATTTTCTTATGAAAATCAGGAACGAAAACAAATCTTATATCTCCGCCTAAAATCAGTCTACCAATTTTACAACAAAGAAGTTACCAAACGTGAAGGTGTTGATGTGATCGGTCAGACTACCATTAGGCATTATTTCAAATCACGTCCTTATTTCATAGGTTTGGTAAAAGGCAAGCGTTTTGGAAAATCTGGATCACAAAGTTGTTATGCCTTTGATTACTCTATGATGGTAGAAAAAGGACTGGTAACCTTGGAAGAAGATTTAAGCTTAGATGCAGATAAGAAAATACAGAGAGATCAAAACAACCAACCGAATAGCACAAATGAAGACGATGATCTTCCATTTTAAATAAAGTAATCATGACCACGGCAACAGCATTACAACCACGTCCATTTGTTGTACAAAACAACATTGTCACATTAGAATTAGTCTACGCGCTACCTGAAGATTTAAAGGAATTGTCAGGCTATGATGATCAGGGAAGGAAAAAATACCAACTTAAGACAGGTATGATATATTGGCTTAGAAGTGAATTAACAGCAACCATAGAGTCCACACCCTACCAGATAACAGCATTTACAGATTCTGATACAATCAAGCAATATCTAGATAGAAAGATGCTGCTGATTGCTAAAAACCCATTTAATTAAAAGATCATTATATGATACGAGAATTTATAAGAGAATGTCTAATGTTTAGAACAAAAGACAGAGTAGTAATTTGGATAGGCATAGCTGTATGGACAGTAGTATGCTTGAATGTCATGTTTTGGACAGGGGTGATTAATTTGTAAATAGACCAACATGAAAGCAATAGCCTTGTCAACAAACAAAGAAGTATTGATATCAAAAAACAAATAGTCAACGTGTGGATTGTTCCGAAAAATATACCAACCAACAAAAGGTCTTATCTATTTGCTACGGATACGGAGGTCTCGAAAAAGGAGTTTCTAACATCATTCGAATTAGAACAGTCGCTTATGTGGAGATCGAAGCTTTTCAAATCTTCAACCTGG
>NYWQ01000090.1 GCA_002685115.1 Flavobacteriales bacterium | reverse complement strand
GATGCTACACCAGCTGCAAATCCTTCGCTATAAGACAAATCTGCTTGAGCATCAACATCTTCTTGTGTAATCCCATCATCAGGAGTTACTGATGCTATACCAGCTGCAAATCCTTCGCTATAAGAAAAGTCTGCTTGGGCATCAACATCTGCTTGTGTAATCCCATCGTCACCACCTAATTCTGTACACGTAATGTAAGCCTGTTCCCAACTGATACAAGAACCGTCATCAATTGTAGCTTCTTCATTGTAATTCGAAGACAAGGCATCTGTACATCCCTCAACAATAAGAGTTAAACAAGAACCATTATCTACATTCGCATCAGGATTAAATTCTGTATAAGCCTCATCTGTACAACCTTCAAAAATAAGCGTTACACAAGAACCATCGTTAGTATTCGCATTTGAATTGTATTCTAAATAAGCAGCATTGGTACAACCCTGAACTTTAAGAGTAGTACAAGAACCATTATCAATCGTAGCTTGAGAATTGTATTCCACATAATCTGAATCAGTACAACCTTCTAGATCTGAAGAACAAACGATAGCTTCGTTTGCCATACCGATAACAAAAGAGGTTGCGTTTGTGGAGTATGCATCTTGTGGAGTTGGTGTTAAATCATACTGACTTCCATCCGCACTTTCAAACTTCCATACCACTGCTTCGTTGGCAGAAAAGCCATCTTTCTCTGGCGTCGTAGTGTCATCACCATAAGCAGATATTGAAACCTGATTTCCTGTATAAGCTGAAGAACCTGCACAAACTTCAAGGCCATCTGCATCAGTAAAGTAAACGCCAATAGTACCCTCTCCTAAGTCAGAAAGTAAAGAACCGTTGGTTAAAAATAGCGTCATATTACTACCCGTATTGATCGCATCAAAACTTAAAGGAGGGCATTGAGCGCTTAATGATGATACAGATAATAGGAATACAAATAAGAGTGAATAAGTTATTCTTTTCATGTTTATGTTTTTTGTTTGTATGATAATCCTTGTATTAGAAATTAATTGAAAAGTGTTATTTTGTTATTTCTGTTTTTTCTCAACAGTTCCATCTGAATATAAGTACAGTAGAACCTCTCCTGTAAATGCATCATCAGGAGAAACTTCCTGACCTAGCATGTTTACAACTCTAATTAAGTTACGAGAATCGTTAGGGTGAGAAGGGATTTCCATTTCGATAGCCCAAACAGGAACTTGAGGATACACATCTAAACGCTCTCCAGTTATGTATGGGAATGTAAATTCTAAATGCTCTTCGTACATTCTAATTTGATAGCCTTGGCCTGGAATTAAAACGCCCAAACTATTAAAGCCAAACTCAGGCCAGTATACAGCAGCGTTGTTGTCTTTAATTAAATGAAGTTTATTGCCCAAAACTTCTAAAGAAGCAGCGGCATCCATCTGCTCTTGCAAACCAAAACCAACCATATTCCAGCCTTGATTAAGGTTGACATTTAATGGTGCAGAATGGTAAGCTAAATTTTCAGTTAATTCTGAATTCTCGGCACTTAGTAAAGACACTTGAGAATCTAAAGATTGAACATTTTCATTTGCAGCAGTTAAATCAATCGAAAACTGAGTGCTATCTGCCTGTAAATTTGCAATATGAATTTCGTACAGGCCATCTTCTGCAGCATCTTCAGCATTTAAAACAGCAATGGTATTGTCGTAAGTAGAAGTTATGGAACTGATTTGTGCCTCGTACGAGAACTCAAGATTATCAAGATCCAATTCATAATCAGTAATCGTTTGATTTAATAGTTGTAATGCTGTATCTGCTGCATCTGCTGCTGCATTATTTAAATCTAGCACAACCGAGTCATGCGAAGCATTTATGACAACAATCTCAGCATTATGAGAAGCAGTAAGACTTACAATTTGAGCTTCATAACTTGCAATAGTATCAGCTATTTCGGTAGTTAAATCAGTTATGTTTGAATTTAAACCTGCAAGCTGCACATCATAATTAGCAATGGTCGTGTCTAATAAATTGGCTAAAACTAAACTGTCTAGCTGTAAAGAATCAATTTGATTTTCTAAAGAAGAAACATTACCACTCATTAACTCATTTAAAGCTAAAATTTGATTCTCGAAAGAAGTTATAGAGTCAACCAAACCTTGGTTTAGCACAACCAAATCATTCTCTAAACCAGCTACCTGTGCATCCCAAGCAGCATTTAAATTAGCAATCTCTAAAGTGTAATCTGCATGCACTGCATTTAAAGAATCTGTAAGCCAAGTGTTTAGCGTAAATAATTGGCCTTGGTACTCCAACACCATACTGTCGTATGAGGCTTGCATGGTTAAGGTAGTCGATGCCAATTCATTCTGAGTAGTTAACAATTGGGTTGCTAAAGCATCTACTTGAGTATTTGCATTTAAAAGCTCTTCGGCTTGAGCTGTGTAAAGAATACTCCAAAGAGAAGAACAAGAACCGTCGTCTACTAAAGCATTTTCATCAAACTCTTGGTAAGCTAGATTCATACAACCGTACACAGGATTTTCTATCCAGCTAGAAATAACATAAGGTGCATTAACCATATACGTATTGTCTCCATATGAGTAAGTTGGGTAGAGGTTAAAGTCATCTTCAGAGGAAGAAGAATTAATTTTAGCTTTCCAGATCACGTTTTCACCAGAAGCAAACCCGTCTTGAATATCACTTCCTACATCATCTCCCCAAAGAACAATCAATTGATTTTCAGCATCCTCATCCCAAATTAAAAGACCTCCACAAATAAGCTCGTCACCAGATTGGTAAAAAGCACCTAAATAATCGCCTGTAGATAGACTTAAATCTCCAGTAATAGCAATAGTAGCATTATTACCTGTATTAGTTAGTCCGTTTGGATCATTTGGCCAAGCCCCATCAAAAGACACGTATTGACACGATGCGTTATCTATATTAGCATTGATATCGTAATTTAAAGCGGCTGCATCAGTACAACCAGCTACAACTGCCTCACATGAGCCATCATCTACGTTAGCTAAATCGCTAAAGTTTGCTGCGGCAGAATCGGTACAGCCCTCTAGAACTGCTTGACATGACCCGTCATTAATATTTGCATCGGTATCGTAATTAAATGCAGATGCATCTGTACAACCTTCAACCAAACAAGAACCATTATCTGTATTTGCCGAAGAATCGAAATTGGTTGCATTTGAATTGGTACATCCAAGAACTGCCGCAATACAAGAACCGTCTGAGTTGGTTGCATTTTGATTGTAATTAAAAGCAGTTGGGTCTAAACAACCATCTACTTCAAACTGATCACAAACGCCATCGTTATCTGCATCATTAATACACTCTTCATCACAATTTAACCACTCTTGAGAAGGATAAGCACAAAATCCAGCATCTGTAGCAAACTCATTGTAATTACAAGATTGTTCGTCTTGACAACCTAAAACTTCAAAACCATCACAAATCCCATCAGAATCTGTATCAACAGAACATTCTCCGTCACAATCGTAACCTATTTCGTTGTAAAAACAAGAATTATCGTCATTGTTCGCTTCAGAAACGAAGTTACAAGCAATAGAATCTGTACATCCAGGTAAATCACAATAAGCATCTACATTAGCAAATGGAACATAATTTACGGCATTAGGATTCATACACCCCGTAAGCACACATGAATTGTCTTCAGTATTTGCAGCAGGATTAAAATTTTCAGCCCAATCTTGTGTACATCCTTCAATAACAGATACTCCACAAGTAAGAGTTTGAGAAAGTAGATTTGATAAAATTTGTGTTCCATTAACAACAAAAGGGACTTCAGGAGTTGAAAGTAAGTATATACTCGATCCGTCTACTAATTCAATAACTACATTTTCACCAATTTGAGCTCCATCTACTTCGGGAGTTGATGCATCATCACCCCAAATAGGTAAAGAGGTTTGAGAAACACCAAAAATACTAGTAGAACCAACTAACATACCATTTGAAGATACAGAAATGTATGCAGACTCATTAGTTACAGTAAGGGCAGAAACAAAAGAAGAAGTCAACATTACTGTCATATTATTACCCGTATTACCTGAATAGATACCAGGATAATCACAATCACCGTTTAATAAATCTGAACCGCAAAGATTTAAAGATACAGCATCAGACTGAACAGACATACCATTAGTAGAATAAACGATCGATGAGGTAGTTGAAATGTCATAAACTTGACCCGCATCAACTAATTTTAAAAATATTTCCTCATTTGAAACTGCTCCGTCAATTTCAGGAGAATCAGTATCATCTCCCCAAATTGCAAGAGTAGTTTGACTTTCACCAAAAACTTCTGTAGAACCCACGACTAAATTGCTTGATGTAAATGCTACAACATAGGCATCTTCCGAAGATACAGATAGAGAATTAATAAAGTCTGGCAATAACATAAGAGTCATGTTAGCACCAGTGTTACCTGTAAAGTGCTGAGGGATTGCACATTGCGAGTATGCATCAGTAAACACAATTAAAGTGAAAAATAAAAAAAACTTCTTCATTATAGGGGGGATTGAATTAGTTTAAAAATTAAATAGATGTTGTAATTCTCAAACTTATATAAAAAGTATTAAAAAACCTAAATTTAATTAGCTTTAAATTTGTGCGATTCTAGAGAGAAATTTTATGTTTTTGTTTAAAAAAACTTAAAAACTGAACAAAAACAAATGATTTACTGTAAAATCAATTTGCAAAACAAGTTCTCAAACTAAAAGAATTTAACGAAATGAAACAATACTTAAAATAAATAAAATGACCGTAATTGTTACTTCCCAAAATAAAAGCTAACACCAAATTGAATAAATAAACTTTTCGCATCAAATACATCAGCTGCCAAAATATTATCTAATATAAGATGCATTTGAGCTACACCAGGACTCCAAACAACACCAGATGCAAGTGTGCCTACTCCATTAATAAACTGACCAGAAGCGAGTAACTGTATTGATTTCCCTAAATTGTATTGATAGCCAAGACTAATGGTATTTAACACCTTATCAATACTTTTTCTTCTGTGGTAAAGACCTGAAAAACTGTGTTTGGAGTTTAAAGTGTAAGATAAGCCAATAAATAGATTGGGGTTTAATTTAGTTGAGTATGCCCCTTCTGTTTCTTGAGGCTGCATAATAGTAATTAAAGAATCAACAACTTCTTCCATTTGAAGCTCTAAATCCTCAGCATCACTACTTGATTGAGTTAAGCCAGAAAACTCAAAATCGACAACACCATTAGTTGAATACAACTTATTATTTGACTCTTCCCAATGTATGGTACCAATATCGTTTAAAGCAAAACTAGCACTCAATTTTTCAGAAAAGGAATAAGAGGCCCCAAGATCAATAGCAAAACCGAAATTTTTCATCGGGTCAAACTCAAGTGTATCCTCTATTGCACCCTGACCAGATGTTTGAATCATAACATCAGATGATAAGGTGGTTGTGTAAATTGGACTTGAAGTTGAATCCGTATAAAAGCCTAGATTAGACTTATTAAAAGTTACATTTGCGATCCCATTTAAAAATTTAATCCGTGCTCCCACCTCTAAGTCTTCATTAACTTTTACCGCCGATCCTAAATAAAAACTATTGTAGGATGTAAATTGAAGTTTTTGAGCATCAAAATTCATTTGCTGATTTAAAAAAGCAGCATTTCCTTTTGAGAGGTAATTTATAAACTTGTCTGAAAACTGAACACCGGCATCTAAAACCAACTCATCACCAATGTAAATAAATACTTTTTTCTTAGCACCTACGTTCATCCCAAAATGAAATAATTGATTTCGAAGTGAATGAGATATCAGGTTGTTTTCCAGTAAATTAGACGTAATTTTAGGCAAGCTAACTCTGAGAGAATCATCAGACCCAACAACTAAAGTTTCATTTAAACTTAAAGGAACTTGAAGACCTATGTTAAGGTTTGATAACCCAGGAAAACCTAGTACAAATTTGGTTTCGGGAAATGCAGATGGATTTGAGCTAGACTTTAATCCAAAAGAATTAGAGTGGTAACCAGTACTAATGTTCTGAGCTGAAATACTTAGGCTAACTAGAACGAATAAAAGGAATGTGTATTTTTTCATTATTCTACAATTTTAGTTTCAATGAGAACACCGGCATCAATAACAAACTCATAATCGGTGTAAAGTTTAATGGCTGTATTTTCAGTATCGTAAGAGTTCATACGAAGATCCAAAAGGGCTCTGTTCGAATTCAGTAATGCATCGAACTGATTAGAAGTAAGCTTAATTTTCGTCTCGAAAAGAATTGGCTCGTTAACTATGTCATTCTCATCAACTGGGGCAGCTTGAAGTAGTTCAAAATTTAAAGAATCTAAAATTAGACCACTAACAGAATCTTCAAAGAATACTGACAAGGCTATATCAATAGGGAATTCGTTTTTTGTTTGTAAATGAAATTCCACAGACTCCACTTGATCAATATCAGGAAAGTTGTCAGCATCAAAATCCAACTCAAGAGTATCGGTTGTAACTGCGTCTTTAATTTTAATCTGTAAAGGTAAATCTAGTTCATAACTAACATTAATAGAAGAATTAGCCATTACTGTGTTTGGAATACCCAAGTCTCCTTCTGGATTTGAAATTACGACACCACTATATTTGATCACATCCGGACTAAAAGAAACAAAATCGGACAGTTGAGAATTTATATTATCAAACGTAGTAACAGATGAAGCCATAGAAGGAGCATCAATAGAAAGTCCCTCTAAATTAAATTCCTCAAATCCAGAATACCCAATTACGTCTACATCAAAAACAAAAGGAATACCCATTGCGTTATTCATAGTAAAACTCAAACTAGGTGCTACTAAATCTATACCAGAAGCTATGTCAGATAGGATACTCAAATCAATTTGAAGCTCACCCTGATCTATCACCTCCTCTAGCTGACCAAAATAACCACTAATAAAATCATAATCTAAATTTTCTAACTCCATAGAAAAAGAAATCTGATCAAATTTATTAAAATCATTAAAATTTTGATTTTGAATAATCTCAGAAGAAAATTCAATTTGAAATTGATTTGAATTGTTATTAAAATCAATGGTGTAATTTTCTAAAGGGATAGAAAATGTTGTTTCTCCTGGAGCTACTTGAATTAACTTATAAAATGACGAATTATTTTGATCGAGGAGCTGAGGAATTGTCATAGAGAGCTCTAATACTGTATTTACATCAGAATCAAACGTGTAAGTAAGAAAACCCGAAGAAAGCTGAATTAACTCAATTTCCAGATCGGTAGTAAAATCAACAACTAAATTTGTATCAGGACCTGACTGAGAAGGAAACTTTACAACTCCTTCGTAAACTGACAAGTCATTTCCATTAATAGAAAAACTTAGCGCATCGTCTAATGATGTTGATACCCAAGTAGATTGATCAAGTGGATCGCTTCCGGAACCCGGAGAGCTAAGAGATAAAATCTCAAAATTCAGGTCACTATATAGTATAGATTGATCTAAATTTATTTGTGCACTAACTGATGAAAAGGGAGCGATATC
>NYWQ01000049.1 GCA_002685115.1 Flavobacteriales bacterium | reverse complement strand
TTTTCCTAAATTTGAACACGTTAATTTGTCTTTGAACCCATTAGTATGAAAAATTTCGAATTTAAAAATCCTACCAAAATTATATTTGGTGAAGGACAGATCTCCAAAATGGCGAATGAAATCCCAAAAGAGGCAAATATACTCTTGTTGTATGGTGGCGGGAGTATTAAAAAAAATGGCATTTACGCCCAAGTTAAAACCGCTCTTAAGGATTATACTATTGAGGAATTTGGGGGCATACCTACCAACCCTGAGTTTGCGGTACTCGAAAAAGCATTGCAGGTAATTAAGACAAAAAATATTACTTTTTTACTAGCTGTAGGGGGAGGCTCCGTAATAGACGGAACTAAATTTCTTTCTTCAGCCGCTTTGTATAAAGGTGAAGATCCTTGGGCTATTTTACAAAATAAAATACCGACACAAAAAGGAATGCCATTTGGCACTGTACTTACCTTACCAGCCACGGGTTCTGAAATGAACTCTGGAGCAGTAATTACCCGAGCAGAAACCAAACAAAAGCTAACCATGGGTGGCCCTGGTTTGTTTCCTGTTTTTTCAATTCTTGATCCGAATGTCGTATCGTCCATCCCTGAACGACAAATAGCCAATGGACTGGCAGATGCATTTACGCATGTTTTAGAGCAATACATGACCTATCCGGTTGGAGCCCTTCTGCAAGATCGAATTGCAGAGAGTATTTTCCAAACACTGATTGAAATTGCGCCAACTATTCTAAAAGACCAGAGCGACTATAAAACAGCCTCAAACTTTATGTGGTGTTGTACGATGGCACTTAACGGACTTATTCAAAAAGGAGTTCCTACAGATTGGGCAATTCATATGATGGGACACGAATTAACCGCTCTATACGGAATAGATCACGCCAGAACACTGGCCATTTTAACAGGGTCTCATTATACCTACAACATCGAAACAAAAAAAGAAAAACTTGCGCAATATGCCGAGCGCGTTTGGGGTGTTACAGAGGGTACTATTGATGAAAAAGCAGCAGTAGGTATTGCTAAAACAGTTGGTTTTTTCCACAGTATAGGTATCAAAACAAAACTTTCTGAATACACAAAAGACTTCAATGGAACGGCAACGGAAATTGCAAAACGCCTAAAAGATAGAGGAATGACTGCTATTGGCGAACACGGTAAGTTGACTCCTGTAGATGTAGAGAAAATTGTAACAATGGCTTATTAAAAAAACCTATTTTTATAGTTTTTAAGACAAAAAGACGGAAAAATAGTCTGTTTTGACTTAATTTTATAAAATTATTGCACTAAAACGAAAAAAAACTCCTCCCATGAAAAAACACTGTATTATTATCCTAATGAGTCTTTTTACTTTTAGTCTATGTTCCAAGGCTCAAACCACAGCAACCAACTTTACTGAAGATGATTGTAATGGTGTTTCTCATACATTATACGATGAGTTAGACGCTGGGAAAATTATTGTTTTGGCTTGGGTAATGCCTTGTGGCTCTTGTGCCTACTTCGGATCGAGAGCTTACGATGCTGTAGGTTCATTTTCAGAATCTCACCCCGATAAGGTTCAGTTTTTTTTAGTGGATGATTATGCAAATACAAACTGCTCTAACCTTTCATCTTGGGGAGACAACAATGCTATGGAAAATCATACTGCTTTTTCTTCAAGTACTATAAGCATGGAGGATTACGGAGAGGATGGCATGCCTAAAGTGGTGGTTTTGGCGGGAAATACGCATCAAATATTGTACAACAAAAACAATGGAGCAATTAGCGAACAAGGCGTTAAAAATGCAATTAATGCTGCGTTAACCTTAGCTGTTATGGAAACAAAAGAAAACCTAAAATCCATTACTAGTTTCCCAAATCCTAGCAAAGGTTTAACTACAATACAGTTTTATTTAGATGAAAATACAAATGCCACGCTAGAAGTATTCACAGTATTAGGCGAAAAAGTAAGCAGCTTAAAACTAAATCAATATACCCCAAATACAAACACAACTGTTGATTTAGACCTCTCTAAACAGGCAAAAGGAACCTATCTGATTCACTTAAATACAGGTAAACGATCAGAAACTACCATCCTCAATCTAGACTAGTGCAAACGTCTTTTACAAGACGAATTAAGAACGCTCAAGGAGCTTACTTGTTTGAGTAAGCTCTTTTTTTTAGTTGACTAACCTAACCGGATAAAAAAATTCATTTTACAAGGATAAATAATGTACGACATTGTTATTTTAACTGATTCTCGCTACGAAAAACCCGAGACAACCGACTGGTATATAAACCAAGTAATATTGGAGGACACCTTACTTTTAGAAGCACTAAAAGAAAAGGGCTGTACAGTCATAAGAAAATCTTGGGACGCTCAAGACTTTGATTGGGCCACTTGTAATTATGCCATTTTTAGAACTACTTGGGATTACTTCGAGCGGTATGCAGAATTTTTTTCTTGGTTTGAAAAGACTCAAAAAATACTCCATTTCATAAATGCACCCGAATTGATCTATTGGAATTTAGACAAACATTACTTAACTGACTTAAAGCAACAACAGATAAACATACCGCCCACCTTATTTCTTGAAAAAGGAACCCAAGAGAATTTAAAAACTCTTTTAGAAGAAAAAGGTTGGCAAAAAGCAGTCTTAAAACCCGCTATTGGAGGTGGCGGTAGAGAAACGTTTAAAATAACCAAACACAATGCTACAGAACACCAAGTTCATTTTGAAAAACTCCTAGCGCAAGAGGCACTATTATTTCAAGAGTTTCAAGACCATATTATTTCTCAAGGCGAAATAAGTCTTATGATGATGAATGGAATCTACACCCATGCGGTGCTAAAAAAAGCCAAATCTGGTGACTTTAGAGTACAAGATGATTTTGGAGGAAGTGTAGAAAAATACACGGCCAAAAAAGAGGAAATTAATTTTGCAGAGAAAGCTCTTTCTGCCTGTCCTTTACCGCCAATTTACGCTAGAGTAGATGTGTTTTACGACAACAGTAATTGTTTAGCTTTAGGTGAGTTGGAATTAATTGAACCCGAATTGTGGTTTAGAAACCATCCACAAGCGGCAACTTTACTGGCTGAGGCTGTAGTAAACTACATGAATACCAAACACCGATAAACAACCAATTTAATAAAGTCGTTTGCTCCATTTTTAACTAAGTTAGTTGAGCGTTTTAGTACCTTTGAATTTATGAGAAAAAAAATAATGCTTTTAGGCTCCGGAGAGCTAGGTAAAGAATTTGTAATCGCTTGCCAAAGATTGGGGCAATACATTGTTGCAGTAGATTCTTATGTAAATGCACCTGCAATGCAGGTAGCTCATGAATTTGAGGTCATTAACATGCTCGATGGAAAAGCATTGGATAACATCGTTGCCAAACACAAACCAGACATTATAGTACCGGAAATTGAGGCCATACGAACGGAACGATTTTACGATTACGAAGCACAAGGCATTCAAATAGTTCCGAGTGCTAAAGCGGCCAACTACACCATGAACCGAAAGGCTATAAGAGATTTGGCTGCCAAGGAAGTGGGCGTAAAAACAGCGACTTACAGATACGCCACTTCGTTTGAAGAATTAAAATCAGGTGTAGAAATATGCGGTATGCCATGCGTGGTAAAGCCTTTAATGTCAAGCTCTGGAAAAGGACAATCGGTAATTAAAACAATAGAAGACATCGAAAAAGCATGGGCATTTGCTTTGCAAGGCTCCAGAGGAGACCTTATGGAGGTAATTGTAGAAGAGTTTGTTGATTTTGAGTACGAAATTACCCTGCTTACTCTTACCCAAGAAAACGGAAAAACTCTTTTTTGCCCACCCATAGGGCACCGACAAGAAAGAGGGGACTACCAAGAAAGCTGGCAACCAATGCCCATGATGGAAACCCGTTTAAAGGAAGCTCAAAAAATGGCCGCAGATGTAACCGCTGCTTTAGGTGGGGCTGGAATTTGGGGTGTAGAATTCTTTATTGGAAAAGAAGGTGTNTACTTTTCNGAATTATCACCTAGGCCNCATGATACGGGTATGGTCACATTGGGAAANACACAAAACTTTTCAGAATTTGAGCTTCATGCNAGAGCCGTATTAAAAATTCCGGTTCCTAAAATTACCTTAGAAAAAAATGGNGCAAGTGCTGTGATATTAGCCGANTCCGAAAANACCANTCAACCCACNTACCGAGGTTTTAANCAAACNACAAANTACACCAATAGCAATTGCATCTTATTTGGAAAACCAACAACCAGACCTTACAGAAGAATGGGAGTTGCGCTGGCTTTTGGCAATGAATCGGTTGAGGACTTGGTGATCAAAGCAAAACAAATTGCAAAACATGTTCAGGTTAACTGAGTATGCTAAGCAAGAACAATTACTTCTCGAGTTCCTGCGCAATTATTTCGATCATTTGCTCAAACTCAACCCGATCGTAAAGGCGCGTTAAAAAGACAATTTCGCCTTTTTTATTTATAACAATGTTTCGTGTAACGCCCTGTTTAGGCCCTGCAAAAAGTGAAAACAAACGACCCTCTAAATCTGAGGCCATAGGATAAGTAACGCCCATTTTAGCCGCAAATTCAAGCGTGGTTGCTTCATCTTCTTTTAAATCGATACCCACCAACAGAAAAGCATCATCTTTAAATTTTTGCCATACTTCGGACTCCAAATGCGGCATCTCTTTTCGACAAACGCTACACCACGAAGCGGTAAACTGAAGCACAACTACCTGTCCTAAAAGAGATTGATTACTAAGGGTATCACCAGACAACAGTTCGATTTCAAACTTAGGCGACAATTCACCTTTCTGTACAACATAGCCCCTATTGTCCATAGTTTGTGCAAATAATGAGCTATACACAAAGGATGTCAGTAAAATCAATAATAAACGCATCATATGAGAGTCTTGGTTAAACCGTAAGGCAATACTTTAAAAGGGTAAAACATTCCTAAAACTTAAAAAAAGCTGCATTAAATGCAGCTTCTTGAACCTTATTTTCTTCTTTTTTCGGGTCTTAAAATTTCAAGAGGTAATTCTAAGGGTTTTATCTGTTTACCATACTTATCTTCTACCTTTTCTAGTATAGCAGTGCCTCCAGAAATACGAGCAATCATACCTGTTCCAAACCCAAATTTAGGATCGTCCCAGGAAACCTGCATTCCTTCTTTAAAATCTTTTATATTAAAACCAGTTGGCTTGTTTTTAACCCCTTTTCCTCTTGGGTTTTTAAACTTGTCTAGTTTTAGATTTTTGTTCTTTTTTGGTTTTTTAGGCTTTTTTGGCTTCTCCTTAGTCATAGACCAAATATCGGTAACAATGGTTACTTTTTTACCCTTTGACGTGATTTTAGTATTTTTTAAAAACGAAGCATTTGGAACAGCTTTTAAAGCTAAATTAACGCAGGACTCAATAGAATTTGCCGTAAATGACTGCTGCTTTATGGCCAATTCATAATTCCGATCGGGATTAAAGTCTCTAGTACTTATATTTTTGAGCGTTCCTAAATCTTTTGTACAGCTAACAAACATCGAAAAGAATACAAAACTTGCTATAATTTTTTTCATAAGATAATTTTTAGAATTCAAATTTACGAAAAGTGATGATATAGCAGTAAAAAAAGAATTAATATTGGAGTAAACAGGAATCTGATGTCTTTAAGCGATAAGCCTCACCTGGATTCATCAAACCAATACCGTTAAACCCAAATTCAGGGATAAGTGTATTCCCATGGTAATCTTTCACGATTACGATGAGGTCTTGGTCAATTAATTCCTGAAAAATCAGTTCAGCATCCAACGATACTTTTGGCAAATACCCAACTAAGTTCCAACCACCTAATAAAGCAATCGGAAACAACTCTGGCTTTAAATAATCGCCCTCTGTACTAAATGTGGCAGTATTATTTACCTTTATTTGATACCCTTGACCCGGGATTAAGAGACCTATAGAATTGTAGTTGTAAGCCGCAATATAAGAAGCGCCACTGTTGTTTTTAACAATGACCAAATCCTCATATATAGGAGAAAAGAATTGATCAACAGACATCTCTGAAGTGGCTATGTAAGACGAAATAAAAGACCAACCACTAGGCAAATCGAACAACTGACTGTTTATGGGTTGAATGTTTGCCAGAGAAGTTACAGAACTAAATCCGTTGTTTTGAAAAGAACCCTGATCGTCCTGTAAAAGACTGTAGGTAACAGACATAGGCCAACTAACACCCGCTGAGGCATCCCATACTTGCCAAATAAAGGCTTCTCCATCCGGAAATCCTTGACCAATCTCAGCATCAAAACCATTAACAGAAATCGTGGTGTTTTCGCCCAACCATTCCGTATAACCCGCACAAACATAACCCTCATCAGCTTCGTAAAATACTCCAATCCAATCGCCAATTGCTATGGGTTCGTTGTTTAGCAGTACAGGAGTGTTTGAATTTACGGCTACGATGTGATTGTTGGAAGTAGGCTCAGAAAATGACCAAATTGGTTGCGGAAAAGTGATGCACGAACTGTCCTCTACATTTGCCAAACTGTTGTAATTAAATGCATTTGGGTTTAAGCATCCATAAACCTCTCCCGCTACATTGTAATTAACAGTAGCGCAAATGCTATCTTCCAGGGCTCCTTCGGTGTAAAAACAATACTCAATTGCGTAATTACCTGGTGTAGGAGCTAGCATATGTGCAGAAAAGTCATCTGTGTAGTGCTCTGATGAAATGTCAATTCCATTGATACTTTGGCTCACTGATGATGCGTAACATAGGTCCCAACAAAACCAATTGTAAGGGGTGCCAGGTAAAATGAGATGACGTTCCACATTCACAACCAAATCTTCATCAGAATTGTTGTGTACATTGATAGGCAGTATGAGCTCTTCGCCTGTAAAACCGGTTACATCTAACGATGTGTAACTTAAACTTAATACAGCTGAACTTTGGCTAAAAAAACAGGTACCATCTTCAATGGTATTGGCTGCATCAAAATTAAACGCTTGGCTATTGGTACAGCCATACTCTGGGGCATTTAAAGAAAGTGTAGTGTAAATTACTTCATCTCCAGACACCAAATTGTTGTTGTTTGAAAAGAGCACTGAAGTGTGTAACGTAAGATCGCCTTTAGGAATTAAAGGAGCATTCCAAACAAACAACCAGGTACTTATACCCGAAGCTTCAGCTCCTAATGCTGTGTGCGTAATGTAATCGCCATTGCCCACCAGTTGTGTTCTAACGGTTTCGGAAAGTACCAATTGGCCCACTTTTTCTCCTGCTGTATTTTCCATACAGGCCTGAAAACCAAATTTATTTATACTCGAAGATGAGGCCGTTATTGAAATGTAATAGGAAGCACCCAAAGTATATTGATCTCCATTTTCTAGTTCTGAGGAGATGATAACCTGTGTGTTAGAAGGTAAATTTTGTGCCGTTGAGATATGGCAAGAAGAACAATTGTTTTGACCATCAGAGACGGAACCACTAAAGCCAGATGGAGCTCCAGTAGAATTTGTATGCGAATTGGAAGCACTAAAAAAAATAAATAATGTGCACATTCCAACAACAAATAAAACAACAATATTTTTCATTAATTGCATTTAATCTTTCAAATTTTACTTCAATAAATATGCCATATTGATGCAGAAAAAAAAACACTTTTTAAAAACATTGAACCGAATCGAAAAAAGCGACTACACTTAAAAACAACTTACAAAACAATTAGTAAATATGGGTGCTGTAACATTTAACCTCTTTATCCAATCCCTTAGCATTACCAGAAACCAGTTGTAAGAGTTGCCAAAAATCTTTGCTGTGGTTTTTTACTTTTGTGTGCACCAACTCATGAAGAATAACATAATCTATTAAATGCTCTGGCAAGCGCATAAGGTGTAAATTGAGATTAATATTGTTTTCAAACGAGCAACTTCCCCATCGGGTTTTGGCATTCTTAATGGCGGTGTTTTTATACGTAAAGTTGTGTTTGGCAGACAAAATGGCAACTCGTTCAGGAAGGTAATCTTTAGCTTCCTTTCGCAAGGCTCGTACTATGGCAGTTATAATTTCTGTTTGAACCACAGCATCTAGTATGTTAAGAGAATTTGGAATAGAAACCGTTATTTTAGAGTTGGCAACAAAAGACCTAAGCGCTTCGGCATCTACCCTTTTTAAGACTAACGAATGAGAACGCGTTTGAAACTTGGTATTGCTGGTAAAAACAGTGTACTGGTTTTCTACACGCTTCATTTTAGATACCTGAGATTGAATCCATCTCATGCGTTTTTGTGTGGCTGTTTTTGCTTGTTTAAAACTAACAGAACTAGGCACACTTACCCGAACGCCTGCAAAAGGCTTTAGGGTAATATTGATACGTTTTGCCTTGGTACTTTTAAAAAAAGTAACTGCAATACCGGATAGGTCTTCAACCAATTCTTTCATCAACTACGATTAAAATTTAGTGTAAAATTAGCTTAAAAATTGATGCAAAACCTTACATAAAAACAATAAGCTGTTAAACATAAAAAAACCACTCTAATTGAGTGGCTCTTCGTATTAATCCCCCCCAGGATTATGTAAAATCTACGAAACCTTAACGCTACAATCTTGCCAATTATTAGTCTATTTTATATAATAACAAAACGTTAACAAAACAAAAAAGCTCTGCTAACACTTGGCTAACAAAGCTTTTT
>NYWQ01000048.1 GCA_002685115.1 Flavobacteriales bacterium | reverse complement strand
CTTTACCATTTATAGAAAACGTATAGAAGTAAATCCCTGCATTAAAATCTTCTAGCTGAATTGATTTTGATGTCGTGATTAGATCGCTGTAAATTTTATTACCCAGCATGTCATACATCCTAAAAACACCTTCTTTTCGTGAAGTATGGCTTAGATATAAAATATCGTTTGCAGGGTTTGGATAAACACTAAATAGTGCATTGTTTTCTTCTAATCCAACAGGCAAACTCATGGAACTGAATGTTACATCAGTACAGACTTTATCTGAAGGATTGCCAACTACTGAAAAACAATAATTAATTGTTAATTCAGTTTCTACTGGCATTGAAGATACAGTCCCTTTAAAGCCATCAAATGAGGCTCCGGCATCTATAATTATTGGATTTGTAGAAACGTTAATTTGAGGGGGATAACAAGTGGTTCCCCAACAAAACGTAGACATAAAACCCTCTATTGAATCGTAAGCTTCCGGAATTAACCTGGTAACGATAACCTCAAGATCTACTGCTGAGTTATTGGTTACATCAAAACTCGCATCAAGAGTTTCATTGGGTAGTCCAAAATAGGTTTCAGAAGGATTAATAGACAAACTACTTTGAGCTAGACTAGTCAAACTTACTAATATTACTAAAGAGAATAGAATTTTTTTCATGTGGAAATCTGTATTAATTACAGTTTAATTTTTTTCTGAATTTACTTAACGATATTTAACTTCTCCGAACGCAATTTACCTGCAATAGTAATATTTACAATGTAAATCCCAGAATTTAAATCAGCAACTGGCAGCTCAACTTTGGTAAAACCTGCATTCATTGTTGAGGAATTGGTAAATACTTTTTGGCCTAAAGCGTTGGTTAATTCTACCAATACTTCGTTGGATTCAACCAAATTAAATTCTACAAAGGCTGTGTTTTTAGCTGGGTTAGGATAAACCGATAATTGATTTACTGAGAATTCTTCTACACCGATGCTTGCATCACATTCTTGAAGCGCAGCAACCATCTCGTTTTGAGACTGACCGCCTGGAGCCCATCCTTCAGAGAACCATGAAACCTGAGAAAAACCTGGGTTTTGTGTATTTGGACATACTAGTACATACAAAGGAATACCACTGGTCTCTAAACTTGATGCGTAATGAAAATATTGCAAATAGGCATCGTAGGAATATTCGAATTTTGGATATTCAGCACCCCATCCTAGACCACTAACAACAGCAGCATCATCTGTAGTTTCAGTAGTTAGGGCATACACCTCAAAACCTAGATCTCCAGCTCCAAATTGATTCCATACAGAATTAACCTCAGGAGTTGATTCCTCACAAGGAGTGCACCAAGAAGCAAAGAAATCTAATACTACCGTTTTCCCCTTAGAGAGTGCTTCATGAAGATCGTGTGAATTTCCGTAAATATCTTCAAGTGTAAAATTAGGCACTGGCGGAGCCACAAATAAAGAAAACTCTTGCTCTTCTCCCACAACCTCACCATTGGAATTGGTAACTGAAGTTGCAACAGTGTATTCACCTATCCCTAAATCAAAAGAAAAAGATTCTTGGTCTCCAGTAGATAAAGTTTGGTTAGATGCAATAGAAGATGGACTTCCGTTAATTGTATAATTGAAATCATAATCACTCAAGTTATCTGTACCATAACTAGTAACCGTAAAATCAAAAGTTCCAGAACCACCTTCGGCATCAACAACTTGGTAATTTGAAGAACTTATGTCGTGCTGAACGAATTCTTGTAGTACCTCAGAAACGGAGATATCTTTTACGTTTAACGAAAACATATCCGAAACATCGTGGTGCCTAAAAGCAACATAAACGGTTTCATTGTTGAATGCTGACAAATCAAGAGTTCTTAACTCGTAACCATTGGTAGCTCCAATAACTTCTGAAAAAGATACTGAAGAACTAGACAAAGCGTTTACATCCGCTTGAGTAGAGACATAAACGGAATAATTTTCATTAGCCCAGCTTTGATCTTGTGCTTTGGCTGTCCAATAAAGAGTTGGAAGATTTGAAGATGCTAGACTTATTGCAGGCGTAATAATCCAATTGTCAGGAGTTAAAGCACCAACTTGATTGATAAATGAAGCTGAATTCAGAACAGAACCTTCGTTATCATCAAAATCAATAACAGACCAATTGTTACCATCACCGTCAGAATCAACAATAGTCCAGCTGTCAATACCAGATTCTATATCTGCTGAAAAGTAGGTTTGGGCATTTGTGTTTAAAAAACTAAGTAATGCGCTTAAAATGAATGCTATTTTTTTCATGTTTTGGATAGTTTTAGAATTGCAAATGTATCAAAATTTATGCCCAAAACGTCAGAATAACTAAAATTAACTTCCAAAAGTAAACCTCAGTTTTAGCCCAAAACTATTATTTGCTGTATCAAAAGAAGTGGCAACTTCATATTTAGCAACCATTCTATCGAAAAACAACTGAATATTTACACGATCACTTAGCGCATAATCTGCAGAGAATTTTGTTGAAATATCGGTTCTTCCACTAACACCTTGATGCGTGTTTTCCTGTAAACTTCTTATAGCTGAGACCGACTTTCGAATAGATAAATCAAGGTTTAAATCTAAATTAGANGANAACGTTTTGGTTCCATTAGCCGTGTTGANACTAAATTCAAAATCACTAACCCTGTAGCCTAAACCCAAAGTAAAACTTTGCCCAGCTTGTTCTTGTATTTGGTTGTTATTTAAACTTAAGGATACCTGACGNTCTCTACTGTACTCCAAACGAGTTGTTAAACTATTATTCATCGTAACATCTAANTTAATGAGNGGACTAAATTGCTCACTTATGTTAACGGTTTGAATTTGATATTTTGAGATGTAATTCTCTCCAGCATCAAAATTATCTGGATTAGACTGCGGGGTACCTGTTTCTGGATTAGCTAATTGATCGTAAAACAAATTGGTCGTAAAAGATCCAATTGAATAGGTTGAGGTGTAGGCGTGAGATAAGGAGACCGATTTAAAGTACTTTTTAATCCATTTAAGATCGGAAAGCCCATCGAACTTAACCGTCCAGTTTGGCAAAGGTATTTGAGGAAACTTATTGAGGGTTTGTTTAGAGGCACTTGTTCCAGAATAGGCAGCCATAAAAGCTGGTATTAATACTTCTTGCGAATTAGGACCATAACCAATTGGATAATCCAAGTTATCAATATTTACTTGGCCATTTTCTGCTGCGATACGATTTGCAATTTGTGAGCGGATAGCCCTAAAGTCATCAAAGGTTTGAGAAGAATTAATTTCCATTTTCCTAAAAGCTGTTTTTACAGCTAAAAAAGACATGGTAAAATTACCCGTTTCATTTTTATTTAAACTTTCAAAATCGATGTCATCTGCTGTACCGGTATTTCGATAAGTTTCTGAAGTGTTTAAGGATTCATTTCTTTGAGCTGTTAATTTGATCCTTAATTTCTTAACNGGCTCAAGAGTTGCTCGCAAATTTAAACGNTCTTTNAGTTGTGTCGTGTACTGTTGGTTGAGCAACGTATCAGATGTGATGGAATTATTCCGAACCAAATCAGCTCTAATATCTCTTTGATCACCCATTACAAAGCCAAAACCAGGCGTAAAATTAGCACCAAAAACATCGCTAACACCAAGCGGGCCAACATTTGGCGTGTACCCGGGTAACATAGTACCACTTCCCTGGTCGTAACTTAAATTTATACTTTGAACAGCTAGGATAGCCTTGGTTAGGTATTCAAATCCTTTAAACTCTCGCTCCTCTTCTTCCTCCTCATCACTGTCTTTATCAGATTTATTGGACTCAGCATCTCCTCCGATGAACTTATTGTTTCTAGATTTTTTAGAATCCTTCTTTCTCCTCGAAGAATTAACTTTTTTNAAGTAGGGTACTTTATTGTAAAGCGATTTTAAATTAAGTTGGGTATTNATTTTTANATTATTTGTGTTTTGAATTACATTACCCAAATTAATAGAATCGTTNACAGTAGCTCTGGANCCNGCATTCCAATCGTANGTCGCATCATAATTTAAAGACAGCGTAACCCAATCTGTAAGCGGAAATTTATTTATTGGAACAGTGTAACGAACATCAAATTGATGATGATACGAAGTGGTTCTCCCAAAGCTCAAAATACTATCTCGAAGTGCATCTCTTTCAGCTTGTGTATCAATTTTACCTTCAGGTTCATCTACAATAGACCTAGAATTNGTNGANAAATTNAACTTTATNCTTCGAGTNAAATCNTACTTTAAACTGTAATTTTGAGTAATGTTAAACATTTTATTGAACATGGTATCTGGTTCAATAATAGTAGCTGAACTGAGTGAATTTAAACTCGCTAAATTCCTCATTTTCGTTTCGGAATAGCTTTTATTAAAGTCTGTTCTTGCCGAAATAGTTTTGGGTAGTAAATAAAAATTAAAATCCTTTATCAATCTTAAATACTTTGACTTTTTAAGAAACTTAATTTTACCAAAAGGTTTGTAGTTTTTAGGATTGTTGTTAAAATTATATCCTATACCGCCATTGTGTTCTTGTAATTTACTAAACTCTGTATTGATGTTTCTGTTAAAAACTTCGTTNTACGAATAACTCAAACTAATGTTTTCTATNTCGNACAACTTATTTTTGGGAGCACCTTTTGATTTTTNACCTTTAGAATTCCTGCTTTTTTGGATGGATTGCTTTCTTCCTCCACCTCTTTCCTTTCGAACATTGGTAAGATTGATAGACCTTCTAAGCGTATAATTCTCCACAATACTTCTGAGGGTATCTTTTGCGCCTTGAGTTTGCTCTGCATCAATAGAAGCTTGCAACTCTACATCGGGATCCAACGGATTAAATTGAGGCCTCAATACTGTTTCTGAAANACCTACATAAAGAGGTATTTTTACATTNTATCGCTCAGGAAAAAACTTACCAAGTTCTATATTTGAAGTGAAATTATACTGACGAGTTTCTTCTTTATTTCTTTCATTCACACTCTGTTCTAAACTACCNAAACCAATAGANCTNATATTCCCACCTAAGCTA
The DNA here is from genome assembly GCA_002685115.1 of Flavobacteriales bacterium. Lineage (GTDB taxonomy): Bacteria > Bacteroidota > Bacteroidia > Flavobacteriales > UBA7430 > UBA6772. The sequence goes on along the minus strand of NYWQ01000048.1, from coordinate 17,479 downwards.
AAACTACCAACATCAGCTAAGCGAGTTTTCATTTGAGCTTTGGCTGCCCAACCTCCTCTTTCATCAAAATCGGTTAAACGCAATTCATTTATCCACAGCTCAGCACATTTATCTTGTCCATCATCTTCGGGGTTAAAAGTTGTATCTTCTAACGGATTTCTCACCCCTAACATAATGGTACGAACATTACCTAAATTAGGATTTCCTATTATGGTAATTCTTCTGGTGCCGTAATAATAATAAAAAGGAGTGGTAAAGCTAACGTCTGTATTTCCATTTCTTATCTCTAAATTTCGTGCTGCTTTTGCTTCTTTTAACTTATTAAAATTAATTTCAAACTCATTGGCTTCTGGCCAAATCTCATCTCTTGCAGAAGCACCCCATTGCGTTACATCCAAAGGAACTTCGTATTCATAATAATTGTAACTGTAATCTGTCCCTACACGAATAAACATGCTTAAATCTTTATCGTTTAAGGTGTTTTCCGGGCTTTTCTCTTCGGCATGTACAAAGAATTTAATTTTATTGTAAGAACGCATGTCCATAGTAACATTCTTAAAAGCACCTCTTGCATCTCCATTTTTCAAATCACAAACTCTAAAACTCATGGACTGCTCATTGAGTTGCTGAGTTGCTGTTGAACCCAGCACACGATCTCTGTTTATACCCGGAGGTAATACATAGTTAATCGGATCTCGACGTCCATTTTCTTCAAGGTTTACCACAGAAATATCAAAGGAAGTACCTTCGCCCTCTGGAACATTTGGCGAGGCTAAACTATTTAGGTACTTTCGCCACTCACCTCGAACCATATCTAGCGTTGCAAAACGCAATACAGTTGGAGCTGTAAAGCCCTTCATAAACATTCGCATAAATCGAATGGACTTAAAGTCGGGTATAGAACCTATTTTATTTTCGTAATCTCTTATAGGTACTTTAAACTGGATCCAACGCGTATCGTTATTAGGCCCAGCATTTTCAATAATTGAGGTAATAAAATTTTGTCCAACTTCTTGTAAAGAATCTGGTTCCAAACGAATACGGTATTGAAAATAAGACTCTGACTCACTTAGTGTATAATCGCTATTGATATCCTCAACATCTGGAAGTTGTGAATAAGAAGCCTGAGAGACGTCATTCATTGGAGCGTTTCCGTCCAAACCGTTGTATTTCTTGTATCGATCAAGAATACTTTTCTTTTCAGCATCGTAATCTGAACCATAAAAAAAATGAAAGTTATCTCCAGATGGATCTTCATTTGCTTTTAAAAAGGCATCTGATTGCTCTCCAAAACTTTCGCGAATACGTTCTAAATAGGATCGGGATTCAAGAGAATTAAACGGAATAAAATTTCGTTCCATCTCATCATCGAGACCATCTATACCTACATCTTGATTGTCTCTTGCACTTTCGCCACTATTAAATGCTGTAACTAGAGCTTGAACTGATGGAACTCTTCCCCATGCAGTGGTATCAACATTATCGTCTCCACCATCAATAGGCAATCCGTTTTCATAACTTTTCCGAGAATCCTTGAGTATATCCTCAGAGACACTCCCCAAATTTATGTAGAAATCTCCTCCTGGATCTGATGGGTTTTCGATAAATGGATCCATCATCCAGAATTCTAAAAACTCAATATTTGCGACTTCAAAATCATTGTTATCTAATTTACGAACAACACCACCCCATCGTGTTTCTGGCGCTAGTAACGTTCCATCTTCACTTATTCCATTTGAATAATCGCCGCCCTCAACATCAAAATTGTAGGGACCTCTTTCTTCAGGATAAAAGGCTAAATCAAATGTTCGCAATCGCAAAGGTTGACCATTGGGGATGTCTTTATCAGGAAAAATCTCATTAATTGAAATTTCTCTAACATAAGGCTCTTCTCTGTCTTCGTCTGAAATATGACTTGGCGCATAAGCTGTATTTCTTTGAAAATCTGAATTTATGAAGTACCAAGACATTAAAGCTCTATTAAAACCATAACGGATGTCGTTATTTAACAAACCTTCAGGAAATAAAGTTGGGTCTTGAGGTGTACTTGCCAAAAACCAAGACATTGAATTCCTNAGATCTATNGGCGANTGACTGTTTTCNAAATCATCTATATAGGCCGTACCCTCTGCATCNACATTTAGTGATTTTGAATGTCCTGGAATAAANTGNGCAAACTCTCCAGTTAGCGTAAAATTAGACTTTTCTTTTGTTTCTATTAAAGGCAATTTATCGAGAATCGTAGTAAGTAATTGAGACTCTGTTTTGTACGATCCATTTATCCCCCAAATCGTATTAGATATGGGCTCATCTCCCATATTAATTTTAATGGTTTGAGCATTCTCTGATAAATTTAATACTGTGGCACTAAGTAAAAAATCATCATTAAACTTGTAATCGGCATGCAAACCAATATAACGTTTGGTTGTATTTGAATAGCCAGAATTGTTTTCTAATTTAACATCTATTTGTTGGCCAGAACTTAAAATCCCTTCGTCAATAATCTTCACTCTTCCAAGGTTGTAATCTACGGTATAATGAATGTTCTCCTCTAAAGCTGCTCCTCCCATAGAAACACTAACAGAACCCTGAGGAATGTACATGGCATTTAAAGGAATATCTGCTCCTGAAGAAGATTTATATTGACCTTTTAATAAAAATTTATTTAACTCTGCAAGTTGAGATGCCGCTGTTTTAGTAGAATCGTACAAGGCGTCATAGATGTAAGAATCTGTTACTTCTTGACTTATGCCTGCTTGCTGAAACTTACCTCTAAGGAATCCACCAAAAGGCTCTACAGCAGGGAGATATACTCGACCATTGGATTTTCTTATTGTTAAATTTGAGATGAAATCAAACACACCGTTTGGCCCCGGATCGTTATTTTGATTAAGGTTATCTAAATTTAATATTTGTATGAGCAACTTAGCACTTAAACCTTCTTCTGGAATGTAAGGCAGTGGTGTACCAGACTCATCGTCTTGGTACATAATTTGTAAATCAAAATCTTCTTGATTTACTTGGTAGGCTCCTAAAGCATAAACATTCTTCATCATAAGACGCCACATTGGAAGGCTAACATCTAAAGTAGTAGAACGTAATAATTTTAAAATTAAAACATCTGGAGATGAAATATCTGTTGAAAACTCTCCAACTTGATAGGGAATTCCATTTATAGTGTATTGAAAAGAAACCCCTAAAACTTCATCAGAATTTAAGGCCTGATTTAAAGAAATATACCCTAGCTGTGCATTAAATGAGTACTCCGAACTGGTTAGTTTTTTAGCATTCTCAACTTTCTCATAGTCTACTGCCTGAACATAACCCGAACCATTCAACAAACTTGTAATCTGACTTACATCCCTAATAGAGGCACTCGAAGCTGCCAAATCTGCAGGAAACAACTCATTATTTCTGTTGTCTGGATAAGGAACATTTATGGGCTCAGAACTTGGCCCTATATTTTCGATATGGGCTTGGTTTGGATTTTCACCTAAATCTTGAAAACCTAAAATATTTCGAACATTAGAGGTGCTCCCAGTCTTGTTTGTCACCCATACCTCTAAGTTGGTAATGGTAACAGGAGAACTCACTAAGGGCATATTAGCTAAAGCTAAATCATAAGAATCGTAAAAATACTGAGCTAAAAAGAAATGCTTATTGGCCTCGTAATCGTCTGCAAAAATTTCAAAATTTGTGGTTTGAGCTCCACCTTCTACTCTAATGGTGCTGGTTTCTGATTTCTGCTCTGAGAAAACAGTTGTAAAGGTTGCTTTACCAAATTGGAATTGAGCTTTTATACCAAATAAACTTTGTGTTCCGGAGATTAAAGACCCACTTAAAGGTAAACTTACATTTCCGAGTTCTATCTTCTTAACAATATCATCTTCGTCACCAGTATACTCTAATTTCATCTGATTTTCGAAATCAAATTGACTTTTTGTATCGTAGTTTGTTCTGAGAGTTAATTTTGTACCAACCTTTCCAATTACATTCATTTGAATGCTTTGATCGAAATTAAAATTTGATTGATTTCTTTGATTTTCGGTAAGTGAAGGGTTTTTGGTTTTATTAAAATTACCCGAAAAAGAGAGCTCTGCAGAACCCTGAGGCCTTATATCTACTGTATTACCTCCAAAAAACTTACTAAAACCTTCTCCACCAATTTTAATTTTAGGCTTAGTCCCCGCAATGCCTTCCTCTTTTATGTTTGACTGAACTTTAGCTTTCCAAAAATTTTGAATTTGCTGATCAAACATCCATTTTTTATAAGCAGACTGACTCATAAATGTAGGTCTAGAAGATTGAAAAGTTCCTATTGTGTTGTTAAAAGTAAAATCTTTGCTCGTTAAATTGTACTCAATATTTTGAGAAAAATTTCCTGGATTATTAAATAACATCTGAGGGTAAGGCAAAGCCAAACTATCATCTTGTGCCTTGACAAGGGAATTCCCTAGCAGACAAAAACATAGTGTAAAAATATATTTTATACCCTTATTTAATCTCACTTACAATTGCTTTAAAGCTTGTTTTACAAGCTCTTCTACTTCAATTTGCGGGTTTTTTTCTATTAACTTATCTACTAGCTTTGGAACAGACTTCATAGGAAACCCTAAAACCTCTAGGGCAGATAACGCTTCTTCTCTATTTCTATTGCCAGAACTAATAGAAATTTCGATATCATCAAATGCTTTGAGCATTTTATCTTTAAGATCCAAAACGATTCGTTGAGCTGTTTTGACTCCAATTCCTTTAACCGATTTTATTAAAGCAATATCTTCACTTACAATTGCGTCTCTAATTTCTGAAGATTGCAATGATGATAAAATAACTCGAGCTGTAGAGGCTCCAACACCAGAGACTGATATTAACATTCTAAATATCTTACGCTCAAGTTTTTCATANAAACCNTAAAGCGTGTGAGAATCTTCTTTNACAGAAAGATGCGTAAANAGTTTACAAGACTCCGACTCACCTAACCTAGAANANGTATTTAANGAGATATTGAGATAGTAGCCAACACCATTGNATTCTATAACAGCATAAGCCGGATTTAATTCTACTAATTTTCCGTTGATGTGTGCNATCATTTTCTCGACTGTTTAGTATGAGCATCCGCAACAGCAATGGTAGACATGTTTACGATTTCTTTTACGCTAGCTCCAAGTTGAAGTATGTGAATGGTCTTTTTTAAACCTATTAAAATAGGCCCTATAGTTTCAAAGCCTGCCAGTTCCTGCATTAACTTATAAGCAATATTTCCAGATTCCAAGTTTGGGAATATTAAAACATTTACCTGTTTGTTAGCTAAATCTGAAAAAGGAAATTTTTCGGCAAAAGCTTCTTTATTCATGGCAAAATTTGCTTGTACTTCTCCATCTACTGTTATATCTGATCGTCTTGCTCTTAAAATTCGAACTGCTTCACGAACTTTTTTAGAATTTGGATCGCTCGTAGAACCGAAATTAGAATACGATAGCATAGCCATTGTTGGCTTAATACCCAATCGAAGAATTGAGTCTGCTGTAAGCTCAGCAATATCAGCTAATTGCTCTGCATTGGGATTTACATTTATGGTAGTATCGGCAATAAAAACAGGTCCATTTGGTGTCATAATAACATAAAGTCCTGCGACTCGTTTAACGCCTTTTTCTGTTCCTATTATTTGCAGCGCAGGTCTAATTGTTTCAGGATAGTTTCTTGAAAAACCTGAGATCATTGTATCAGCTTCTTCTAGCTCCACCATCATAGAACCAAAATAGTTTCGCTCGCGCATAACTCTTCTCGATTCGTACTGAGTGTACCCATCTCTTTTTCTTTTCGACCATAATGCATCCCCATATACATTTAGCTTTTCTTGCATTTCGTCTGACTTTGGGTCTATAATTTCTACACCTTCAAAATCAAATCCATGCTCTTCTATTAGCTCTTGAATCTTTGCAATTCTACCCAGTAAAATAGGTTCACCTATTGCTTCGTCTTTAACGATCTGAGCAGCTTTTAACACATTGTAGTGATCTGCCTCCGCAAATACAATACGTTTGGGATTTAACTTTGCACGAGTGGTTAAATTTCTAATTAATTTATTGTCTCGCCCAATACGTTTGTTCAGTGAAACCTTGTAACGATCCCAGTCGTCTATGGTACCTGTTGCCACCCCTGAATCAATAGCAGCCTTGGCAACTGCAGGAGCTACGCAAGAAATTAATCTTGGATCATTAGGCTTTGGTATAATGTAATCCGTTCCGAAAGTTATATTGGTTTCTCCATAAGTAATATTCACTTCTTCGGGCACCAATTCTTTTGTTAAATCTGCAATTGCTTTCACTGCAGCAATTTTCATTTCTTCGTTTATCTTAGTTGCTCTAACATCTAAAGCTCCCCTAAAAATATAAGGAAAACCCAACACATTATTTACTTGATTAGGATAGTCTGACCTCCCAGTAGCAAAAATAATATCTTTTCTGGCAGCCATGGCTTTAGCATAAGAAATCTCCGGAATAGGATTTGCCATAGCAAAAACAATCGGCTTACTTGCCATCGATTTTATCATTTCTGGACTTACCACATTCCCTTTAGATAAACCAACAAATACATCTGAGTCGCTCATAGCATCTTCGAGTGTATGTAATGCTCTGTCGGATGCAAATTCTAGTTTATGACCCGATAGATGGTCTCTATCCGATCGAATTACACCTTTGCTGTCGCACATAACAATGTTCTCCAATTTTGCTCCTAGCGAAACATAGAGTTTTGTACAAGAAACTGCTGCAGCTCCAGCTCCATTTATAACAATGCGAACCTCTTCTATATTTTTNGCTACNAGCTCTANNGCNTTTAGCAAAGCTGCTGCAGAAATAATGGCAGTNCCGTGCTGATCATCGTGCATTACCGGAATATTTAATTCCTCTTTTANCCTACGTTCAATCTCAAAACACTCNGGGGCTTTAATGTCTTCTAGGTTAATCCCTCCAAAAGTTGGCGCAATAGCTTTAACTGTTTTCACAAATGAATCTACGTCATTTACGTCCATCTCAATATCAAAAACATCAATATCAGCATAGATTTTAAATAAAAGCCCCTTACCTTCCATTACCGGTTTTGAAGCCTCTGCTCCTATATCACCTAAGCCTAAAACAGCAGTCCCATTCGTAATTACAGCTACTAAGTTTCCTTTTGCTGTGTATTTATATACATCTTCTTTATTTTCGAATATCTTTAAGCAGGGTTCAGCTACACCTGGCGAATAAGCCAATGACAAATCTCTTTGAGAATTAGTGCTTTTAGTTGGAACAACCTCTATTTTTCCTGGCCTACCTTCTGAGTGAAAATCTAATGCTTCTTGCTTTCTAATCTTTACCATGGATTTTTTTTTACAACTCACAAACATACAAAACCAAATCGGTAGGCTCGATGTTTTAACCTAGAAGTTTTNGGGCAAAATCAGAAGGAATAATTTCCAAATTACTGCAGAAAAAGAGCGCTATTTTATTTTAAAAGCTGACTAAATACCCTCAACTAAAAAACAAGCTTCTTGATTTAACTGATTGCGCTCCACTGCATTTTATGCTGGTGGGCTCTGAGGTATTCTTTAAGAATTAATCGGTTCTCATCTGAACTTAAATTCGGATCTTCTTGAAGGATATAAATAGCTGTTTTTCGAGCATACTCAAGAATTTTAGAATCTTTTAATAAATCTCCAATTTTCAAATCTAGAAGCCCGCTCTGTCGAGTTCCCATAATATCGCCTGGGCCTCTTAGTTTTAAATCAGCATCGGCAATTTCAAATCCATTTTGAGTACTTACCATTGTTTTAAGTCTAAACTTGGCATCTTTACTCAATTTAACACCACTCATTAAAACACAATACGATTGCGATGCACCTCTCCCTACCCTACCTCTCAACTGGTGTAACTGAGACAAACCAAAACGCTCGGCACTTTCAACAACCATAACCGAAGCATTAGGCACATTAACACCAACTTCTATAACGGTTGTTGCTACCATAATGTGAGTTTCACCTTTTACAAAACGAGCCATCTCAGCTTCCTTATCATCGGCTTTCATTCTGCCGTGCACAACAGATACTTGAAATTTAGGTTTNGGGAAATGCCTGCANACCCCCTCATANCCNTCCATTAAATCTTTNTAATCCAATGTTTTGCTTTCTTCAATCAAGGGGTAAACAATGTAAACCTGCCTTCCCTTTTCAATTTCTTGCTTCAAAAAATGAAACATAGACAACCTGTGTTGATCCGTTTTATGCAAGGTATTAATAGGTTTTCTCCCAGGAGGCAATTCATCTATTAGAGAAATATCTAGGTCGCCATAAACAGCCATAGCTAGTGTTCTAGGGATAGGAGTTGCAGTCATCACTAAAATGTGAGGAGGCCTTTGATTTTTCTTCCACATTTTTGAACGTTGAGATACCCCAAAACGATGCTGCTCATCAATAATTGCAATACCTAAATTTTTATACCTAACCTTGTCTTCCAAAAGTGCATGAGTTCCAACAAGAATATCTAACGCTCCAGATTCTAATGCGGCATGAATTTCTCTTCTTCTAGCCACCTTAGTAGAGCCTGTAAGTAGCGCCATTTTCATCCCTACAGCCTCTACCATTTCTTGCAATCCATTAAAATGTTGCGTTGCCAAAATCTCAGTTGGCGCCATTAAGCAAGATTGGAAGCCATTATCTTTTGCCATAAGCATAGCCATTAAAGCTACAATTGTTTTTCCAGAGCCCACATCACCTTGAACTAAACGGTTCATTTGTTTACCGGAAGCTACATCCAAACGAATTTCTTTTAAAACTCTTTTTTGAGCACCCGTTAATTCAAAAGGCAATTGCTCCTGATAAAAAGTATTAAAATACTTCCCTATTTTTAAAAAAGGATAGGAGAGATAGACTTCTTTTTTGTGTTGCTTAAGTTTCAGCATCGCCAATTGAATAAAGAAAAACTCTTCAAACTTTAACCGACGATGCGCTTGAACCAACATAGCTTCCGATTTAGGAAAATGCACATTTAAAAGTGCCTCTTTTTTAGAAATTAACTTGTATTCTTTTCGAATGGTTAATGACAAAGTTTCTGGAATGTAATCGATTATTTGACCTAACAACTCATGAACCAATTTTGAAATCCCTTTAGAATGTAAAGATTTCAACGTTAACTTTTCTGTAGATGGATAAACACCCTGCATAGAAGTTACTAAACTAGACTTGTAGGCTTCTAAGGTTTCTATTTCAGGATGAGACATACTAAAAGAGCCATTGTAAAGAGTAGGCTTACCGAAAACAACAAGCTCCTCACCTACTTTAAGACTCTTTTTTACCCAAGAAACGCCCTTAAACCAAACCAACTCCATAGAAGATGTACCATCTTCAAAAACAGCCTTGATTCTTTTTTTACGAGCGACTCCCTCTTCTTTNANCCGAACTATTTTACCNTTNATTTGAACGTCCGTTAAATCCGTCTGTAATTGAGATATGGTGTGNAAACGAGTTTTATCTATGTAACGAAAGGGATANAGNTCTANNAGATCTCGGTAACGAAAAACAGCTAATTCTTTTTGCAAAGACTCTGCACGCTGAGGCCCTACTCCTTTTAGGAATTCTATAGGGGTGTCTAGTACATGTGGATTTTGAGCCATTATCAAATTTTATCAAATGTAAGCATTCAGATGAAAAGGTCTAAATGTTAAGTGTGAAAACTCTATTNTGGATTNGAAAGTGATAATGTGTAGATTTTTAGTAGATTTGAAAACAATTGCACCAAAACATGACTACTATTATGGATTTAAAACCTACTCGCCTATTTGAACTTGCGGAATACAATCGCCAAAAGTTTAACAAAAATGATGTGTTAGCCGGAAAAGAAGATGGCGTATGGCGCAAATACAGTGCAGAAGAATACGTATCCATGTCAAATTCTATAGGTTACGGACTACTCAACCTAGGTATCGAAAGAGGAGATAAAATCTCCATTGTTTCTCAAAACAGACCCGAATGGAATCTAGCCGACATGGGTATTAATAAAATTGGTGGAATAAATGTACCGATTTACCCAAACATAACATCGGCAGATTACGAATACATTCTTAACGACGCTGGTGTAAAAATTTTATTCGTTGGCTCCGAAGAAATCTACGAAAAAGTGCACATGCTTATTGACAAAGTAGAAACACTTGAAGCGATTTATTCTTTTGATGAAGTTGAAGGCGCAAAGGATTGGCACGAAATTATTGAAGATGGACTAGCCAACCCTCAGGCATCTAAAATGAAAGCAAACCAACTAGAGGTTAAATCGTCTGATTTATTTACGCTTATATACACCTCTGGAACCACCGGAAACCCAAAAGGAGTTATGCTGTCTCACGANAATCTTTTCTCTCAACTGGAAGGCTTAAAAGACGCACTTCCACTCAATGAAACCGACAGAGCTATTAGCTTTCTTCCGCTTTGCCATGTATTCGAAAGAGTGGTAGAATATTATTATCTTTTTAAAGGAACCTCCATTTACTATGCAGAAGGTATTGAACAAATAGGTGACAACTTAAAAGAGATAAATCCAACCGTTATGCCCACTGTTCCAAGACTATTGGAAAAGGTATACGATAAAATTGTTGCCAAAGGCTCTGAACTTACAGGAATTAAAAAAGGACTTTTCTTTTGGGCATTAAACCTTGGTTTACGTCATGAGTTAGATGGTAAAAACGGAGGATGGTATGAATTCCAATTAAAAATTGCCAATAAACTAATCTTCAATAAGTGGAGAGAAGCAGTTGGTGGAAATATGAAATATATATTTTCTGGAGCTGCAGCACTTCAACCTCGTTTGGCTCGTGTATTCACGGCTGCTCAAATGCCTATATACGAGGGCTATGGACTCTCTGAAACCTCGCCAGTTATTGCTGTAAACAATACTCTACCAAAGGGGAGATGTTACGGTACAGTAGGTAAAGTAATAAAGGGTGTAGAAGTTAAGTTTGGAGACGATGGCGAAATATTATGCAAGGGACATAATGTAATGATGGGGTATTACAATAAGCCTGAACTTACAAATGAAGTCATTGATAAGAACGGTTGGTTCGCTACAGGAGATATTGGCGAAATGGTAGAAGGAGTTTATCTTAAAATAACCGACAGAAAGAAAGAAATTTTTAAAACTTCGGGAGGAAAATACATTGCTCCTCAGGTTATGGAAAACAAATTTAAAGAATCTAGAATAATTGAACAGATAATGGTTGTAGGTGAAAATGAAAAAATGCCTGCTGCTTTTATAGTTCCAGAATTTGAAGCTCTTAAAATCTGGTGCAAACTTCATAACATAAACTATACATCAAATGAAGAAATGTCGCAACACACAAAAGTTTTAGAGAAATTTCAAAATGAAATAAATCATTACAACGAACAATTTGCTCCATACGAACGCGTAAAAAAGTTTGCAGTTATGAAAGAACCTTGGTCTATAGATGGAGGAGAATTAACAGCTACTTTAAAACTCAAGCGAAAACCAGTTATGGAAAAATACCAACATTTATACAAAGAGATTTACAGTTAAAAAAAAGTGCCTAAAGGCACTTTTTTTTTGCACCTTATTAGTATACAATAATTTCTATTTAGTGGACTAATTCATCTCGGTCTGATCTTCAAACTCATAAAACAAAAGCTATTTATTTTTAATAAAAAAATAGTATGCGTGCCAAATAATTTCAATTTCATTATGCTTGCATACTAAAAATTTGTAAGTTAGCATTATCTAAATTAAAAAAATGGCATCGAAAAAAAACACACTAGATTTCCAAATAAGATGGGCTTGGCATAGTATTTCAAGATTGTACAATGAAAGTGCTAAAAAACACCAAGCAACGACCTCTACAGCAATGGCAATTTTAAACATTGAGAAAGAGGGGATTTTATCTACCCGTTTAGGTCCAAAAATGGGGATGGAATCTAGGAGTTTAACACGTACACTCAAAAGCATGTTAGACAATGGATTGATTCGTAAAAAAACAGACCAAAAAGACCGGAGAAAAGTCCTTCTATTTTTAACAAAAAAAGGAATTGATTTAAGAAAAATTGCATCGGAAAATGTAAAGACATTTAACGAACGCGTTTTTCAAAAAGTGAGCGAACAAGAATTAGAATCCTTTCACAAAGTTATGCAGGCAGTAAATGAAACCGTTGAAGAATTGAAACATGAAAAAAATACATAAAATAGAAAAAGTAGCCATTATTGGCTCTGGAATAATGGGTTCTAGGATAGCTTGCCATATGGCAAACATTGGCCTAAATGTTCTCTTATTAGACATTGTACCATTTCAGTTAAATGCAGCAGAAGAAAAAGCCGGGTTAAACTTAGAGCATCCTAAAGTTAAAAACCGTATTGTTAAAGACGCACTTAAAGCAACCCTTAAATCAAAACCTGCATCGCTTTACAAAAAAGACTTTATCAATAGAATTAAAACAGGAAACCTAACCGACCATATTGGAAAAATAAGTGATGCAGATTGGATTATAGAAGTGGTTGTAGAACGCTTGGCTATAAAAAAAGAAGTATTTGAAAAAGTAGAGGAATTCAGAAAACCAGGGAGTATTGTATCAAGCAATACTTCGGGGATCCCAATACATAGGCTGCTAGAGGAAAGGAGTACTGATTTTAAAACACACTTTTTAGGTGCTCATTTTTTTAACCCTCCCAGGTATTTAGAACTCTTAGAGATTATACCAACACCCCATACAGACCCAACTATTGTTGACTTCCTTATGAATTTTGGAGACCGACATTTAGGAAAAACAACCGTATTGTGCAAAGACACTCCAGCCTTTATAGCAAATCGTATTGGGGTGGGTGGTATTTTAGGTCTTTTTCATTTGGTAGAAAAAAGAAACCTATCAGTAGAAGCTATTGACAAACTCACAGGGCCAATAATTGGTCGGCCAAAATCGGCAACATTTAGAACTTGTGATGTCGTTGGATTAGACACCCTAGTTCATGTTGCAAAAGGGCTTTACGACAATTGCAAAACAGATGAAGTTCGAGATTCTTTTAAACTTCCAACCTACGTCCAACAACTTTTTGATAACAAATGGCTAGGTGATAAAACAAAACAAGGATTTTATAAAAAAACGAAAGATGAAAAGGGAAACAAAGTTATACTATCCCTTAACTTAAAGAGCCTTGAATACGAAACTCAAAAACGTGTTAACTATACCTCTTTATCGCAGGCTAAAGAAATTGAAGACCTCAGAAAGCGTCTAAAATTTTTATACCACAGTAAGGATGAGGCTGGCGAATTTTACAGAGAAATGTTTAGTGACATTTTCGCCTATGTTTCGCACCGAATTCCTGAAATTTCTGACGAAACATTCCGAATAGACCAAGCCATGAAAGCTGGCTTTGGTTGGGAACTGGGTCCTTTTGAAATTTGGGATGCTATTGGTGCACAAGCAGCATACGAGCAAGCACTAAAACTTGGAAAAGACATTGCTCCTTGGGTCAAAGAAATGCTCGACAAAGGGGTTGGCTCTTTTTATCAAATTAAAGGCAGTTCAATTGAGTACTTTGATAAAGATGAAAAAAAATTCAAAGCGCTCCCAAACCAAGAAGGCCTAACCAACTTACACGTTCGTAAAGAGAACAACACAATTTGGAAAAGCGATGTAGCTAGTTTGATTGACTTAGGGAATGATGTCGTCAATTTAGAATTTCACTCAAAAATGAACGCTGTAGGAGGGGATACACTTCAGGCGATAAATCATGCCATTAAGCTAAGCGAAGAGAACTACAGAGGCTTAGTCATTGCAAACCAAGGGCAAAACTTCTCGGTAGGTGCAAATTTAGCTATGATTTTTATGATGGCAATAGAGCAAGACTATGACGAACTAGACTTTGCAGTGCGCGCATTTCAGCAAACCACTCAAAAAATTCGTTATTCAAACATTCCTGTTGTTGTTGCGCCTCATGCAATGACCTTAGGCGGTGGATGCGAAATAGCCATGCATGCTGATAGTACGCAAGCAGCAGCAGAAACCTATATGGGTTTGGTTGAAATGGGCATTGGCTTAATACCTGGCGGAGGTGGAACAAAAGAGATGGCCTTACGCGCTTCCGAACTTTTTAATAAAGGAGACATTCAAAACCCCTTAATTAGAGAATTGTATCTAAATGTAGGAATGGCAAAAGTGTCCTCATCTGCACAAGAAGCTATGGATCTTGGTTTGCTTCGAAAAGGAATAGACGCTATTTCTATTAATAAAAACAGAAGGATTGCAGATGCAAAAGCAGCGGTAATTGGTCTTGCCAACAAAGGGTATAGACCGCCTGCAAATGAGAAAAAAATAAAGGTTTTAGGGAAACAAATTTTAGGATCATTCCTGGTAGGGTCAGATGCTATGTTCCATGCTGGATTTATTACAGAACATGAAAAGCTCATGTCTGAAAAACTTGGCCATGTCATTGCTGGAGGAGAGCTCTCATCCCCTACTCTAGTTAGTGAGCAATACTTACTAGACTTAGAACGAGAAGCCTTCTTATCACTAACAGGAGAACGCAAAACATTAGAGCGTATAGAGCATATGCTTAAAAAAGGAAAACCATTACGCAATTAAAATCGTTAAGATGAAAGCATATATCGTAAAAGGATTTAGAACGGCGGTAGGAAAAGCACCAAGAGGAATTTTCCGTTTTACTCGCCCTGACGATTTAGCGGCTGCAACCGTAAAACATTTGGTAAAATCGCTTCCAGAATTAGATGTCAATAGAATAGATGACGTTATTGTTGGAAACGCAACACCAGAAGCAGAACAAGGTTTAAATATTGGAAGAATGATCTCTCTAATGGGACTAGATACAAACAAAGTACCCGGCGTAACTGTTAATCGATATTGCTCTTCGGGGCTTGAAACGATTGCTTTAGCTACGGCAAAAATCAATGCTGGAATGGCAGATTGTATCATCGCAGGTGGTGTAGAAACCATGTCACCCATTCCATTTGGTGGCTGGAGAATTGTACCCAACGCAGACGTTTCAGCTAAAAACCCAAGTTGGTATTGGGGAATGGGAAATACTGCAGAAGAGGTGGCACGTCGCTACAAGGTTTCAAGAGAGGAACAAGATGAATTTGCATTTAACTCGCACAACAAAGCCTTAAATGCTATTGATACAGGATTGTTTAAAGATGAGATTGTACCAATTGAAGTAGAAGAAATCTTCTTAGATGAAAAAGAGAAAAAACAAACTCGAATCTTTACAGTAGCTACCGACGAAGGACCCCGAAGAGGAACAAGTATAGCAGCACTGGCTCGCTTACGACCTGTATTTGCCGCTGGAGGCTCTGTTACTGCCGGAAACTCTTCGCAAACATCGGACGGAGCTGCATTTGTAATGGTAATGTCTGAAAAAATGGTAAAGGAACTAAACCTTGAGCCCGTAGCACAATTACTGAGCTACCATGTGGCTGGATTAGAACCAAGTGTTATGGGAATGGGACCAGTTTATGCGGCACCAAAAGCAATAGAAAAAGCGGGCTTACAACTAAAAGACATTGAACAATTTGAGCTCAATGAGGCATTTGCATCACAATCATTAGCTGTTCTAAAAGAATTGAATTTAAACCCCGACATCGTTAATGTAAATGGGGGAGCCATTGCTTTGGGACATCCATTAGGCTGTACGGGAGCTAAACTTTCTGTGCAACTTTTTAACGAAATGCGAAGAAGAAAGCAGCGCTATGGAATGGTTACTATGTGTGTAGGAACTGGGCAAGGAGCTGCCGGTGTTTATGAACTGTTAAAATAATAGATGATGAATTATTTAAAAGGAGGCGAATTTCTGATAAAAGAAACGCAAGCACAAGATATTTTTATCCGCGAAGAGTTTGGCGAAGATCAAAAAATGATGTTGGAATCGACACAAGATTTTAACGAACGTGAAATTCGACCTGTATTAACGCGATTTGAAGAGAAAGATTATGCTTTAGTAGAATCGCTGATGCGTAAAGCAGGTGAATTGGGTTTATTAGGGGTAAATGTGCCCGAAAAATACGAAGGTTTGGGTATGGGTTTTAATACAGGCATGCTCATTTGTGAAGAAATTTCAAGTTTAACAGGATCAATAGCCACAGCATTTGGAGCGCATACCGGAATTGGAACACTACCTATTTTACTGTATGGAACCGAAGAACAGAAACTGCATTACCTACCAAAAATAGCTTCGGGTGAATGGATGTCTTGTTACAACCTAACAGAACCAGACGCTGGATCGGATGCAAATTCGGGTAAAACAAAAGCGGTTTTAACAGAGGACGGTGCGCACTACGAAATTACAGGACAAAAAATATGGATTTCCAATGCGGGCTTTGCCCATGTATTTATCGTTTTTGCTCGCATTGAAGACGATAAAAACATCACAGGATTTATATTCGAGAAAGACCAAGTAGAAGGTTTAACCCTAAATCCTGAAGAAACCAAGCTAGGAATTCGCTCATCCTCGACTCGGCAGGTCTTTTACAACAATGTAAAGGTACCAAAATCGGCTATGCTTGGCGCACGAGGAGAGGGCTTTAAAATTGCGATGAACGCGTTAAATGTAGGACGAATTAAATTGGGTGTAGCCGTTACAGGTGCTGCAAAAAAAGCCGTTGATTATGCTGTGAAATATGCCAACGAGAGAAAACAATTTAAAGTACCCATTTCTTCATTCGGAGCAATGCAATACAAATTGGCAGAAATGGCAACCAAAACCTATGTAGCTGATGCCGGTAACTATAGAGCCGGTCAAAATATAGAAGATCAAATTGCCCGACTGGAACACAATGGACACAACCCTCAAGAGGCCAAACTTAAAGGCGTAGAAGAATACGCTATTGAATGTGCCATCTTAAAAGTATTTGGATCAGAGGTGATTCAATATGCTACCGATGAAGCGATTCAGATTTACGGAGGTATGGGCTTTTCTGCCGAATCTGCCGTGGAAGCTTTTTATAGAGATGCACGAATCTCTAGAATATATGAAGGAACCAATGAAATCAATAGACTTCTTTTGGTAAAGATGATCCTTAAAAAAGCAATGACTGGAGAAATTGATGTCATGAAATCTGCAAAAGCAGTCGCGAAAGAACTCATGAGTATCCCCTCTTTTGACACCCCATCAGAAACGTTTTTTGCTGAAGAGAAAAAGGTATTACAAAATCTTAAAAAAAGTATTTTGATGATTGCCGGTACTGCAGCTCAAAAGCTAGGAGATAAAATTGCTTTAGAGCAAGAAGTAATGATGAACATAGCCAATATGATTATTGAGGTTTACATGCTCGAATCGGCGCTATTAAAAACCGAAAAATTAGTCCACAAAGATGGAAACGAAGTACATGACGAAAAGATTTCCATGTGTATAAACTACCTTCACCACGCGGTAGAAGAGATTCGTAAAAATGGAAAAGAAGCGTTGTTTGCACTCTTAGAAGGCGATGAGCAAAAAAT
>NYWQ01000047.1 GCA_002685115.1 Flavobacteriales bacterium | reverse complement strand
ATTAAATTTTCACAAGATCCATCGTCATTGTTTGCTCCCAAAGAATGCTCTAAATACGAAGCATCAGTACATCCATTAACGGCGAGCGTAATACAAGAATTATCGAATACTGTAGCAATTGGATTGTACTCTACATAACCCGCAATTGTACAACCCGAAACTTCCCCTATTGTTTGGCAAGAACCATCATCAATAGTTGCTAAAGAATTGTATTCATCATAACTTTGATTGGTACAACCATAGAGATTCCCTAAATCATCGCAAACAGGAGTCATGCTTAATGTTGAATTTAGAATTGTAATTCCATTAACAACAAAAGTGATAGTCGGAGCATAAGTTATGTCGTATAAAACACCATTAGACGTGGCTTTTAAAACAACTTCATCCATAGCCATTAAACCGTCTTGGTAAAAGTTGTTTGCATCATTCCCCCAAACAGCTAAAGTTTGTTGCTGTTCTGTCCATTCTATTCCTCCAACACAAACCCACTGCTCATTAATATTCATAAAAGCACCTATGCTATCTCCAGCAACAAGCACCTCATTTGTTAAAGCGTCTCCATTGATCATTATAATCATATTGGAGCCCGTATTTTCGGGGATATAATTTAAATCACAATCTTGAGCAAAACTCAAAAAAGGAATCAAGAATGAAAAAAGTAAGCGTAATTTAGGGGAGTTAGCTTTTATCATATCTACAGGGGATTTTATCAAATTTAATAAAATAACTGATAAAATAAGGCCTTAAAATTTATAAATTAAATTACCCCCCTANATACCTATAAAAAAACAGTNGTATAGACNTATNAATCAACCGAAAAGGTNTTTTTACTTAGAAGCTNNTTCTCAGAAAACANCTCAACATCATAGGTATTCACTGGTAAATCTAAAGAATCTAAAAAGNAATGGAACCCTTGATCAAAAATTGAGTCAGATACTTCCAATACAATACCTTCAATAGAAGACACCTTGAAAGAGCGAATTGCCTTAGCGTCTGTATAAAAAGAAAAAACATTGAAATCACTCAAAACACTTTTAACATGATAGGAAACTGCATTTTCTCTATTAAAAACTTCAGGCTCTCCCATTGAAGAAACAATCGTAAANCCGTCTTTAATGTAAGTTACGGTGCCTGTTTGAATTTCAAAATTCTTATATGAATAATACTCATTTGACTTCTTTGACCAATGTACAATTGTGAATCGTTCACCTAAAGAAATGCCATCTTTTACTTTTGTAAGAGGGTCATCACCCCAAACGGCCATTCCGTTATGTCCCTCTAAAACAATGGAATTTCCAACTACANTCCCTTCAGTGTCAAAAACAGCAATTTCATCACCAGTAATAAGGTTGTTAGACCAAGCGGTACCGAGAATTAGTAACGATAAGTTGCTGTTTGTAAAAACAGGAATGGGGAAGTTCTCAACGGTTAATTCTNTTGTTTGACTAGTTTGAGAANAAACGAGTTGAGACACTANAAAAGNTANAAANAAGACTGTTTTANGCATAATTTNAGAGGTAATTGANTTGCAAAACTAACAAAAGCTANTTGGTTTTAAGAGAATTTANTGCAATATATGAAAGNGATGCTACACCTACTTTNAGTGCTTGATGGTCTATGTTAAATTTAGGGTGATGAACACCGTGAATGATCCCAAGAGACTCATTACGTACCCCCAACCTAAAAAAGCAAGCAGGAATAAGCTGACTGTAAAAAGAAAAATCTTCNGCAGTCATTCGAATAGCCATTTCTTCAACATTTTTNTCACCTAAAATAGCCTGNGANGCNNTAAATGCNGNACTNGTTAACTGTTTATTGTTNTNTAAAAAAGGNTANCCTTTAATTATTTTGAGTTCACCTTTGGCATTTTTAGACTTTAAAAAGTCTTGTACAAAAGTTTTTAATTTAGAATGAATTTCCGCTCGCCATTTCTCATTCATTGTNCGTAAAGTTCCCTTAGCATTTGCTTGNTTNGGAATTANGTTGGTTGCACCAGCNGCATGNAAATNNCCAAAAGCAAATACAAAAGGCTCGTCNTGTATGGAAATTGAATTTAGGTAAGAATGTAGCTTGGGTAATAGTTCAGCAATAATCATGATCGGATTATTGTATTGGTCTGGCAATGCTGCATGTCCGGCCTTACCAACAACAGATAGATACAACTCATCACACGCAGCCATATATTTACCGGCTTTAAAACCAATTTTACCGGCATCCATATCAGGAAATACATGCAGTGCATAAATTTCATCTACACTTGGATTTTCTAAAACACCCTCTGAAATCATCATAGATGCTCCTCCGGGAAGAACCTCTTCTCCGGGTTGAAAAATCAATTTCACACAGCCTTCAAAATTTGACTTTAGAGCGTTTAAAACTTTTGCAGCACCTAACAAACAGGTCGNATGTACATCATGACCACAAGCATGCATTACGCCAGGAAAAGTTGATTTAAATGAAATTTCATTTTCCTCCTGAATNGGCAAAGCATCTAAATCTGCCCTAAGAGCAATACATTTACGAGATGGGTTTACACCTTCAATAAGAGCTACTAANCCTGTNCCAGCAATACCTTTGGTGTAATTAACACCCATTTCAGCTAATTTATCAGCCACAAAATTGACAGTTTTAACTTCCTCAAAAGACAATTCGGGATTTGCGTGGATGTGTTTTCGCCAGCTAACAAATTCTTCAAAACTTTCTGAAACAATATGATTTATTTTAGCCTTCATTTTTTTTTATCATTCTACCGGCTATCAATATATTTAAACTTTCGGGCAAAACTCGCATTAAAAACAATAAAAATTTGGCTCCAATGCCAGGGACAATTGTTTTCTTTCCCTTTAACATAGAATTTACAATAAAAAAAGAAACTCTACCCACGCTTAAACTAGTCCATTTTGCAATTATTCCGCCCGAATTAATACGTTGTACAACATGAGGATTTGTATATACTCCAGTTGGACAGGATACTGAAACTTGCACATTAGCACTCTTTAATTCTACAGACAATGCCTTAGAAAAAGAGTAAACAAAAGCTTTGGANGCAGCATACAATGCCTTGTACGGNATTGGNATNCAATGNCCTAAACTANTCATATTCAATACNTAAGANTTGTTGTANCTTTTNAANGTGGGTAAAAACAATCTTGTTANATGCAACATTGGAAAGAGGTTTAAACGAACTAAATCTTCGTTTGATTTCTCACAAGAATCCTCAAAACTCCCCGAACAGCCAAGACCAATATTATTTATTAATATTTGAACATCTATCTTATTATCTATACACCATTGGTATATTTCAAGAGGAGATTCCTCATCAATTAAATCTTTATTCAATATGTAACAGTCAACATCGAAAACACTCGTAATTTCATTTTTCAACTTTATCAAAGCTCTTTTATCTTTANATACTGCAACTATTGGAACACCTTTTGATGCAAATTCCAATGCGATAGCTTTTCCTATTCCACTACTTGAACCTGTAACTAAACAGTGACCCGTTATATTAAATTTAAATTTTGACATTATTATTATATTAGTTTTTACATCTGTAAATATACATTAATACATGTCAAATTAAAAACTCATTTTTCATTACAATTGTCTAATTTTGGAAGCTGCAAAAAATAAAAAAACCAAAAAAAAATAATTATATTTGAACATTAA
The DNA here is from genome assembly GCA_002685115.1 of Flavobacteriales bacterium. GTDB lineage: Bacteria > Bacteroidota > Bacteroidia > Flavobacteriales > UBA7430 > UBA6772. Next base: position 10,107 of record NYWQ01000047.1, on the reverse strand, counting down.
TTAAAAAAAATAATGCTCAAAAAATTACCTATTCTAATACTCGTTTTACTTTGCTTAGCTGCATGTAAAAAAGACCCTACTGTTTGCAATGATGAGAATGCCGTTAATTTTGGAATGGAAGACTCAAATGGAGGAGCATCTTGTGAATTCGCAATTAATATTGATGAGAATTTATACGACAAATGGAAAGTAAACTACCACGTGGTTTACAACTTACCCTCTAACCAAAAACTAAATTCGTTAATAGCTGAATATGCTACATTTACTTTTGTAGAATTCGAAGAATTTTACAACACAGACTATCCAATAAATGAAATTGAATGGGCGAAGTTTATAACAGGTCAACTCGGTTTATCTTTTTATGAATATACAACGCCAAATACGGAAACAAATTTTACGGAAATAGAATTTAGTATCGATAAAAAAGTAAAATATTACGAAAATGGCTCAATTGATGACGACCTTACCAACAAATGGATTCAATTTGACTACGATCATCTAGCTTACTATACTGGAAATTACATTCCTGGAGACGAAACTGATTTGGTAGAAATAAGGCTTTTAGATGAAACCAACTTTAATTACAACAGAGTTATCAGACAAGGCAACACCAAAGTTATAGAGTTCCGAAGTATGACAAACAACTACTAAGATGATAACTATAAAAAGTTTCACTTTTAATCCTTTTCAGGAAAACACCTATGTTGCTTTTGATGAAACGAATGAATGTATAATAGTGGATCCAGGTTGTTATGACCATGAAGAAAACAAGATACTAAAGAGCTATATAGAAGAAAACCACTTAAAACCTGTAGCTCTAATAAACACGCATTGTCACCTAGACCACGTATTTGGAAATAAATTTGTTTCGGANACCTTCAATTTAAAACCGTTAATGCACAAGCTNGATTTACCTATGCTGGAATACGCTCCTTTAGCAGCAACTAAGTATGGAGTTCANNTAGCAGAGCTNCCAGAAGTAGAGGGTTTTATTGAAGAAGGAGATGTTGTAAAATTTGGTGATTCAGAATTTGAGATTATCTTCACTCCAGGTCATGCTCCAGGCCATATTTGTTTGATCAATAAAAAAGAAAATATCGCACTTTGTGCAGATGTTTTATTCCACTTAAGTATTGGAAGAACTGATCTACCTATGGGCGATCACGAAACCTTATTAAAATCGATTCGAGAAAAATTATTCACCTTGGATGACAACATGATTGTGTACCCGGGACATGGACCTAAAACAAGCATTGGTTTTGAAAAAGAAAACAATCCGTTTTTAAAATAAGTACGCTCATCTCCCTCAAAATGAAAATACATTGCAACATACATATCCAAACATTATTAACGCAACAAACTAATTTTTAAGCGCTTTAACACACTTAACTTAAACGCAACAAACCTGACCCTTTACTCAACCATTTTAGAAGAAGAGGATAATAAGTCTTTTGAATTTGAAATAAAAATTTACCTTAGCAAACAATTACTTTAAAGTAACTATTAATTAAACCCCCTCTAAAATGAGAAATATTTCAATTTTAACAGTTCTTGCAGCAATTTTAACTTTTTCTTCTTGCGAAGAAGATGCGGTAATGGGATGTACAGACTCAACTGCAACTAACTACGATGCTGATGCAACTGAAAATGACAATTCTTGTGTGTTCTCGATTACTGGATGTACAGACACGATGGCTTTAAACTACAATTCCTTGGCAACAGTAGATGACAATTCTTGTGAATACGCCGCTTCTGTTTCAGATCAGATTCTTGGAAACTGGACTATNGATTCGTCTACAGTTGGCGTATTATTACCTCAAGATATGTTAAGTATGTTAATCATGATGAGTTCAATGATGACACCAGAAGAATTTGAAGAAAGTATGGGCTTTCCAATGCCAAATTCTCAAGCAGAATGGGATGAAATAGCCCTTAATGGTTTTACACAAGATGGCGAGATTACTGGAACACTTTCCGTGACAAGCACTATGTTCACTATAGACGATTCAGAAGAAACAATGGAGCTAGCTTATGAGCTGGTAAATGACGATACGATTCAATTTACTAATCNAGATCCGGATGAAGACTTNGAATATTTTACTATTGTAGAAGTAAGTGAAACTAATTTAACCTTAACTACTTCAATGATTGTAGAAGAAGAGGGTATGTCCATGGAAACAATTTTGATGATTTATTTGAGTAAATAATTTAACTCTGATTCAACTTAATAAAAAAAAGCCACCCAATTGGGTGGTTTTTTTTATTCTATCATAGCTAACATTAAACTTTCTACTTCTAAAGAATCCCATTTGTTTTCTATNNCGGGTAGTTGAAGAACCTTTTCCATCATAGCTTCTTGTTTTTGCCCCAGAGACCAAGCCTTGGCGTAAGGTATATTTGAGAAGGTTACCATGGAATAAAGAGGCAACCATTTGTCTGGATATTTATCTGAAAAATGTTTTTCAATTTTCTTTTGCAACAAAAACTTAGGATCTGCTGTTTTATCTCGCATCACTATAAAATTGTGCAAAGACAATTCTTGAATTGCATCTCCATTCGCTTTGCGCTCTAATTCGTAAGCCTTAAAGCAAGCAGTCCAATCGTCTCCATAGTGCTCCATAAATTGATTGAAAATAGTACAATCTTCAAAACCAGAATTCATTCCTTGCCCATAAAAAGGAACGGTTGCATGAGAGGCATCTCCAATAAGCATTACTTTATCTGAAACAGTCCATGGGAAACAACGAATAATCCCTAAAGATGCAGTAGGATTCTCTTTGTAGTCCTCTAAAAGAGTGGGCATTAAAGGAACAGCATCCGGGAAAACTTTAGTAAAAAAATGAAGAATGTCTTCGTCTGTTTTTAGGCTATTAAAAGAAAATGCTCCTTCGTATGGGAAAAACAAAGTACAGGTAAAGCTGCCGTCTAAATTAGGCAGCGCTATAAGCATATAATTTCCTCTAGGCCATATATGTAAGGCATTCACTTCGAGCTGATGAGTTCCATCTGCATTCGCAGGAATCACCAATTCTTTATATCCATGCTCTATGTACCTTTTTTCAAAATTAAAGCGATCTTGACGTTGCATTTTATTTCGAACTGCAGAGTAAACACCGTCTGCACCAACTAAATGGTCTGCTTTTACTTCAGTTAGTTCTTTGGTTAGCGTATTTTCAAAAGTAGCTTGGGCTTCTTTTAGATCCACATCAATACATTTCTCATTAAAGTGAAAATTAATGTTTTCTTCACGCTCGGCTAAATCCATTAACAAGGCATTTAAACCTCCACGAGATACCGAATATATAGCTTCNCCATCTTTTCCATAAGGCTGATGCGTNAACGAACCGTCTAAAGCATGCATAATTCGTTTGTGCATTGGAATGCCCATTTTCTTGACATCCTCTTCGATACCAACACCAGCTAAAGCCTTCCAACCTCGGGTTGATAAGGATAAATTAATAGACTTTCCTGCACCTAATTTTACAGCACGCATGTCTTTTCTACGTTCAAAAACGTCAACATGATGCCCCTTTCTTGCGAGGTATAAAGAAAACAAAGAACCTACTAACCCAGCACCGGCAACCGTAAACTTTTTTTCTAACATAAACTAGCTTCTAATTTTTTTCCAAATCTAAAAATATCTTCAAATGAATTGTATAAAGGTACTGGAGCCATACGAATTACATTGGGCTCTCTCCAATCGGCAAGCACACCTTTCTTAGTCAGTTTATCAAACAACTCTTTGCGCTGTCCGTGTAATANAACNGATACTTGACAGCCTTTCTCCTNGGGATTGGTTGGTGTTATAGATTCAAAATTGCAATTGTCAAACTTTAATGCAACCTGAGNAAGTATGTACTCTAANTAGGNAACCAGCANACGNGATTTAGCAATGAGTTGATCCATACCAACTTCTTCAAANATTTCTAAGGAAGCTCTATGCGCAGCCATCCCNAATATTGGAGCATTACTTAACTGCCACCCNTCTGCCCCTTTGGAAGGCACAAAGCCTTTNTCCATTAAAAAACGATTTNCCTCATCATGACCCCACCAACCTGCAAATCGAGGTAAACTAAAATCTTCTCCATGACGTTTGTGAATAAAAACACCAGACACATTTCCGGGGCCAGAATTTAAATATTTNTANGAGCACCAAGCAGCAAAATCNACACCCCAATCATGAAGTTGTAACTTCACATTTCCGGCAGCATGCGCTAAATCAAATCCTACCTTTGCTCCAACACTATGTCCAGATTTCGTAATTGTTTCCATATCGAAAACCTGTCCGGTATAATAATTAACACCTCCCNAAAAAACCAAAGCAACTTCACTNCCTAATTCTTNNATTTTTGCAAGAATATCTTCGGTACGAATNGTNTANTCNCCANCACGAGGNGCAACTTCTACGATTGCATCATCAGGNTTAAACCCATGAAATTTGGCTTGACTTTCCATTACATATTGATCGGATGGAAAGGCTTTTGCTTCGCAAATGATTTTAAATCTACTTTTTGTTGGCTTGTAAAANGAGGCCCATAAAAGATGTAAATTGGTGGTTAAACCGTTCATAACAACAACCTCAGAATCTAAAGCCCCTACAATTTTGGCATTGGTGTTAGTCAACACTTTATGGTAATCGAACCAAGGTGTTTTTCCATGAAAATGACCTTCTACACCAAGTTCAGCCCAATCTTTTAATTCTTGTTGGATAAAAGAAGCTGTTGTTTTTGGTTGAAGCCCCAGAGAATTTCCTGTAAAATAAACAGCTTCTTCATTCGAAACTTTTGGTATAAAAAATCGATCTCTTAAAAAAGACAATGGATCTTCTTGATCCATTTTACGAGCAAAATCCTCTGAAAATTCCCAATTCATAGTTCCTATTTTAAAAAAGTAAAATTACAACAATTACATAGCTCTACAATAAAAACTTTGAAAGGTAAAAAAACAAGCCGACAAGAATGGACATTCCCTCTACACCCATCGTAAAAAAACGTTCAGGTAAATCAGCACGACTATTATAAACCATGTATATAGAACACTCGTAGGACAAATAAATAAACAGCATCGCACTTAAAGAATATAGGTCTCTAAAAAAGTAATCATAAAAGAGAATTAATTCAGCAAGTACCAGAGCTGAAACGCCTAATATCTTCGACTTTTTTTGACCTAACAATTGAGGTAATGTAGCCAATCGCTCAGCATCAAAACTAAGGTCTCTAATATCAAAAGGTATGGTAATCGCAAACACAAAAAGAAAACGCTCCAACACCCTTGACCAGTCAATAGAGACCTCACAAACAAGCATAGGCAATAGCGATGTAGCAACTGTCCATACAAAAGAAATTAAAAATATTTTTAAGGACGGAATGTCTCTAAACCTATACCACAAATCACCTATTTTATAAACTGGCAAAGAATATACAATAGATATGAGTCCTATAAAAAGTAGAGTATAAAAAGCATAATGGTAGATCTGACAAAAAAATAAAAAAGATAGGAGCGCAGAGATAAATGTAAAGATCCATAGAAATGGTTTGTAATAAAAAATATTTTTATGACGAAGAGAATCACCCTCTTGCAACATTGGCCTTACTCTTAACAGTCGCATAAAGTTGTATGCAAACAAAGTCGAAAAAAATACAAACCATAACACATCTGTATTTGGGCAATCGTAAAACTGTAAAGTTAACCAAGTAAGAGCGTAAGTTCCAGAAGCAACATATAGATTACTCATAACCAGCAAATCAGCTATTTTAACTAGAATTCTCATACGCTCAAAAATAATCTATTTTTTTTGAGTAATGATTTAAACCAACATTAATATTTTGTAATTTTGTACAGTAAAATATTAATAATTATAATGACTAAAAACAGGTACTAAGCAATGAATACAAACTCGTTTTCACTTCGCCACATTGGACCTCGACTTCATGAGGTTAGAGAAATGTTAAACACCATAGGTGTAAATTCTGTAAACGAACTAATAGATCAAACCATCCCCACTTCAATAAGACTAAATGATGAGTTAGACCTTCCAGAAGGATTAAGCGAACAAGAGTTTTTAATACATATAAAAGAGCTTGCTCAAAAAAACAAACAGTTTAAAACATACATTGGACTTGGTTACCACAACACCGTTTTACCAAGTGTAATTCAAAGAAATATTCTCGAAAATCCGGGCTGGTATACTGCTTACACACCCTATCAAGCTGAAATTGCGCAAGGAAGACTTGAAGCGCTGTTAAATTACCAAACGATGGTTATTGACCTAACTGGTATGGAAATAGCGAATGCATCCCTACTGGATGAGTCTACAGCAGCTGCAGAGGCTATGATTTTACTATTTAACGGTAGGTCTAAATCAAAACGTAAGAATAATGCCAATGTTTTTTTTGTTTCTGAAGAATGCTTGCCCCAAACCATTAGTCTTCTAGAAACCAGATCAGAACCTTTGGGTATTAAACTTATAATTGGAAACCACAGAGACTACAAGTGTAACGAAGCAACTTTTGGAACTTTGTTACAGTACCCTTCAGCTACTGGTGAAATTTATAATTACAAAGCCTTTACTGATACTGCTCATGAGCAAGAGGCAGGAGTTGCAGTTGCTGCAGATTTACTTTCATTAACACTGCTAGAATCTCCAGGCTCTTGGGGAGCAGATATTGTTTTTGGAACTTCTCAGCGATTTGGAATACCACTTGGATATGGAGGCCCTCACGCGGCCTACTTTGCCACCAAAGAATTGTACAAAAGAAACTTGCCAGGACGCATTATAGGCTTATCAAAAGACTTAGACGGCAAACCTGCTTTACGCATGGCTCTTCAAACTCGAGAGCAACACATTAAAAGAGAAAAAGCAACCTCAAACATTTGTACAGCTCAGGTTCTTTTAGCTGTTATGGCCGGAATGTACGGAGTGTTTCATGGTCCAGAAGGGCTAAAAAACATTGCAAAACGCATTCACAATAAAGCAAATGCATTGGCATCTGGAATCAAAGAACTTGGCTTTGATCAAGTGAACAATCAGTACTTTGATACACTTTTAATTGACTTAAAATCTGTACCAGCTGAAGTAGTTAATGAAATCGCTTTAGCCGCGCATATAAATTTCCTTTATCTTGATGAACATTCTATTTGCATTAGTCTAAATGAAACAACAACCACTCAAGATTTAAATGATATACTAGCAGTTTTAGGTGCTGCAAAAAAAATAGAGTACAATAGAATTAGTGATGTTTACGACTCTTCTACCCTTGACGATTCATTTGCTAGAACTACAGATTTCATGACACATGAGGTATTTAATTCTTACCATTCAGAAACAGAAATGATGCGGTACATAAAACGCTTAGAGCGCAAAGATTTATCTTTAAATCATTCGATGATTGCCCTAGGCTCATGCACAATGAAACTTAATGCTGCATCAGAGATGCTTCCATTAAACGAAAGTAACTTCAGTTCTTTACACCCATTTATTCCGGTAGAACAAGCGGCAGGATATCAAGAAATTTTTAAGGAATTAGAAAAAGATTTATGTGAAATAACAGGCTTTGCCGGAATGTCTCTTCAGCCTAATTCGGGCGCTCAAGGAGAATATGCAGGTCTAATGGTCATTCGTAAATACCATCACTCGCGTGGCGATTACCAAAGAAAAATTACCTTAATACCCTCATCGGCTCATGGCACAAACCCAGCTTCTGCAGTAATGGCAGGAATGAAAGTTGTTGTTGTTAAATGTGACGAAATGGGTAACATTGATGTTGCAGACTTGAAAGATAAAGCAGAAAAACACTCAAATGAGCTTTCAGCTTTAATGATTACCTACCCATCTACGCATGGTGTTTTTGAATCTTCTATAAAAGAAATCAATAGCATCATACATCAACATGGTGGACAGGTATACATGGATGGTGCAAATATGAATGCGCAAGTAGGCTTAACTTCTCCTGGAGCTATTGGAGCAGATGTATGTCATCTTAATCTTCATAAAACATTTGCTATTCCTCATGGAGGAGGAGGCCCAGGCGTTGGCCCAATAGGAGTTGCTCCTCAATTGGTTGAATTTTTACCCGGTCATGCCATCATCGAATGTGGAGGGAAAAACNGCATCTCGTCTATATCAGGAGCCCCATGGGGATCCTCTTTAATTCTAATAATATCTTACGCATATATTAAAATGTTAGGTACAGAAGGATTAAAAGAATCGACAAAATATGCTATTTTGAATGCTAATTATATGAAAGTAAAATTAGAAAAGCATTTTAAGATTCTATATGCAGGAGAAAATGGAAGAGTTGCCCATGAAATGATTCTTGAATGCCGAGACTTAAAAGAAGCCAGCGGAATAGAGGTAACCGACATAGCCAAACGACTTATGGATTATGGATACCACGCGCCAACTGTTTCTTTTCCTGTTGCAGGAACCCTTATGATTGAGCCAACAGAAAGTGAAGGTAAGGAAGAACTAGATCGCTTTTGCGAAGCAATGATATCTATAAGAGAAGAAATTGAACACGTTATTACGGGTAAATACCCTAGAGAAAATAACATTCTTAAAAATGCACCACACACATTAAACCAATGCACATCTAACGAGTGGCAGTATAACTATACAAGAAAACAGGCAGCATTCCCAAAAAAATGGGTCGGCGAAAACAAGTTTTGGCCTAGCGTAAGACGAGTTGATCAAGCCCACGGAGATCGTAACTTAATTTGCAGCTGCCCTAGCCTAGAATCATACTCTTAAAAACTACTTGTAATAGTTAAAGATAAACACTATTTTTGTACAAAATAAAATCCCTCATGAAAAAAATTCAACTATTAGTAGGAGCTTTTGTTATAGCNTCCTCGCTTTTTGCTCAAAAAGCTGAACNATCAAAAAATAATTTTGTTACTAAAANCAACAAAAAAATTACAACTACACCAACAGCTCATAAGTCTGCAGCTATTTGGTCTGATGATTTTTCCGATGCCAGTACTTGGACACTTGGTCATGCATCAAGCTGTGATCTAGATTGGNNAATNGGACTAAATCTGTCTAATTCTGGAGCTTACCCTACAGATGCTGTAGCATCAACTTCTGCAGCTAATGGATATGCGATGCTTGATTCAGATGCCTATGGTGGTGACGGAAACGGTGATTTAGAGTCTTCTTGGATGACAACTGCCAGTCCAATTAATTTATCTGGTACCACCAATATAATTTTAAATTTTGAAACTAATTACAGACAATTTGACACGCAGTGTTTTATTGTTACAAGTACAAACAATAACGATTGGCCAGAGTTAAATGTAGATTTTGACGCAAGCACAAATCCAAATGTATATGCTCTCTGGGAAGATTACGGTAACAACGATGGTGTAGAATCTAATCCTACTACTGTAAATGTAAATATTAGTGGCTCGGCTGGAAACCAATCTCAGGTTTGGGTTCGTTTTCACCACACAGGTACTTGGGGCTATTCTTGGTTTGTTGATGATGCTTCGATTTCAAATCTTCAAGCGAACGACATCGTGTTAAACGAAGCATGGGCCTCTACTTTTCAAAATTCTGAGTATGGAAGAACACCTGTTGCTCAACTATCCGATTCTTTAGCTCTTGGAGGAGAAATCTATAACTTTGGATCGGCTACTCAAACAGGAATAGAGCTTTCAATAGCAATTCAAAATTCAGCTGGAGCAACTATGGCGTCTAACGTAGAATCTTTTCCATCATTAGAACAAGATTCAACTGACCTTTTACAAACAGCAGTTGCTGTAGACTTAGCTGAGGGTGTTTACACACTAAACGCTACCTTAACTTCGGATGAGGATAATGAAGAAGGTCAATACTTTGAAAACAATAGTTATTCTAGAGAATTTGCGATCACTAAAAATCTCTATTCTTTAGATGGTATCGGTGTGTATGATGAAGAGGATTTATCAATTACAAACATCGGAACTGGAAATACAGGAACAGGTGAAGGAAATACTTTACTTGTTCGCTACTTGATTTTAGAAGAAACCTCAATTGTTGGACTAGAAGTTGCCATAAGCAGTCTGTCTACTGTCGGAGGTCAAATATTCTCTTTTTTACTACCTGAATCAAGTTTATTAAATGAAGAC
>NYWQ01000046.1 GCA_002685115.1 Flavobacteriales bacterium | reverse complement strand
TGCGGTACGTCATCACACGAGTTAAAGATACAGGTTAGATTCCCATATTGATCTAGGGCTTGCGTTGTTGCTGCAGCGTTGTAATTGGTTGCATTAGCATCCATACAGCCAGAGAGTGATACAGAACAAGGTTCGCAAGAAGAACCGCCACAATCAATCCCTGTTTCGTCTTGATTTTGCACTCCATCGTTACAGGTTCCTGGGATCAACTCATCTCTGTATATGTATAGATTATCGTACCAAGCACTCGCTAAATTAGACGTAATGTGTATTTCTGCAACATCACTTCTTGTTAGGTTTCCGCCAACCATTATCCCAGCAGAAGTTATGTCTACATCAACCGAAATCCATGATCCCGATGTAAGAGGTGGTGTCGATCCACCATTGAAATTAATTTCAAGACCTGTTGAGGTTGTTGCGTTTACGTTTCCATTCCAATCCACTAATTTTACATTGAAAACCTTACCAATTAAATTTGTTTCGTCGGTGTAAAAATCAAAATGCAGTTTGGTGAATGTTGTTGCATTTATTCTGTTGTTTTCAAAAAGGATTCCTTGACATCCTGCATTCCCAGGCCCATAATAATGTTGGACAGCATTGCCAGCAATCATTTCTTCATTTGCTCCAGAATTTGGACACAAACCGAAATCAAAGTTGTCAATGGTAATATTTTCGTATGCATCACTGTATATAGAGATTACATCCTCCGGGTTTCTTTCTGGTGGCGTTGGAGCAGCTGAGGTAGGACCGCTATTAAGTTGTGCTAGTAGTGTGTAGCTGCTAAGAATAAACAGCAATGAACTGAGTTTTAGTTTTGAAATCATCCTTTCTTTTTTTGTTGAATTTTAACCAAATATACTTTTTATGTAAAACATACACTTAATTATCGGGTCATATTTTGAGATGGGTTTACGTTTTGGTGCTCATTTCTCTCTATTTTTAAAAAGGGTGGATTTTTATTTCACTTGAAATGTATTGGAGTTTTTGTTCCGCAACACAGTAGTCTTCGGTGCTTTATATTAGTTATATTTGCAATAAATTTTTAAGAAACAATTGGTTTTAATTTGGTGCAACTGTTTAATCTTTAAATTTTAGTACACGTAACACTCAGTCTTGTTCCTCTTGTTGCCTTTATTGATTGTTATAGTTCGTTAAATCTCTATGGGTTGATTAATTAAAAAAGAAGTAAAAAATGAGTTTTTTAAAGGCAGAATGGCGAAAGTTAGCGTTTGCAAATTATGCAATAAATCCAAGCGTACTTAAAAAATATGTTCCGCCAGGAACAGAGCTTGATTTTTGGGAAGGTAAATGTTACGTCAGTTTAATTGGCTTTATGTTCTTAAATACTAGGTTGTTGGGAATTAAAATACCATTCCATCGCAATTTTGAAGAGGTTAATCTTCGTTTTTACGTCAAGCGATTTGAAAACAATGCTTGGAAGCGAGGTGTTGTTTTTATTAAAGAAATTGTACCAAAACCTGCTCTTACATTTGTTGCAAATACCTTGTATAAAGAGCATTATGAAACACTCCCCATGCAGCATAATTGGAAAGAAAATACTAAAAATAGAGCGGTTGTATATAAATGGAAAAAAAATAAACAGTGGCATTCCTTTAAAGTAATCGCAGCTCTGGAGACGTCAGAAATTATTGAAAATAGTGAAACTGAATTTATAACAGAACATTATTGGGGTTATGCAAAGGTTAGTAATTCAAAAACCAATGAATATGAAGTTACGCATCCTAAATGGAGGCACTACAAGATTGAATCTACTCAAATAAATGTAGACTTTGGTACTGTTTATGGAGCCGATTTTGAGTTTTTGAGCAGCGTTCAACCCAATTCGGTAATGCTTGCTGAGGGGTCTAAAATAACAGTGGAGCGAAAACGTGTACTGGAATTGAAATCTCACTAAGGGATGAACGCTAATTCCTTTACACCACCTATTTTTATCTTGTCTTTTTATCAACTATTTTTTACCAAATTTTCAAGCCTGTTATAGGTATTAAAATAGGCTGTTTTAATTAAAATTAAAACCAATTTTAGGAGGCCTTTTTTAAACATATTATGCTTATATTGGTACAGTTTAAATACAAAAGAACCTGATTTATGTCATATTCATTCTCGAAAAAGCTGTTACTGTATTTTACAAGATTTTTATTTTTATTTTCAACTTTGTTTGGATTATCCTATTTGCCTTGTATGGTTTATGGTCTCTTTGGGAATGAAGTAAACTTATTGGTAAATGTAGACTCTGGTGATATTTTATGGGAGAAGAAAGTTGAATTGTTTGGTTCAGATCATGCTCTAACCAAACCTGATCTTTCTATCGCGTCGCTCTCTTTTAATTTTACAGATGTTTTCTATACGGATTCGCTTTCTACAACGCCTTTATATGCAAATAGTAAAGAGGGTAGCGATCTAGTTTCCGTTCATCCACATTCGCATTCGAAATTTGTACTGTTTCATTCCTTGCCAATCTTTCTTCGTTTGATGATTTTTACAAATGCTATTTTAACGCTTTTATTTTTTGTAATGATTGTGTATCACTTAAAAAGTTTTGTTTTTAAAATTTATTCAGATAGTTATTTTGAATTGCAAACAATAACGAATCTTAAGTACATATCTTATTATTTAATTCTTACTTGGCTTGTCGATTTTTCTTCAACTTTTATTCTTTCTCCTTTTCAAAGCTCTATGCTAACTAATAAAGCTGGGATTGTAAGTTTATCTTTAAACTTTCCAACGATAAACTTGTTGTTTGCTGGCTTTATAATTGGTGTTTTAGCCCATGTTTTTTCTCATGGTGTTGCATTGAAAGAAGATAACAAATTAACCATATAATTATGATAGTTGTTAATTTAGATGTTATGCTCGCCAAGCGCAAAATGAGCTTAACCGAACTGTCTGGTAAAGTTGGTATTACCATGTCCAACTTATCTATTCTAAAAAAAGGCAAGGCAAGAGCTATCCGCTTCTCAACTCTCGAGTCCATTTGTCGTGTTTTAGAATGTCAACCTGCAGATATTCTTGAATACAAAGTTGATGTTGATTCTTAATTTCCCGTAATGCTATTGACTTGCAATTTTAGAGCTTGTTTTATTGATTTTATTATTGTTTTAGAAAGTTTGGTGACAAATATTGTATTAAAAATTGATTAGAAGAAAAATGAAAATAGGAGTTATCGGCGCTGGCTATTTGGGTTCCATTCACATAAAGTTATTAAAAAACCTTAAAGAGTTTGATCTTATAGGTTTTTTTGATAATAATGCTAAGCAAGCTGACGCTATTCAAAAGGAATTTGGGGTTGAAAAATATAAAGATGCTGAGTCTCTAATGGATGCGGTTGATGTAATTGATATTGTATCTCCTACCGAATCTCATTTTGAGTACGCTAAAAAGAGTTTGCTTAAAGGCAAGCACGTTTTTATAGAAAAGCCTGTAACCAGTTCAGTTGCTCAAGCCGAAGCGTTAATTCAAATCGCGACACAAAAAGGTCTTAAGGTACAGGTAGGTCATGTAGAGCGATTTAATCCTGCATTTCTGGCCGCTAATGACTTTCTCGATAAACCCCTTTTTATAGAGGCCCATCGTTTGGCTAAATTCAATCCAAGAGAAACAAGTGTGTCTGTCGTTCTTGATTTGATGATTCATGACATAGATATTGTGTTGTCCATTGTAAATTCTGCGGTCGCTAACATAAGTGCATCTGGGGTTGCTGTAGTAAGCGAATCTCATGACATCACCAACGCTCGAATAGCTTTTGAAAATGGCGCTGTAGCCAACTTAACGGCTAGTAGAGTCTCTTTAAAGAATATGAGAAAAACAAGGGTCTTTCAAAAAAACGCCTATGTATCTATTGATTTTTTAACTAAAGAAGCAGAGGTTGTTCGTATTCGTGATGGTAAAAGTTGGAGCCCTTTTGCTGTTAATTTTGAGGTAGACAATAGAGGTACTCAAAAATCCTTAACTTTAAAAAAGCCTAAAATTAAGGGTGTTAACGCAATTGAAGAAGAATTAAAAGATTTTGCTCGTTGTATCAATGAGAACTCTATTCCAATAGTTTCATTACAAGAAGCTACAAAAGCGTTGCAAGTAGCTCAGCTTGTGCTAGATGAAATTACGAGCAAAACGATGTAATCTCAAATTAAATCCTATTCCAAATCCGAAATCAGATGTAAATAGGCTGTTGGTGTTTTTAGAATTTACAGCTGTAAAATGATCGCTTTTTTTTACAAAGGTAACCTCTTTTTTAGGTCGTAAAGAAATTTAATAGTCTTCTGAATTTGATAAAAAATGAACAACGTCATTAGTGGTTACTTTTATACTGTATCCTCTTCCAGGAATCATATCTCCAATGCCATTAAAATTCCACTCAGGTAAGTATGCATTCCCAATGTAATCTTTCGCAATAATCAGATTTTCTGCAAAATTTAGATCAGCTAAAACAAGATCAATTGGAGCGCCTTCCGTTCTTAAGTAGCCAATCATATTCCAACCTGCTGTTAAATTAATTGGATGCTCTTCTGGTTTTAAACTTGTACCACAAATCTCAATAGAAAGACTTTCTGTTGTCTTTATTTGGTAGGCCTGCCCAATATCCATAAGGCCAATTCCATTAAACAAATAATCAGGTAAATAAGCATTTCCAATATTGTCTTTTACAATAATCAACTCNTTTNCTATTGGAGCTAATACNGTGTCTATAGAAGGGNTTTCTNGAAGAATAAAAGTGGAGAATATTGACCACCCTAAAGGNANTNCAATCTCTTGGCAATTGTAAAAGTTGTCNACTTGCTCACAATTGTAAAATTCAGCAGNGAACACGTATTCAAATTCACCTCCAGATATTACTTGCTCNCCACACAGGTATAAACTGAATTGNCCATTTCCATGTCCGCAACACATACCGTCACCATAGGAGTCGAAAACATTGAAAGTGATGACTTCATCTTTCGGAACACAAACACTNTCTGTATATAAAANGGTGTCTAGNGAAAAGGTGCCGTTGTAAANGGTTTCTCCNGATTGAGAAACTATGTTCCAAGTGGTTTCTTCTGAATAACTATCCGATGTAAATTCCAAAACAACGGTATTGAAATTTTCATCGCATAAATACTCGCAAGATCCATCTTCTGTTACAGCCGATAGATTAAAGTTTAAGGCTGTTGAGTCCATGCAGCCTGAAGCATTTGGATTGAAAAACCCAAAGTCTACACTGTTGTTGCCATTTGCATCATAATTAAAATAACAATCAAAAGGATCCCCATCTTCCAAGGGTTCTTCTCCAGGGTTAAGGCTTACAATTCCCGACATAATATCCGTAAAAGAGTTTCCAAACCCATTATTGTCAAAATCTTGGTCATTATTAGCATTTGAAATAAAGTTGTTTGTTGATTGAAAGCCTTCTAATGGCTCTCCTTCTCCCCAGTTGTCAACTTGCCAAATAAAAACTGAATAATTCCCTGGAGCTAAGCCTGTAAAATTATAATACCCTTCTTCGTCTGTTATTTGAATACCACCAAATCCTTGCCAATCTGGAATGGAATCTCCATCAGAATCTGCCCAGATAAGAACTGAGACTCCCGGTATCCCAGGCTCGTTTGGCTCGTTCATACCGTTCATATTATAATCATTCCAAACTCGATTACCAATTGATAGAATACCGGGGTCTATTTGATCGCCACAATCTTCATAGCAAAAGGCCATGTCGTTTAGAGCTTTAATCATTTCATTCCCCATGGATTTTCCAATATTTAAATAGGAGCGTGCATTATTGTTGTAGTGGTAAATTGCATTCGAAGGAGATTCAGATGCATTGATGTAGTATTTTTTTGTGTCTACAAAACCGATTTTACCGCCGTAAAGCGCATCGTTACAACCTACGTTTTCTTGTGCTACAGAAATAATATTTTGCATGCTTTGCACCCATCCATCATTAATGATTTCATATCCACCATGTCCAGAATTAGCAATAACAAAAGGTAAGTCTGGTTGTTCTAAATCAGTTCTTACGTCGTTTACTAAATGATAAAGATTGCTTTCGTATTCATTTAAAAAAGCATCTGAAGCTCCGTCATTCCAGCCTTGAAACCAAGTGAAGCCAGAAATTTCAAAGCTACTTGTTCCGAGGTCCGGAAATTTAGTCTCTATGTTTTGAGTAACCTCCTGAATGGTTTGAATCATGCTGTTGTAGTAGGCTCCAGTTGCTCCATCTGCTGAGGGAGGACGAAAATCTTCTGCTAAGTTTTTACCACCCCATGCCGTTTTGATTAGTAATATAGGGTCTTCGTAATAGCTGTCTAATTGGTGCGCAAACATTAACTCTGCTCCAATTAAATTTGGGCTATTTCCTTGCCCAACGGTAACATTTGTTTCAATAGTATCTCCATTGTTGGCAAAATAGAGGTAGGCTCCTTCTAAAGAATTCCAGTTTCCAACTTCGCCCATTTCAGGCCAAACATTTAAACTGTCATTTTCAATAACATCAATCAAACTTCCTGGGTCATTTTCTGTATCTTCAATGGTTCCAAAACCCTCCATGTTTGATTGACCCGCTAAAATAAATACGCGAACTTTCGGTTCTGTTTTTGCTTGTTTGGTCACGATGGGTACATAGCCAATTTCAAATCCTGCAGGAGGAGTTACAATTCCATTAGGGTCTAATGTAGCGATAGATCCAATCTCTGGATCAGCTATAAAGGTGTCCGTATGACTCCAGTTTGAATGAATGAGTTCCACTCTAGATTGTAAATTTTCGCGCATTTCATCTGGAAGGTTGGCATGAACAATTGCTGGTTGGTCTATAAAACGGTACCAGTAGTAGGTAAGTGTTGAGCCGTCTTCCATAGCTGCGTAAAAAGGACCTGCACTTGGGCCAGGATTATTCCACGGACCCTCAGGGTCTTGGAACTGACATTCAGGATCTAAAGGTGTTAAATAGGTAATTTGCGATACGGATGAAGGAACCTCAGTCGTAGTTAAGTTTGTCGAAGCAGGCACTGTACTTTCTTTAATTGCCTGCCATGTATTTTCTTCATCAAGTTTAAAATATTCGGGTAGTAAAAAGTTGTCCTCTTCTTGGTATACAGTTTCTAAATCAAATTCAAATCCCATTATAGATCCATTCAACTGAGTGTTGTCTATGTAATTTAAATCAACGGTATGGTCAAGTCCATTGGAGCTTGTTTCAG
>NYWQ01000045.1 GCA_002685115.1 Flavobacteriales bacterium | reverse complement strand
CTTTTCTTTTCTCTTTTGAGGGTTCTAACAGCGGAGCAAGTACAGGTCTTGTTTTAGGATTAGCCTATACATACTATCTTAAAAAAACAAATCCATTTACCGAAATAGAAGAAGAAGAGGTAGAAGTTAAACCACAAGAATTAACTGCAAATATTCTTTTAATATCTGCAGTATCTGGTTTATTTGGAGCCAAAATATTTCATCAGTTAGAAAACTGGGATACATTTATGGCCGACCCCATCGGAGAACTTCTCTCTGGAGGTGGACTTACATTTTACGGAGGTCTGATATGTGGAGCTATAGCTGTTATAATTTACGTTAAACAATATGAAATTAAAATGGGTGTTATTTCTGATGCTATGGCCGCTCCCTTAATGTTGGCTTACGGAATTGGTAGAATTGGATGTCATACCTCAGGAGATGGAGATTGGGGAATTGCTAATTTACAACCAAAACCTACCTATCTCGATTTCTTACCCGATTGGATGTGGTCTTATACCTATCCAAACAATGTAATTAGAGCTGGAGAACGGATGGCAGAATGTACTGACCCCTTAGGTATTTATTGTTATGAATTGACCAATGCAGTATACCCAACTGCAGTATATGAAGCACTCATGGGAATTGTCTTATTTACGGTAATTTGGAAACTTAGAAATGCATTTAAAACGCCAGGAATGCTCTTTGGTGTATATCTAGTTTTTAACGGTTTAGAACGATTTTCTATCGAAAAAATTAGAATAAACAATGAGTTATACAATGGACTTACGCAAGCTGAGATGATTTCCACCGGCTTAATTGCTCTAGGTATAGCTCTCTTTTTTGGGCTAAAATACAAGAAATAAACACCTCATACATCACCTTCATTTTTACAATAAAGTAGCGTATTACTCTAGTAACACCTAGTAACACCTAGTAATCCAATAATTATTTATACGCTAAACCTAATTATTGACTGCCAAACAGTGTGATTATAACAATCATTACTTTATCAAAATATACGCCTTTACATTATATTAAATATTTATTTATATATTTGAATTAATTTTTTAGTAAAATAGAGCTAATTAATATAAAATCAATTGGTTATATGCTAAAAAGTAAATTAATCATATAAAATTTGTTCCAATCCCATTAACAATTATACTAATTTTTAAAAATGGAATGAAATCAATAAAAAACAATAACTAAATTATTAATTAAATTAACTTTAATATGAAATGGTTCATAAAATCAATTTATAAGTATGCCAAATTTAGTGGCAGAGCGCAAAGAAAGGAATTCTGGATGTATACACTGTTTTATATCATTTTTGGAACAATACTATGGCATATCGATACGACACATAGCGTAAATATTGGAGACTCTAAATACGGTATACTATTCCTCTTTTACAATATAGTACTTTTACTTCCAACACTAGCGGTATCGGTAAGAAGACTTCACGATGTAGATGAAAGTGGATGGATGTTATTATTGTTCGTAATACCAGTAATAGGATTTCTATGGCTACTTGTATTATTTTTAACAACAAGTAGTAAAAAAGACAACAAACACGGAAAGAGCCCATTATTAATAAGCTCTTAAGATAAAACAACAACAAGTAATCTTACTTTATAGATTATAATTAAATTTGTTTTTAGAACTCAAATTAGAACTAAAAACATAAAATTGAATCAACTAAAACAAAGAATCGCGCAAGTTACCATCGTAGTGAAATGCTATGATGAAGCTATAGAGTTTTACACAAAAAAATTAAACTTTACCCTACTTGAGGACACCCAACTAAACGAAAATAAAAGATGGGTAACAGTAGCACCTCCAGGAGCAAAAGAGTGTTGCTTGTTACTGGCAAAAGCTACTAGTGATAAACAAAGTAAAAGTATTGGAAACCAAACAGGTGGGAGAGTTGGCTTTTTTTTATTTACAGATGACTTTTGGAGAGACTACAACCAAATGATTAAGCGAAATGTGAAGTTTAGAGCAGAACCCTCTGTTACTAATTACGGCACGGTAGTAGTTTTTGAAGATTTATACGGAAACTTATGGGACTTTATTGAGCCTAGTAAAACAACCAGATAACTACTATAAAAAATAGTGTTTTTAACTAAACGCCACGAATTTCAAAACGATTCTTTTCCTCGTTCCAATAGCCAAAAGGAGTGTTTAACATGTTATTAAGTACACTGCTATTTTTAAGCTCTTTCGTTTCAAAAATATGAAACTGAGCAGCTCCATCAATCCAAAATATCCGATCGGCGATATCAAGAGCAGTACTCCAATCGTGCGTACTCATGAGTATAGACTTCCCCTCATCTCTAGTTAATTTTTTAAGTAAAACTGACAGTTCCATTGAGTGAGTTAGATCTAGATACGCTGAAGGTTCGTCTAATAAAATAACATCGGTTTGCTGAGCTAGAGCTCTGGCTATTGCAATTCGCTGACGTTCTCCATCGCTTAAATTATGCATCCATTTATCAGCACATTTCCCTGCACCAAATTTAAATAAACTGTCCTTTACTATGCTGTGATCTTGAGTACTTAGTTTCGAATTCCAGGAAAGGTATGGGTAACGTCCTGTGGCAACAACATCTATAGCTTTCATATTTACATCTCGCAAAGAATCTGTTAAGACAACAGCCATACGTTTGGCTCTATCTTCCTCAGCAATCGATTCAAAAGGAATGCCATTTAAAAAAATAGAACCAGCTATACTTGGAAGTATTCCCATAATTGTTTTTAGCAACGTCGATTTACCTTTACCGTTAGCACCTAATAAACAAATCAGTTCACCAGCAAACAAATCAAAACTAATCTCTTTTAGAACAGGCTTTTTGTTGTAACCAACCGAAAGGCCTTTTACTTTTATGTTTGGTAATTTATCCAATCCGATTTTTTTTTAATAAATAGAAAATGACAAAAGGAGCTCCAAAAAGACACGTTATACTGTTTATAGGTAGCACAAAATCGAAACCTGGTACTTGTGCAATCATATCGCAAAATAAAGCGACACAAGCTCCGGTAAGAGCCACAAGAGGTATGGTAATTCTATGATCGGATTCTTCTACAACGATGCGAACCAAATGTGGCACAGCCATCCCTATGAAAGAAATGGGGCCACAATAGGCCGTAACCCATGCAACCAAAACGCCTAGTAAGCATAAGATTTCAAAACGAATTTTTTTTAGTGAAACACCTAAACTTTGCGCATAGGACTCGCCAAGTAAAAGACTGTTAAGGGTTTTTGAGCGTGAATAAGCAAAGAGAATCCCAATGCCTAAAACAGGCAGCATAAATACTAAGTCAGCCCATTGAGTTTTAGCAAAGGAACCCATACCCCAAAGCACAAAACTTTGGATTTCTTCGGAAGTCGCAAAATATTGTAAAATGCCTACCAAAGCGCTTGTGAGGTAAGAAATCATTAAGCCCAAAATTAGAAGTCCCACGGAAGACTTAAACCTTTTAGCTGCCCAAATAATAAGGAGTAAAATAAAAAATGAACCGAAACTTGCTGCCAAGGGCAAAGAAAATAAAAAAGTACCCGAAAAAAATAAAAGCAACAATGCAACACCTAAACTGGCTCCAGAACTAATTCCTAAAACATAGGGACCCGCCAATGGATTTCTAAAAAAACTCTGCATCAAAAGACCTGAAACAGCTAAAGCTGACCCTGCAATACATGCAGTTAATGCTTTTGGTATTCTGTACTCTAAAAGAATGGTTTTGTAGGAAGGATGAGAGAAAGGATGACCTGTTAAGTACGCAAAAAACTCGCTGATAGAAATCTTTACACTACCCAATAAAATGTCGCTCACAAACAAAACGAATATGAGTATACCTAAAAAAACAATTCGAAAGAGGGTACTATTCATTTACCAAAGGTTTGTAATATTTTAGGGTATGGTTGGGCAACAAATCTGGATGAAAAATAGAGATTAAATCGGCCAAAACTTCATCAACATGCAGAGAACCAGATTCCCAATAATCATTTCCACCATTCAAATTTGTTCGCGCATTATTATTAAATACTTGCTTATTTTTAAAGGCATTAAACAAAGCCATATCTGGTAAAGTTACTAAAACTTGGTCATAGCTAGAAAAAACACCCGCATTTATCCAAAAATCGCAATCAAATGCTTGTTTAAAAACTACCTCAAAATCTAGTGGAGTACTCTCTTTACTTTGGTTAGATTCCCAAGGATAAAAAGCACCTGCATCTCTTATTAACTGGGCAGAAAAACTTAAACCACCTGGGAGATGCCATTGCTCATTAAAAGGCATATTAATTAAAACTTTCGGCCTACTTTGAACCTGTAAAGTTTTTCTTTCCAAATCTTCATACGCATATTTTATTTGGTTAAAAATAGAATCTGCTTGACGTTCTTTATCAAAGAAACAGGCAAAGAATTTTAGCCATTCTGCACGACCTAGTGGATGCTCTTCAAGATATTCATAAGAGTAGGCAAAAGCGGTGTTGGGCAGTTTAGTTTCGAAAGCTGAACTTTCTCCTTGCCAACCAAAAGTATAGAGCAACTCGGATTCTGCCACAAGTAAATTTTCAAAATTCAACTTATCTAAGCTACCAACCTCAGCAATTTCTCTGGAATTAAATTCGGCGTTGATAGACGCAGCGTTGATGTAATCTTTCTCGTCTACGGCCACTAAAACGCCTGCTAGATCTAATACGTCGATATATGCAGCATAAACAGATGACAATGAAGCTAATTTTGTGACCGGTGTTTTGAGGCAACCCTTCCGATGTTCGTTCGCTAAATAATAGGTATGTAATGTGTCTTTTCCGTCTGCTGAAAAAACCAAAAGTTCTTTACAATCCTCAAAATAATTAACAGCAAAACCTTTGGCATATTGAATTCCTAAATGATCTATAGCTTTAGAGTTTGAAGTATTAGGTTTGGATTGCTCTGAAGAACAAGACAACAAGCAAACTGAAATTAAAAATACAAGTGGCGTTTTCATTGGTTAAAAAAATAAAATTCTGAAGGAATAATACCAACTTCAAATTCATGAACGAAACGAGCATCGTTATGGTACACCCATACGGTTCCTTGTTGAACATAATTAATCGCATCGGCAATGTAAATTTCATCTTCATGAAGTGATAGACCATAAAATAACTTAGACTCAGCAGGAATAAATGGAACAGTTAGCAATTCATCTGAAAACTCATTTATATGCCAGACACCATTTGAAAGAAAATAAACATCACTTCCTGAAGAAGAAATGGCTAAATTAGAAGGAGTCTCACCCTCAAAATCGTAGCTGTGTATGAGCTCAAAAGTATGTGAATTTAAACACTGAACTTTTCCAATTCCGTTTGACTCACCTGCAATCCACAAGCGATTAAACGTGTCTTTTTTAAGGGACGATACTGAAAAGTCAAATGTATAGAAGTCTTCTAGTTGATCGGTAGCTGTATTAATAACGCAAATACGATTGTTTGTTTTGTTTAAGGCAAATACATATTGGTTAATCAAACACATCTCCTCTACCCATCCGGGGATTTCTATAAAACGAGTAATCTCATAATTTAAAAGATCTAAAACAGCTATTTTATTAGCATACAAATCACTAACATATCCTTTGGTTTGGTTTACTATTTGAAGATACCTTGGAGAGGTAAAACCAGGAATAGATGCAACTGATTTGAACGTATTTTTAGCGACAACCTCTATACGACCAGAATTNTTTAATACTAAAAAAGCTANATTTTCATGAAGGGTTATCGACTGGAAGACATCNCCNAGTANNCNNTTATTTACAGCCTGAAATANATTGTTATGAACCTGNTTATTTTCAATATCATAGTAGCTTAAAGAAGCATTNCCCCACTGAAAATTACCCTCATTAGCAATAAGAACTCCGTTTGATACAAATAAATCATTACCAGGCGCTTCATCAGACTTGCTGCAAGCAGATAAAAAAAGAAGTATACATATATTTGATAGTAAATTTTTCATTCGTTTAGTATAAGTTTTCTATGAATCAACTTGCCTAAAACCTCATATTGAAGAATATAAACCCCTGNTTTNAANTCAAANTGATCTAAATGTAAGGCGTANCTGTTNTTAAAAGCATAGGTTTTACCTAAAGTATCCATCAGTTTTATTTGGCNCACTAGATGAGGTGNTTTAATTTGCAAAACACCATTTAAAGCAATTGGATTGGGGAAAACCAATTCTTGTTTGTATTCTGCAACGGAAAGTGGGTTTTGGTGTATTACGCCAATGGCGTCTAGGTCAAATCCACCAGATTCAAAAGGCGTAGGCCATGGATCGTTAATAGGATTGTTGTTTGCATCGTAGGAAGCATACGTAGGATCGATACTTCCAACCACATCAATAATTCTAATATGACTTACAGCATTAACGTCTAAAGTTTCAATTCCTAACAATTCATTTAAATCAAATGGAGTTCCCCATTGAGATGGGTACTTACCAGCTAAGTTATGAATGGAAGCTGTTTGCAACAAATCAAAAGCACCCAATTGAACGTTAGATGGACTTAAGGATTGAGATTGAAATCGATGAAAATTTTCGCCATCGGAACTCACCTCTACGAATGCCAATTCTAAGAAATAGTCGTCAAATCCATTTTCAAAGATGGCAAAATCAAAACCATCTCCATTAAACAAAGTAGGCTGAAATTCTAAGGTAGCACTGCCGCCATCGCCCAAACTTAAAACAGCAGGATTGGGANNTCCAAAACAATCCTCAACCACTCCGTAGGTTACCTTACCTAAGGTAGTATCTGCACAATTTACCCAACCTCTTTTAACGGTACCTTTTGCTGCCCAACTCGAAAACAAAGGCGAATTCATAGAAATGGCAATGCAATCTTCTGCTCCAACAATTGGAGAAAACTGTGCTAAAACTGTATAGCTTAGCAAAAAGAAAACACTGAAAAACTTCATAGAAATTAAGCTAGAGATTGAAAAGAAATTGAAGTTGCTATAGTATTATGATTTTTTGTGTGTAGGCGCCTAATTTCACAAAATAAATACCGCTATTTAATTCATTTACCTGTACTTCATTTCCGGCTTCTACAAATGCATTGCGAACCATTTTACCCGATAAATCGAAAATAGATACAGTTCCAGATGTCGAAACAATAAAATGATCTTTAACAGGATTAGGATAAATAGAAAATGATTTAGTATAGTTTTCATTCACACTCAGGTCATTCACACTCAAGTCGTCCATACAAAAATAAGCAGGTGTATTCATTCCATACACGCCCACGTCAGAAGAAGAGAACTTAAAGCGAATGGAATTTACATTACCTAAAGAAGAAAGATCAAACCAAGACCATTCATCTAATATATAATCTTGCGTATTATCGACAAAACGAAAATCTGCTAAATAAAAATCAAGTGAATCAATTGCTAAAGTATCGACCATACCAATTACAGAAACCATAAACCAATCTTGATCGTCACCAGAGTCTCCTCCAAACTTTTTAGCATAAGCATCCCCATTTAGCATCGATTGGTAGGCGAATGTACTGTTGTTAATATAAAAGCCACCTAACGTTTTTAAATCAAAAGATACATTCGCATCAGAATAAGCTACAGCAAAATTACTCCCACTGTAAGCATAACCAGAACTTACGCCATATTGATTGCTCCATGATCCAGTAGTATCGTCTTGAACGTTAGAAATAGAAAAACCAGACCAAGAAGCGTACTCCGCATTGTAATTATTATTGAAACTAAAAGCCTCTTCGACATAAATACCACTGAGGTCAGAACCATTCCAGTACCCGGTAGAATCTAGGTTTACATCATCGAAGTTTATTACTTGTGCTGTTGCAATAGAACCGACTAAAGCCAGTGTAAAAAATAAAGANATTCTCATAATTGTTGTTTTTGTTAATTTGTTGTTTTTATAAAAAATAGTTAAAATTGACGTTTAAAATTCTCCTAGGCATAGGCCTGCCTTGCACCAATTGGAAATTGGTATTTGTTACATTATCCAAGTCTACCCCAAGTTTAAATTGAGTCGTTTTCCATTTAAAATTCTTTTGAAATCCTACTGAAAGTGTGTGGTAAGCAGGAAGATAACTCGAGTGGTCCTCGGTAGTGTAACGAATACTCTCAAAGTGATGCGTTAAATAAAAATCCCACGAATTGGTCTTAAAATTTAAAGTCTCGTTTAGCTGAAACAAAGGGACATAAATGAGTTGCTTCCCAACGGCATCGTCTCCAGTAACACGTTGGTTGATATTTTCGGCTAACTGAAGGGAACTTAAATTAGAATACGTAAAAATACCAACAGGGGTACCGTACGAATGATTGGATTGAAACTCTAAGCCTTTTTGCGCTACCAAACCAATATTTTGAGGCACCCAATAAGCGATTTCGGGCAACCAAATAATCCAGTCGGTAATACGACCAAAATAAGCGGAAAGTTTAATCCGATGATCCAAACGCATGAATATAAATGACTTGTTAATGCTCAAATTAGCCATCACGCCATCTTCTGGTTTTAAATTTGGATTGCCCCCTGGGTTCCAATACCGATCATTCCATGTAGGTTGTCTATAGGACCGGCCAATAGAAAATGCAACATCAGCAAACTTATTTTCTGTGTATTTAAAAGCAAAAGAAGGTAAAAAAGGACTCCAAACATTGGCGTTTATTTCTTGTCTGGCAGAAAANAAAACAGCTGTAAACTTAGANAGCGTCTTGTNGTAATTTCCCCCAAAAGCGTAACGTATTTCNTTAGNACNNTCAGNAAGNATAGATTTAGANTTTACGATTTGATAATTNACGGTGTGCTCAAACCTAAATCGATTAAANGCATCTGTTTTGAATTGAAAGGATTGATTGAATCCAAATTGCTCTGAAANGTGCTTGGCGTTAATATCTTTNAGCGAATCAACAAATAAAAGTTTATCTGAGGTNTAAGAAGTNTGCGTGTTCCATTGAAATTTATCTTTAGNCAACTGGGTTTTAAACAACAATCTGTGAGAAGNATCGTCTTGCANTGCAGTTGACTGAGACTCGAATAAGGTTGGAGGGATCAGACGTGCTGTTTCTTGATAAAAATAAATAAAGTCTGCCCGAACCGAAGTGCTTAACTTTTTAGAAATTGAAGTTTGTAAAGCACTTCGAGACTGATTGGCGTGTGCTAAATTTTTAAGTGTTTCTGTATACGGGTCTGTGTACAAGAAATTATTTTTTGATTGTTGCTGGTAAAAAGCTACATCAAAAAGAGTCTTGGTTTTACCTAGATGAGCTTTTACGCCATAACTCCGATTGTCGTAACTCGAAAAAGCACTTTGCAACTGAAGATGATTGCCTTGATTGAAGGTTAAATTTTGATTTAAATGAATGGAACCACCAATGGAGCCACTGCCCAATAATGACCCTAAACCACCAGACTGAATCTGAATATTTTGAATAAAAAACAAAGGCATTAACGACAAATCGTACAAACCATTCATTGGGCTGTTTAAAAACAAACCATTCCAAACAACCTGAGTATGAGCAGCACCTGCGCCTCGAATAGAACTGGATGACAGCGCTCCGTAGTTACGAATTCTAACATGTGTTTCTTGAGAAAGTACAGAACCAAGATCTTGCCCTTTGTAACGCTCCAAAGTACTGTCTAAATGTAACACAGAGGCCCCAATTGTCCAATCTGACAATTTATTGTCTGTGAGCAGCACCTCCTTAAGTAAAGAACCATGAGCTGTTTTCAATGTGTCTAAACGTTGAGCTACCAAAACATTTGTCCAAAAACAAACACCTATGAACATCCATTTATTCATTTGATAAATATAAACGGCAAAAGAGCAACGAAAAGCGCTAGCGATTCACCCGACTTTTTCACCGAAAGTTGTGCGTTATGTTTTTCTGGCAGGTCTTCTGACTCACTCCAAAAATGTCAGCCTTCCCGTTTCCAGTGGCTAAAGAATTGACATTCGTTTGCAGAGCTTACAGCTGCGGGAACAGTTTAGGATTTACACCCAATTCCCTTTTAAGGATAAACCTGAAAGGTTTTTCCACCAAAACCCAAAGATAGTCTTTTGATTTTTATTCGAATACAATTTAAAGAAGCATTAAAAGCATAGTCNTTCTGTTTTACACTAAGTACCGCTAAATTATATGCCTTACACTTGCTAAAGTTATTGTACAAATTCTTGTTAATTACTTTATTAAATCAAAAGCTCATTGGCAGTAAAACTCATTATATTTGTCCAATAGATGAATTATGGAATTGCACATATAAGCATCATCCCGATGCGTGAAGAAGCCGACGATAGAGCTGAAATGGTTAACCAAATTCTTTTTGGCGAACATTACAAGGTGATTGAAAAAAGAGCGAAATGGTTAAAAGTTAGGCTAAACCACGATGCCTATGAAGGTTGGATTTGTCGCAAACAACATTTAGAGATTACAAAATCTCATTTCTTACGCTTATCGCAAGAAACAGAGCATTACAATTACAATTTAATTGATGCGCTGATGACAGCTAACGGTGAAATGATTCCAATAGGCTTGGGCTCCTGTTTGCCTTTATACGATGGCAAACACTGCCAGGTAAATAGTGTTAAATTCCAATTTGAAGGAGGACACAAACCGAGCCTCATACATACTAAAAAAGACATTGTTGATACGGGCTTTATGTACCTTCATGCGCCCTACTTATGGGGAGGAAGAACACCCATGGGAATTGATTGCTCTGGACTTACGCAAATGGCATATCGGCTTAATGGAAGAGCTATTCCAAGAGATGCTTCGCAACAAATAGAACTGGGTTCAACACTTAGTTTTATTGAAGAAGCCGAGCCTGGTGACCTTGCCTTTTTTGACGATGCAGAAGGAGCTATTGTTCACGTTGGAATTATATTAGAGAACAACCAAATACTGCATGCATCCGGAAAAGTTAGAATTGATTCCATTGATCAACAAGGGATTTTTAATAAAGACCTTGGCGAACACACCCACAAATTAAGACTGATTAAGCAATTGTTTTAATGCTAACTCTTTTTGATCTTTAGCGAAGATTATTTTGCCTACCTAAAGTGTTTTAAAAACGGAAACTTACCCTTGAATTTGCTTTTTCACTTTCTCCCAATAAACATCCATCTGCGCAAGATTCATATCCGATAGCGTTTTGTTGTCGGCATGAATGTGTTTTTCCATTTCTTGAAAACGTGCTTTAAACTTTTTATTGGTTCGCTCCAAACAATCTTCTGGATTGATATCAATATGTCTGGCATAGTTTACAAGCGAAAACAATAAGTCACCAAACTCGGCTTGCATTTTTTCCTTATCGTTTACAGCTAATTCAGATTCAAATTCAGCCAATTCTTCTTTTACTTTAACCCATGCAGCATCTCTATTCGGAAAATCGAATCCTATGCCTCTAACTTTGCCTTGTATGCGTATGGCTTTTACCAAGGCTGGTAAAGAAGAAGGTACACCTTGCAAAACAGAGCTCTTCTCCCCTTTTTCTTTCAATTTTAGCTGTTCCCAATTGCGTTTTACATCTGCTTCATTTTGCACCTCTGTATTTCCATAAATATGAGGATGACGGTAAATTAGTTTTTCGCAAATACTCGTAAGCACATCCGCTATATCAAAGGCCTTTTTTTCTGAACCGAGTTTGGCATAAAAAACCATGTGGAGCAAAATATCTCCCAACTCATTTTTCACCTCTTCCATATTGTTCTCCAATATGGCATCACACAACTCATAGGTTTCCTCTATGGTTAAATGACGAAGGCTGTGCATGGTTTGTTTTTTATCCCACGGACACTTTTCTCGCAACTCGTCCATAACATCTAAGAGCCTTCCAAAAGCTTGTAATTTTTCTTCTCTAGTATTCATTGAGTGTATTGAGGTTTTAATTTATGGAGTAAATAGGCATCTTTAATACTTACTTAAGAGCTTCCAATTCTTGTTTTACAAAGTCGGCTAGCTCCTTAACGTAATTTGCAGAGAAATCAAACTTAATATCTGCAGCAGCATAAACCGCTCCAATAGATTTGGTGTAGCCTAATTTTAAGGCACTGTCAAAATGATCAAGTGCACATTCCTTATTTTGTTTGTAGTTTCGCCAAACAGCAATAGCACCTAGTTGCGCCATGCCGTATTCTATGTAATAAAAAGGCACTTCGTAAATATGTAAT
Organism: Flavobacteriales bacterium; assembly: GCA_002685115.1. Lineage (GTDB taxonomy): Bacteria > Bacteroidota > Bacteroidia > Flavobacteriales > UBA7430 > UBA6772. The sequence goes on along the minus strand of NYWQ01000045.1, from coordinate 2,766 downwards.
TGTCTTTGCCAGGCTGTTTTCTGATGGGCTTCATACGAAGACCAATCTACCATACCAGTTTCATAACGCTTGGCTATAGAGAGCCATTTGGCGTGTCTTTCTTCATGCGTATGCGAACTATTTTCATACAACCAGTGTTGAAACTCATCCACCATAGCTACCCATGGCAGTGTTTCTAAAACACCTTGTAATTGCTCTTTTCTAGCACGCTTCCACTCCTCTTTGTCGGTGAAAAACACATCCCAATGTTCCATAGAAATGAGTTCCATACTCATAGAAGCGAGTTCTGCTACTTCAGATGGCGTACTTTTAAAAGACGTGAGTTCTAAATCTTTCGTAAAAAAAGAATGAACCGCATGTCCACCCTCGTGAACCATAGTTACCGCATCTCGTAACAAACCTACAGCATTCATATAAATAAAAGGAACTCCAGATTCGTAAANCGGATACATAAAACCACCCGGAGCTTTTCCTTTTCTAGAAACCAAATCCAAATGCCCCATTTCTTTCATCTTGCGTAAACAATCGCCATAGTAAGGTCTAATTTTATCNAAACATTCAATGCATTTGTCCAATAAATCGTCTCCACCGTCAAATGGTTTTAGGGGTTCNTTGCCATTCGGNTCTAAGGACATGTCCCAAGGTTTTAAAACCTCTAAACCTAATTTTTGTTTCCGTTCTTGTTGAATTTCAGCAAGCAACGGAACAATTTCTTTTGCTATGGATTCATGAAAGCTAAAACAATCTTCTTTAGTATAATCAAAACGCCCCATAGACTGGAACTTGTAATCTCTAAAATTTTCAAAATCAGTATTTTTGGCTACTTCCTGTCTTTTCTCAATTAACTCATCTAGCAGAAGGTCTAACTTTTCAGTATCGGCTGCTCTTCGATGGTTTATTTTTTCAAAAACTTCCTGACGCTTGGATCTGTCTGTATATTTAAGATAAACAGCTGCTTGTTGAAGCGTCTTTTCTTCTCCATCAATGGTCACCATCATTTGTGCAGCTATTTCTCCAAACTTCTGAGATTTNTTGGTCAGCTCTGTAAACAANGGNATGTTTTNNGCTCGGTAAAGTTTCATTTCGTTTTTTACCGATCTTAAATAGATAAAGTACTTGTNTTGATCTAAGTCTTTTAAAAAAGGAGAGGAACTAAATTTCGTATTAAATTNGTGATCGTATGGCGCAATATTGGGGCTTATTTTCTCGACAAAAAACTGAAAAGAGCTTTGAAGAGCTGTGTCACGAGTATCAATATTCATTTTTATATAACGCCAGGCCATATTTTCTTCCAGAACCGCTTCTAATTCAGATCGGTCTTGCATCCATTTCTTTAAATCTGCCACAGAGTTTAGAGTTCTGAGCTTTAAATCTTCAAAATAAGTTTGTATTTGTGACCAACTTGTAATGTTTAAATCTTCTGGTAAAAAGTTTCTCATCTGTTCAATAATTATAAAAAAAGGCTCCATAGGGAGCCTTCATAAATAGGTGATTTTTAATCTTGCGATTGCTATTCCTTCTTTGCTTTTGGTTTTGCCTTTGCTTTTGCTTTCGGCTTGTCTTCGGCTTCTTTCGTTTTTGGTTTTGCCTTTGCTTTTGCTTTCGGCTTGCCTTCCGCTTCTTTGGTTTTTGGCTTAGCTTTTGCTTTAGGATTTTCTACTGCTTCATCTTTTTCTTCAACAGTTTCAATTGCCAATCCAGCTTTCTGAAGTGTGTTGTACCAAGAAATAACTTTCTTTATATCGGAAGTGTAAACACGATCTTCATCAAAATCTTTTAAAATCTCTCTAAAATAAGAGAGCAATACATTTGAGGAAGACTTGTGACCTATAGTGGGTTTACCTGCTTCTTTCAACCTAATCATATCAAGCACATCTTCCAAAGGAATTTCTTCTGTATACGTATAGATAGCAATGTCTTGAAGTGCACTCATTTTTGAGGATGAATTCATAGCTAGCCTTTTATTATCAGCCAATCCTTCTACAATAACTCCATTTTTTGTTTGCCCTACAACCTTGTATAAACCTGGTTTACCGGCAACTGAAATAATTCCTTCTACTTCCATTTTCTTTTTTTTTGTTTACTTAACAATAACTATACCTGAGTTAGCAGAAACGCCATTTCCCGACAATTGAACTGTATAATATCCTTGTTTTAAATAATCCAAACTAAAATTAATATTTGATTCTGTTGCCGAGGCAAAAAATTCTGTGCGATGATACAAATTTCCCAAGACATCGAAAAAAGATATTTGATAATTCCCACTATTAAGTTGCGTAAAATCAATCGTAAAATTTCCATTAGATGGATTTGGAAATAGGGTCATGACAGATTTTTTAGGTGAAGCGTAGTCAAAAGCAGCACTTAAATTTAACCTACCAGAACCTAAAAGATTCTCAAACATCACATTTTCTTTTGCAATAGCATCAGCTGAGCTTAGAAGTCTATTTCTTATTTGAAACACCGATTCGTCTGGAAAATAAGACCTTACTAATATGGCTGCACTAGATACGAGGGCTGCTGCAACAGATGTTCCACTGGTATAAATATAATCATTTTCAACAAACGTAGTATAGATCGCTTCTCCTGGTGCAGAAATTTGGTAAGCCAAGCCGTAATTAGAAATCGCTGTTTTTTCATCAGATTGATTGACCGCACAAACACCAATAACATCCTCTAATGCAGCAGGATAAACTGGAGTTTCTGAAGCTGTATTGCCTGCAGATGCAACCACAAGAACATCCATGGAATCTGTTACATAAGCAA
>NYWQ01000044.1 GCA_002685115.1 Flavobacteriales bacterium | reverse complement strand
TCATCTAAACATCCAAAAATCTCAAATTCATTACACACACCATCATTATCTGAATCGAATAAACAAACAGAGTCACAATCATAATTCTGTTGAGGGAATTCGCAGAAATTACTAAGCTGAACATTTGCTTGTTCAGAATAGTTACATGCATTTTCGTTCATACAACCATAGAAATAACAAACATCATTGATATTAGCATATTCAAGGAAGTTATCAGCTGAAGAATCCATACAACCAACAAATTCACAAGATGAAGCTGTGTTTGCCAATTGATTAAAGTTCTGCGCTAGAGAATCCATACAACCAATTACTATATCGTAACAAGAACCATCATCTTGATTGGCAATTTCTTCGTAGTTGAAGGACTCTGGATTTGTACATCCTGAGTAGATACAAGCAGATTGAATATTTGCTATTGGATTATAATTTTGATACAATGAATCCATACAACCCTCATAAAAACAAACAGATGTTCCTTGAGTGTTAGCTTCTGAATTGTAGTTGTTAGCAGAAACATCTGTACATCCATAAATAAATTGAATACAACCTCCAGAATCAAAAGTAGCTAAAGAATCGTAATTGAACATATTAACAACCATACAACCTTCTCTGACACACAGCTGATCGTTACTATCAGTTGCATTCTCTAAAAAGTTATCAGCCCATACTAAAGTACAACCTTCAATTTCATCTGCACCACAAACACCGTCATTATCGGTATCATTATCTACTATAGTTCCTGTACCGTCTGTTTCACCGGAACAGGTTGCACAATCATCAAGATCTGTTGAATAAACGCAATCATCTGAATCGGTTGCTACAGCATTATAGTTACATGCAGAAGCATCTGTACAACCTAAAATTTCGAGTGCATTACATAGCCCGTCATTATCAGTATCATTGTCTACTACTGTTCCTGTTCCATCTTGTTCACCCGAACAGCTTGCACATGCATCAAGATCTGTTGAATAAACGCAATCGGCAGCATCGGTTGCTGCAGTATTATAGTTGCATGCAGTCTCATCAATACAGCCAACAACCTCAAGTGCATCACACACACCATCGGAGTCTGAATCGTTATCTACTAATGTTCCTGTTCCATCTTGTTCACCTGAACAAGATTCACAAACACCATCTGTAAGAATACAAATAGAATTATCCGAATTAATAGTGGAAGATGAGTTATAGTTACAAGCAGATGCATCAGTACAACCAGACACTATGTCAAGCACATTACACAAACCATCGTTATCAGAATCATTATCTACTATTGTACCTGTTCCATCTTGCTCGCCTGAACACGATTCACAAACACCATCAGTGAAAAGACAATCATCTGAATCGGTTGCAGTAGAGTTATAGTTACAAGCAGTTTCATCCAAACATCCGGCAACTTCATCTAATAAGCAAATACCATCGTTATCGGTATCGTTGTCTACTACAGTTCCTGTTCCATCTTGCTCGCCAGAACAGGTTGCGCAATCATCTAAATCAGTTGTATAGATGCAATCATCCGAATCGGTTGCAGCAGCATTATAATTACATGCAGTCTGATCAATACAGCCAACAACCTCCAGCGTATTACATACAGCATCGTTATCAGAATCATTATCTACTACAGTTCCTGTTCCATCTTGTTCACCTGAACAAGATTCACAAACACCATCAGTAAAGATACAGATGGTATTATCTGAATTAATAGTGGATGATGAATTGAAGTTACAAGCCGTAGCATCGGTACATCCAGATACTACATCAAGAACATTACACAATCCATCGTTATCAGAATCATTATCTATTACTGTTCCTGTTCCATCTTGCTCGCCTGAACAGGTTTCACAAACACCATCAGTAAAGACACAAGTGGTATTGTCTGAATTAATGGTGGATGATGAATTGAAGTTACAAGCCGTTGCATCTGTACAGCCAAATACTACATCAAGAACATTACACAAACCATCGTTATCAGAATCATTATCTACTACAGTTCCTGTTCCATCTTGCTCACCTGAACAGGTTTCACAATCAACTGGCACATTGCAAGTACCTAAATCAACATTTGCCTGAATATTGTAATTACATGCATCACTGTTGGTACAATCCATTAAGATAAGAGTTTCACAAGTACCATTATCTGAAGTGATCACTTGACCTAAATGAGTGGCAACACCAGATAATACATAGATCTCTTCTCCAGTATAAGTATAGTATTCTAAATATAAAGGATCGGTACAACCATATACCTCAGTATCGAACGGCGAACAGAAGGTTCCGTCGTCTAGAGTAGCATTGGAATTGTAGTTGGGAGCATTTACATCCATACAACCTTCAATTTCACAAATAGAATCGTCAATTAAATCACAACTAGAACAATAGTTTATTGCAAAAGTAACCGAACAACCTGAGCATGAATTGTCATCTGTCGTAGCATCGGCATTGTAATTCGATGCATTTACATCAGTACAACCTAATATTGGATAGACACATGAATTATCATCAACATCAGCTAGCTCGTTAAAGTTTAAGGCGGTTACATCTGTACAACCTAACACAGCGTATTCGCATGACGCGTCGTCTAACGTAGCATCTGCATTATAATTGGTTGCAGAAGCATCCGTACAACCATTTGTATGCGCAAGAATACATGAAGAAGGGTCAGTATCTTGATTTGCGAATTCATTGTACTCAGTGTATTCAGTATTCATACATCCTAAGATGATATCGATACAAGAGCCATCGTCTGTGTTCGCATTTAGATCAAAATTGAACTTTGAAGTATCTGTACAACCCAAAACAATTGAGACACAAGTAGACGTTTGATTTTGAGCATTTGTTTGATTAACATTGGCATTGCTCTCAAAATTAAAGGCCAAACTGTCTGTGCAACCAAATTGGATTTCAGTTAAACAACTACCATCGTCTTGGTTTGGAATAGTATCAAAGAATGAGATCAATTGACTTGCAACATCGTAATCCCAATATTCAATATAGTTCGCATCTGTACATCCAAGAACGGTATTGTATTCACATGTACTAAAATCTGACAGATTGGTATTTACTTGTGGATCGTAATTTGAAGCAGTAATGTCGAAACAACCTTCAATTTTTACATTCACACAAGAAGAAGGATCAGTATCTAGAGTCGCCAAATCATTGTATTCTAAATAAGTGGAATCTAAACACCCATAAATTGCATTTAAAATACATGATTGATCATCTTCTGTAGCATTCGGATTATAATTAATCGCAGTAGGATCTGTACAACCTTGAATTACTAGAGGATACAAACAAGTGCTGTTATCAACAAGCCATTCATTGGCAATAAAAGTTGAATCTCCTTGGTACAAATTACTTTCAACATCCCCATAAGGGAAGTAAGAACCGGCTATTGCAGTTGAATCAGTACAAATCAAAATAGCTTCTCTAGAAACAGCTCTATTGAAACTACAAGAACCGTCATCAATAGTAGCTAATGGATTGTAGTTCGTAGCGAATGCAAACATACAACCTTCAACTTCTTCAACTTCATAACTACACGAACCTTCTAAATATTGATTGGCATTTTCATCGTAGTTTACAGCATAAATATTAGTACAACCTGGGACAGCAGTTATACAACTACCGTCGTCAAATGTAGCAAAAGAGTAATAGTTAAGTGCAGTAACATCTGTACATCCCGCAACAAACGCTAAACAAGATCCATTATTGGTATTCGCACTGGAATTGTAATTAACTGCAAATGGATTAACACAACCTTCAACAATAGGATAACAAGACCCGTCGTCAACTTGAGCTTCTTCATCGTAATTAAAAGAGGATTGGTCTGTACATCCATAATTAGGAAGAATACAACCAGAATTTACATTAGCATCTTCGTTATAATTTAAAGCCAGAGGATTTAAACAGCCCTCAATATAAGGAACACACAATTCATTATCAGTATTGGCTAATTCATTATAATTAAATGCTAATGAGTCCGTACAACCAAAAATATAAGGTATACATGGGGTTGATTCATCCTCAAAACCGACCTGATTAACATTTGCAGAAGCATCATAATTTAAAGCTGTTTCAAGTGTACAACCGAACTTTATAAAGTTTAAACAACTACCGTTGTTTACATTTGCTGGAGTTTCCAGAGGGGTAATTGTATTTGATGTTGCATTGAACTCCCAATATTCAAGGAACGAACTGTTCACACAACCTTCCACATTTGGTATACACCCAACATCTGAGTTTGCTTGTGGGTCGTAGTTAAATGAATTTACATCTGTACATCCAAAGTAAATACAACTGTTAATAATACCAGTATTTGTAGCCCAATCTTGGAAATTATCCGCATCTACATCTGTACATCCATAATAGATACATGATCCATTATCAGTATTTGCATTCGGATCTAAATTATCTGCAACTGGAGTGCCATCAATTAATATGGGTTTATCATCAGTACATCCAAGTTGTTGTTGTTCACAATAAATAACATTGTCGGTATTTATATCAACAAACACGTCATTAGTAAATTCATTGGGTGCTCCGTCGTAATCATAATCGTTGTAATTGTAAAACGATTCGTTTAAACAACCTTCTATCACTGGATAACAAGAGCCATCGTTAACATTTGCATTTGAGTTGTAATTAAACTGATCTGATAAGATACAACCATACACAATAGGCTCACATAATAAATTTATATTGGCTTGTGAGTTGTAGTTAAATGCAGCCAATCCATCACCATCATAATCGTATTGGTAGTCGTCATCTACCCCATCTGGTAATTGCTCACCGGTTAGATTATTAATAAGATCTTCAAATACAGAGCCGTTATCCGCACAACCTTGAATTTTCTGAACACACGAGCCATCATTTTTATTGGCTAGCGGATCGTAATTGATGGATAAGGAGTTTAAACATCCTAAATAAACCAACTCACTACAAGAGCCATTTTCAATATTTGCATCTTGATTAAATTCTATATACAATTCATCTGTACACCCGTATACTTTTTCTATACATGGTGATGACATATCTTCAAAACTCACATGATTTGCATTTGCAGCTTCATCATAATTTAGCATTCCCTCCATAGTACATCCAAAGACAATACTTGTGTTACATGAGCCATCATCAATATTTGCAATCCTTGCTGGAGCGCTAATTTCATTTGACACCTCATTATAATCCCAAAACTCTATGTAATTTGAATCAATACAACCTTGGTATTCGCAGTTCTCTTGATTGAAACTTAGATTGACAGGATGACCAGATTGAATAAAGTTTGCATTAGGATTGAAGTTATCAGCTAACGAATCACTGCATTCGTAAATAGCGATAGCAAGACATTTAGAATTGTCTACAATATTCGTCGCAGGATTAAACTCTTGATAATACCAAATAGCACAAGACTGTACTATTGGAGTTAAACAATAAGAATAATCGTTAAAGTTGACAATAGGATTTAGTTCACCAACAGTGTAAGTATCCGATTCAGCGTCATACAAAACATCAAGGTAACTTTCAATAAAAGAAGTATCGTTACAACCCACAACTTTATAAGTCTCACAAGCACTCTCATCTGAAATTGTAAAATTCTCTTGGTATTCTAAAAATGCAGGATTTGTACAACCGGTGTAGTCACATAAAGAATTATCCTCTTGGTAAGCGTAACTTGATGATCCTGTGGTGTAATAGATGCTAGTTATTGTTAAGTCTACAAATACATCAGCCAATGGATCAGCACAAACATTATCAATAATATTTATACAATCAGCTTGATTTAACACATTTGCTTGAGGATTAAATTCGCTAAATGTATCGTATATACAACCACTTACAATAGGGTTTTGACAAGCTGAAGAGTTGGTTACATTAATAGATGAATTAACATCATTTAGAGTATAAAAGCCATTAAATAAATTAAAGTTATACGTTTCAATGTAATCTAAATCAGTACATCCATCGTTAATAAGATTTAAACAACTGGTTTGTTCTGTATCCGTATTGGCAATTTGACTTGGACTAGAAAGCGTCTTGAGTTCAGAATCGTAGTTCCAATATTCTATGTATTCAGGATTGGTACAACCAAGAATAATTTCAATACAAGAGTCGTCATCTTGATTTGCATCAGCATTAAAGTTCGTAGAATTCTCGTTTGTACAACCAAGAATTTTTGGGATATTACAAGCTGTAATATCACTAATAGTTGCTAAGGGATTGTATTCTAGGTAAAAGTCTGAAGTACAACCAGAAATAACCTCATAGGTACAAAGAGTATTGTCGTGAATTGTTGCTTGAGCGTTCCATGTTTCGGCATTTACATCCATACAACCAATTGCATTTAAATTTATACAAGTTGAAGGAGAAGCCTCAAGCGTAGCAAAACTATTAAACTCAAAATACAACGAATCTTTACAGCCGTATATTACTTGTGTAGCATTTGAACAAGACCCATCATCAATATTTGCTAACGGATTGAAATTCGCAAACAAATTCACTGTACATCCACTAATAAAAGGAACACACGAACCATCATCAACATCGGCAATTGCATTGTAATTAAACGCAAATGGCAAAGTACAACCTGTGTAGAAACATTCTGCATCAATATTAGCTGCAGAATCAAAATTAGTGGCAATTGAGTCTGTACAACCTGTAACTAAAGGAGCCCCACATAGATCACTTATTGTGGTATCGGATTCATACGAATTTGGCACATCGTAAAAATTGTAAACGTTAACACTTTCATTGTAATTTACAAAATCTGAATAAAAGCAACCGGTAACAATTTTAGTAATACAAGAGCCATCGTTACTATTTGGCACATCAGTTTTTTCAGTTAAGAAGTAGACGTCTTGATCGTCAAAAAGAGCTTCAAGATCGTAGAACTCTAAATAAGTCCGATCGGAACAACCAAAGACTACTGGTGTTATACAAAAGTCTGTGTTAGCTAAAGTAACAGCCATATCATACTCTAAATATGCTTCATCGGCACAACCCTCAACTAAACAAGCTAATGTATCGTAAACATTTGCCAGGGCATCGAATTGATTGTCATCCACTAGAGTACAACCAGTAACGATAGAAGTTAAACAAGAACCATCATCTGTATTTGCTGGTGAATTTAGCATTGTGATTGTTGAAGTTGAAGTATCGTAAGACCAGTACTCTATAAACAGTGAATCTGTACAACCATTTACAACTTCTTGGCAAATTGCATTGTCTGCTACATTTACTAAGCTATTGTAATTAAACATCCCAACTAAGCTACAACCAGAAATAAGTGGCGTAAAACAAGTTCCGTTATCATTTGTTACTGATAGATCTACTAAAGAAATAGATAAATCGGATGAATTGTAATTGTAAAATTCTAAATAATTATTATCAGAACATCCGTAAATTTCAAAAATTTCATAACTACATGTACCGTCATCTATAGAAGCAACTGGATTGTAGTTAGAGTATAAATCAATAGTACAACCTGATATAATACAAGAACCGTCATCGGTATTGGCGGTTGGATTGAAATTAGATGCTGTTTGGTTTATACAACCCAAAAATTCACAGGTTCCGTTATTGGTATTTACATCAACTAAAGAATCATTTGTTAGCGGTATAAAGTTATCAGCTAAAGCATCAGTACAACCATATATAATAGCATAACACGGACTTATTGTTTCAGTTTCAGAAATTTGATTCGTATTTGCAGTTGGATCAAAATTAAACTGAGAAGCATCTGTACAACCATATATATAAGGAATGCATGGATCACTTGAATCGATCAGACTTGTTTCCTGAGTATTCGCCAACGAATCGTAATTAAATGCTGAAGGATCCATACAGCCAAATTCTTTAGCCACACACAAAGAATCAATATTTGTATTGATGTTTTGACTCTCTGCAGAAACAAATACGTCCGCTACTCCATCGCCATTCCAGTCGTTGTAATTATAAGCATCTAAATCTAAACAACCTTCTTTGACTTGATAACAAGAATTGTCATCTGTATTTACATCTACAAACAAATCATTTACAGGCTGAACAAAGTTAAATGCAGTAGAATCTGTACAGCCAAATATAATAGGATAACAAGAACCATCATCTGTATTCACATCAATCAAATTAGAATTCGATGAAGGAATGAAATTGTAAGAAGTAGTATCGGTACAACCTAAAATAAAAGGATAACAAGTATTAATCTCTTCTCCTGCTTGATTTAAATCAGCGAAGAAATCGGAACTCCCTAGGGTATCAATACCATTTATATTGGCGCTTTCGTCAAAATTAAATGCAGTGGAATCGACACATCCAAATACCTTAAGATCAATACACGAATCTGCATCTAAACCGATATAAGTGGAATTGTATTCTACATATTGAGGTAACAAACATCCAAAGCCACCGTCGCATAAACTTACATTATTGACATTAGCTGAATCGAGGTAAACAAGATAGTTGTCAGCAAACTCATTTAAACATCCCTCTACAATAAGAGTTAAACAAGAGCCGTCATCAATGTTTGCTTGTTGATCAGGTGTAGAAATCACATAATTTATAGCATCGTAGTTCCAATATTCTACATATTCTTGATCTGTACAACCTTCTATCTTTAGGGTATTACAATCACTAGGAACACTTACATTAAAAGATGATTCATACTCTAAATAGGAATCGTCCATACAACCTCGACCAACTAGGATGTTACAACTACCATCATTTACGTTGGGTATATCTGCCTTAAATGTAACAGATAGGTTTGTGGAATCGTAATCGTAATATTCTAAGAAATCATTATCAGTACATCCTTCAATTATTGGTGTTACACAATAGGAATCGCCCGAATATGCGTCTGTATTGTAAACTTCAGATGCAGGTAGTGTATCTAAAAGGAAGGTTGTTTGATTGTAATTGTAGTGTTCTAAATAATTAGGATCTGGACAGCCTAATATAATATCAATACAAGAACCATCGTCTACATTTGCAGAATCTAAGTAGTTAAATGCAAATACATCTGTACAACCTGAAACTGCAAGAATACATGATCCATCATCTACACTTGCATCTTCATCAAAATTGATAGAATTTGATGCTGTACAGCCAAAAACCTTGAGCGTTAAACAGCTACCATCATTAAAGTTAGCATTCGCATCGTATTCAATATAATTTTGATCATTACAGCCATCAACTCTAAAGGTAACACAGAATAGGTCTACTTGGAAATCATCACCAACCTGAGCAGCCAAACCATTGTCAACATCTTCTTGAGTTGCTTGCTGGGTATTGTAAACTGTAGAATTAAACACTCCAAGTTGAGACTCTATGAATAAAGTATCCATACAACCAAATACTTTTAGAGTTATACACTCATCTGCCTTATAAACCGTTGCATCCTCATTGAAATCAAGATACTCAAAAAGAGTACAACCTCTAATTAAAGTATCTGAACAGGAACCGTCATCTGTATTTGGGTTAATGTCGTAATTAGAAATCTGGTATAGTGTATCGATATTGTAAGTCCAATCAAAATACTCTACAAATAAGGAGTCTGCACAACCATTAACAACTGGAATACAAGAACCATCGTCACTATTAGCCTCTAAATTGAAGTTAAAGGCTAATACATCCGTACAACCCTGAACAACAACTGATAAACAAGAGAAATCATTAATCGTTGCGTTTGCGTTGTAATTTCCAGCCTGTACGCCATCTTGATCAAGATCATATATTCCATCATCGTCCAATCCATCTGAACCAACTGAACCATCATTGTTATTAAATTGATCTAGGAAATCCGAGCCATCATCAGTACAGCCAAGTACCTGACAAGAACCGTCGTCAATNCTTGCCCAATCGTTAAAATTAAGGGCATTCANATTCGTACAACCTGCACAAGCAGCAGGCNCAACCGCATCTTCATTGTAATTTGATGCGTTGTTATTCATACAACCACTAATTCCTTCACAAACAGTATCNTCTAANACATTAACATCCGCAGAAGTTGCAGCATTATCTAAATAGTAATTAGTCGCATTGGGATTATTACATCCTTTATTTATTAAAGTTAAACAAGTACCGTCGTTGATATTAGGAATGTTAACAGGAGTAAATAATTCATATTGGCTACTATTCTCAGCTAGTGGANTGTAAGTCCAGTACTCGAGGTAAGTAGTATCTGTACATCCTTCAACAGCAATTACATTACAACTACCGTCATCAGTATTAGCTGCAGCGTTGTATTCCAAATAATCTGAACTTAAACAACCTAAAACCACATTAGTAATACACATTGATTCTTGAGTACTCGTAGAAATATCCGCATTGGCATTGTTATTAAACTCTAAATAAGAATCGTCTACACAACCCAAAACAAGTGAGTCTGTACAAGAACCATTGGAAAAATTAGGTGTTGGGTTGGGTTCAACAATTTGAGTATTGTCATCTAGAGTCCAATAGTTAATATACAGAGGATCGGTACACCCTAGAATTAGGGTAGTTAAACAATTCAAAGAATTCCCTTCGGAATCAAAAGATTGAGTATTCGGTAATGGACTAACAGCCACGAGCGATTCACTTTCTGTATCGTATGAATCCCAATATTCTACAAATGTAGAGTCAGTACAACCAACCAAAATGTCTTGACACGGATTGATGAGTTCAGAATTCAAAGAATCTGGAAGGAAGTCGTTGTTTGCATCAACTCCATTAACCGTTACAAGATTGTTGTAGTTAAAAGAATTGACATCATCACATCCAAATACTTTTAAAGTAGCACAAGAATTGTCAGAGGTATTTACATCCTCATCGTACTCAATATATTCAATATTTAAACATCCGTATACGAAAGGAGTACACGAACCGTCGTCTTGCGTTGCAGATGAATTGTAACCGAACTGAGTTGCATCGGTACAACCCTGGATATACTCACATACAGCCTCATCAATATAAAACTGGGATAACCATGCTTCTTGGTAGTTAGCGGCTTCGGGGTTGAAGTAACTTGTAGCCCATTGACTGGAAGGAGTAACCGAATCTAAAAGTGGGAAGTAATTTTCTGAAATAGGATCTATACAAACCGCAGACGCAAGATTTCTTCTATCGTCTCTTCTTATACATGAAGTGGACTCACAAGAATTATCGTCGACATTTGCCAGTGGATTGTAATTGCAAATAAATGGAAGGTCGAGCATACAACCAAACACAACTTGCTCACAGTTAGAAGGCTCAAATTCGGTATTAGCATTGGCAACAAAATTGGCTGCAGTTGAATCTGTACAACCTTCTATTACCGGTATACAAGAACCATCGTTAGTGGTAGCAAGTGGGTCGTAATTGAACATAGAAGGGACGTTACAACCATTCACTGTAGAAATACAATTCGAAGGATCAAACTCTACATTAGCAGTACCATTGTAATTGGATGACAATGAGTCCGTGCATCCAAATACCTTAGCTTCACAAGAACCATCGGCAATATTTGCATTTGCATCAAAGTTAAATGCAAAAGGATTCGTACAACCTGAAACTAAAGTTTCACAGGTCCCGTTATCTATCGTAGCAGCTGGATTATAATTAAATGCTGTTTCATCAGTACATCCAGAAACAACAATTTCACAAGAGCCGTCTGGTACAATTGCATTTGGATTGTAATTATCAGCCAACTCATTCATACAGCCGTATATAATTGGAATACACGTACCATTATCATTAGTCGCTAAAGGATTAAAGTTAAATGAAGCAGGATCTGTACACCCAGAGATAAGTATAACACAAGAGCCATCTGAAACAGTTGCGTTAGGATCGTAATTATCGGCCAACTCATTTCTACATCCATATACAATAGGAACACAAGTAGAAATGGTAGACTCTGTGTTTGCATTCGCATTGTAATTTGAAGCTGAAGGATCTGTACAACCGATCACTACAGGAATACACGAACCGTCTGAAAGGGTAGTGTTTGGATTGTAATTAAATGCTAAAGGATTGTCACACCCATAAGTTAATGCAACACAACTTCCATCATTTTGATTAGCCAAAGGATTAAAATTTAATGCTTGTACACCATCTTCATCCAAATCGAATTGGTAATCATCATCTAAACCATCTGCAATTTCTTCACCAGTCGAATTATTAAACGCATCAAGGAAAGGAGTTCCGTTGTCGTTACAACCTATTACTATTGACAAACATGAACCATTAGAAATAGTAGCATTAGGATTGTAATTAATAGCAAGTTCATTCGTACATCCAAATATCTTTTGAGTACAAGCAAATTC
>NYWQ01000043.1 GCA_002685115.1 Flavobacteriales bacterium | reverse complement strand
TCGCATCACATCATTGGATTCCTAATAATATTAGCAGGAGTTTTTCTTGTAAACAAAAGATACTGATGTACTTTTGTCAATTCAAATTAATTGCTTAATTTCGCAGACCAAATTAGTATTTTTTAATTAACCAAAAATAGCAGATGTACGCAATTGTAGAGATAGCAGGGCATCAATATAAAGTTGAAAAAGATCAGCGCATCTTTGTCAACCGTCTTGAAGGAAAAGAAGGCTCGAAAGTAACTTTCGACAATGTTCTTTTAATTGAGGATGGTGGTAAAGTAGTAGTTGGCGCCCCGGCTATAAAAGGTGCAAAAGTCTCAGCAAAAATTGAGAGCCACCTTAAGGGAGACAAAGTTATTGTCTTCAAAAAGAAAAGAAGAAAAGGCTATACAGTAAAAAATGGTCACCGTCAGCATCTTACTCAGATAACAATCGGTACGATCACTAAAAAGGCAGCAGCAAAAAAAGCGGCTCCTAAAGCTGAATCAGTAGAAGCCTAATTAATTAACGAAAAAAAATTTGAAACATGGCTCATAAGAAAGGTGTCGGTAGTTCCAAAAACGGTCGTGAATCGGAATCAAAACGACTTGGAATCAAAATTTTCGGTGGTCAATTAGCTATCGCTGGTAACATCATCGTAAGACAAAGAGGTACAAAACACAATCCAGGTGAAAATGTTGGTATGGGTAAAGACCATACTTTATTTGCACTTTGCGATGGCAGTATCCAATTTAAGAAAAAGAAAGACAATAGATCTTATGTTAGCGTTGTTCCTTTCGCTGAGTAAGTCTTAGTTTTAGAATCAAAAAAAAAGCTGTTTCATATGAAACAGCTTTTTTTTTGATTCGATTTTATTTCAACTTGTCATTTTCTATATGACGCTTAGCGTCTCTTCTTGTTTTTTTATCAAAATTCTTTTTCATTGCATCGTCTAAATTAATTCCTGTTTGGTTTGCAATACAGATCAAAACAAACAAAACATCTGCCAACTCGTCTGAGAGGTCTTTGTTTTTATCTGATTCTTTTTCTGACTGCTCGCCATATCGCCTAGAAATAATTCGAGCTACCTCCCCAACCTCTTCAGTAAGAATAGCCATATTAGTCAGTTCATTAAAGTAGCGTACACCATGTTCACGAATCCAATCGTCAACTTTTACTTGAAGTTCTTTTAAGTCCATTATTCTTTTACTTTTGAGTCTAAGTGAATCGTTACTGGTCCATCGTTGATCAATGAGATTTTCATATCAGCTCCAAACTCACCTGTTTTAACAGCCCCGGAAACAAGAGCGCCAATAGAGGCGATAAACAAATTGTATAAAGGAATAGCTATGTCTGGTTTCGCAGCTTTTATATACGAAGGCCTATTGCCATTTTTTGTACTTGCATAAAGGGTAAATTGGCTTATAACCAAAACCTCACCCTTTACATCTAATAGAGAATTGTTCATTTTACCAGAGGCATCATTAAATATACGAAGTGCACATATTTTTCTACAGAGCCATTCAATATCCTCAGTAGAGTCTTTGTTGGTAATCCCTAAGAAAACAACTAAACCTTGCTGAATATCTGCATAAAGAATATCGTTAATCACTACAGACGCCTCAGTCACTCTTTGAAGGGTAACTCTCATTTATGGTATTTAAATTCGCGGTATTGGTTTCCATCGTCTTCTAAAATTGACAAGTAACTTTCATACCGAACAGGATGAATTTCATCAACTGCAACAGCATCTTTAACAGCACATTTAGGCTCGTTTACATGCTTACAATTGTGAAACTTACATTGACCTTTTAAACGTAGTATTTCAGGGAAATAATCTGCCAATTCGAACTCACTTACATCTACCAAACCAAATCCTTTAATACCAGGAGTATCTATTATAAAACCCCCAAAATGTAAGGGATACATTTCTGCAAATGTTGTAGTGTGCATTCCTTTATTATGAGCTTCAGAAACTTGCTGAGTCACAAGGTCTAACTCAGTATCAATTACATTAACTAATGTAGATTTCCCAACGCCAGAATGGCCAGACAAAAGCGTAACTTTAGCTGTCATTTTTGTGGTAAGCAAATCAATATTCATTTGATCCAAGGCAGAGGTTTCCAAACATTCGTAGCCTGATTTAGTATACATTTGAACAATCTCATCGTGATATTCACGATCAAACTCGTCGTATAAATCAACCTTGTTAAAAACAAGTACTGTTGGAATTTGGTAGGCTTCTGCTGTCACTAAAAACCGATCTATAAAACCAACTGATGTAGTTGGAGAAGCTAAGGTTACAATAAGGAAAGCTTGATCTATATTAGCTGCAATGATGTGAACTTGCTTAGACAGATTAACCGATTTACGGATGATGTAATTTTTACGCTCAAGAATTTTAGAAATTAAATAATCCTCACCGTTTAGATCGAGTAGAACTCTATCGCCTACAGCTACAGGATTCGTACTTTTAAGACCTTGAATTCTGAACTTACCACGTATACGACAATCTAACTGCACCCCGTCATTTGTGAGCACACTATACCAACTACCAGTAGATTTTACGACCACTCCTTGCATAACTCCAAAGATAGGATTTGAAATTGATTTTTTTACTAAATAAGGTGAAATACGTTCGCAAGAAAAAGGGCTTACATTTTAAGCCCTTCCATTGTAATAACTCTTCCCTCGAGAGACACAATTACATTAAGATATAAAATTGCTTATTATTATTTAAAATAAATATATTTAAAATAAAAGCCATTAGCAAAAAACTTATGGACTCANATGAATTAAATCTAAACTTTTTTCTCAATTTAATTAATTAAACAAGGAAATTCAAAAATTGATGAACCGCAGTCTTGTAGTTAAATATTAAAATGAACTATATTCGTGGCGATGTCTATAAAAGTCGAAAACGTAAGTAAATTCTATAATTCTCAAAAAGCACTTAGCGAAATTTCCTTTGAAATTTGTAAAGGTGAAATTGTGGGTTTTTTAGGTCCAAACGGAGCTGGTAAATCNACCATGATGAAAATACTTACTGGTTTCATACCTCAGACGCAAGGAAAAGTTCGGATATGCGGCCTAGATGTATGTGAAGAAAATTTAAAGGCAAAAAGTAAAATTGGGTACCTACCAGAGCACAATCCTTTATACCTTGACATGTATGTTCGAGAATATTTAGGCTTTATTGTGAATCTTTACAAAGCAGATCCTTGTAGGATTGATGACATGATTCAAAAAACAGGACTTAAAAATGAGCAGCACAAATTAATTAGCTCACTTTCTAAAGGTTACAGACAAAGGGTAGGTTTAGCGCAAGCACTATTAAATAACCCAGAAGTCCTTATTCTAGATGAACCAACAACCGGATTAGATCCAAATCAGTTGGTTGAAATACGAAGCCTTATAAANGAAATGGGTGNAGATAAAACAGTATTGCTCTCNACACATATCATGCAGGAAGTAGAAGCAATATGCGATAGAGTAATCATTATTAATAAAGGGGTAATCGTTGCTAATAAAACAATTGAAGAATTACGCAAGAGTAAAGATGGCAAAAACATAATAACCATTTNATTTAACGAA
This sequence comes from Flavobacteriales bacterium, assembly GCA_002685115.1. Classification (GTDB taxonomy): domain Bacteria; phylum Bacteroidota; class Bacteroidia; order Flavobacteriales; family UBA7430; genus UBA6772. The sequence goes on along the minus strand of NYWQ01000043.1, from coordinate 9,141 downwards.
AAGGTCTTTAAAAATGAGCTACANGCAATNNAGAATGTTGAAGAAGTTGACGAAATTGGAACAAATGAATTTAAAATCACTTCTNATGCTTGCCATGATTTAAGAAAACAATTGTTTGAATTTGCCGTAGCTAAAAAATTNACAGTACTTCAAATGAGCCTAGAAGAGAACAAATTGGAGGATATCTTCCATAAACTCACCAATTAAAANCAATCAAATAANANTTTTNTGNATGAAAAAANTGTTGGTGGGNTTAATNTNGGCTANTNTTTTTNNTTTTAAATGCCAGGCACAACAGATTACAATNAACGAATTTATGTCAAAAAACGAGACTATTATTCTCGGAACTGACGATGAATANAATGATTGGATAGAGTTGTACAACAGTCATCAATACTCGATTAATCTTNTCAATTATAAATTATCTGACAATAAAGACCAGCTAGATAAATGGCGATTTCCAGACATCAACATTCCTTCTCAAAGCAGTCTTCTGGTATATGCTTCAGGAAAGGATACTATACATGGAGCTGAACTTCACACAAACTTTAAAATATCTTCGCTTGGAGAGGCTCTTTACTTAACAAATCCTTCAGGCGATATAATTGACTCTATAAGACCGATAATTTTAGAAGAAAATGAAAGTTTCGGTAGACTTCCAGACGGTACAAGTAATTTAGTGAATTTAGACACACCTAGCCCAGGAACTTCAAACAACAATACAAGCCAACTTGTTTTTTCTGAAAATGCCGGCTATTTTGAGCAAGGCTTTAAATTAAATATTAAGTCGCTAAGAAACGACACNATTTACTACACAACAGATGGAAGTATTCCGACAGTTAATTCTCTGGTATTTTCAGACTCCATAACTATTTACAACCGAACAGCTAACCCGAATTACTTTTCAGAATTCCGATCGAGCCCTGAACAATCACTTATCAGCTATAAGGCATGGAAGGCTCCTATTAAAAACCTAGACAAAGCAACCACACTGAGAAGTGTAAGTATTAAAAATGGACAAAATACAAGTCGGGTCTATACCCAAACCTATTTCATTGATGAAAATATTTTCTCAAAATACAAGCACCCTATTCTGTCTATTGTTACAGAAGANTCTAATTTATTTGACAGCGATAGTGGNATTTANGTTCCTGGAATNAACTTTAAACTAGACAATCCNGAATGGTCTGGCAATTATTTTGAGTCGGGAATAGAATGGGAGAAACCAATCCACATAGAGTATTTTAGTGAAGATGGACGAGTGGAATTCCATCAAGATGCAGGAATTAGAATACATGGAGGTAAAACAAGACAGGCAGCTCAAAAATCACTTCGTATATACGCTAGAAAAGAATACGGTAAAGAATATTTTAAACACCGACTATTTCCAGAAAAAGAAACTGTAGAATTCAAAAGATTTTTACTTAGAACAACCATGGGATCGTGGAATGATCAGTCTATAATTAAAGATGTTTTAGCGCATAATATTGCAAAAGATTTGAATATTGAAACTCAAGACTTTCAACCNGTAATTGTTTTTATTAATGGAGAATATTGGGGGATTCATAGCCTCAGAGACCGAATTGATAAACATTACATTAAGTACGAATTCAATATAGACAAAGATTCAATAGANCTAATTGGAGGCAACTTTAATTTAGTTTTTGCGGGAGATAATAGTCACTACAAAAGTTTAGTCGAATTTATAGAAAACAATGACTTATCAATACNAAAAAATTATGAGTACGTAAAGACACAAATAGATATTGACAACTTTATAAGTTATCAAATTGCAGAAATGTTCTTTGCAAATAAGGACTGGCCATCTAACAATAGTAAACTATGGAGACCTAAGACTAAAGATGGCAAATGGAGATGGATCTTTTATGATTTAGATGCAGGTTTACTTGATGCTAATAAAAACATGTTTGTACATTGTTTAAATACGGATACTTCAATTACGTGGCCAAATGCTCCAGAATCAACATTCCTATTTAGGAATTTAATCACGAACAACAACTTTCTCGATAAATTTATAAATCGGTATGCAGAAATACTAAACACAACATTCGCTACCAGCTCTATTTTAGACAAAGTTAAGCCGATTAAAGAGCTTTATAAAAACGAAATAGATTCGCATATTGAACGATGGGAGTACCCAGAAAGTTATTCTAAATGGGAAAGAGATATTGAAGAAAAATTGGTTGGATTTTTAGCCAATAGGCTCTGTGCGGTTGAAGAAAATATGAATCGCTTTATTTTTCCGGATCATTTCAACTTTGATTGTACAGAAAATTTGGGAACTTCATTCTTGGAGCTATACCCAAATCCAAATACAGGAGAATTCACTTTTGTAAACAACTCAGAGCAAACCATTAAGGGAGACCTCGTTATTTATTCGATTTTCGGAGTAATTGTTTACCAAGAAAATTATGTTTACCTAGACACTAATGAAGAAAAAAAATTGAATTTAAAGCATCTTAATCAAGGAATATATGCCTTAAATTTTAATGGACTAGGTAACTCTGAGACCCTATTTTTCGTTATTATACATTAAATACCAACGANCTTAATTACTTTAAAAATTAATNNANCTATACCATACGAATTAGTATATTTGCNNACTGTAAGTGGATGAATTTGACTGATTGCTACCACTCAAAAAAAGGCTAAAGCAGATTCCTATCGCTACAGCTCATATCAGACTATTTATAAATTACACTAAAGAAAAATAGATATGTCTTATTTTTTNACATCTGAATCTGTTTCAGAAGGACACCCAGACAAAGTNGCNGACCAAATATCCGACGCAATATTAGATGCCTATTTGGCACAAGACCCAGAATCAAAAGTAGCTTGCGAAACACTTGTAACAACAGGATTAACTGTTATAAGTGGAGAGGTAAAATCAACGGCTTCAGTAGACTTACAAAAGCAAGCTCGCAACGTAATAAAGCGAATTGGCTACACAAAATCAGAGTATAAATTTGATGCAGAATCTTGCGGTATTATATCTGCAGTGCATGAGCAATCCGAAGATATTAGTCAAGGCGTAGAAACTGGACAAGGTCTTTATGAAGAACAAGGAGCTGGAGACCAAGGAATGATGTTTGGTTACGCGACCAACGAAACAGAGAATTACATGCCTTTGGCCTTAAGTCTTTCGCACTTATTGCTTCAAGAATTAGCAGAAATACGCAGAGAAAACCATTCGGTAATGCACTACTTACGCCCAGATGCTAANTCNCAAGTNACAATACAGTATTCTGANACAAATGTACCAGAACGTATAGANACGATTGTTATTTCTACCCAACACGATGACTTTGATAAAGAAGATAAAATGTTGGCAAAAATTAAAGAAGATGTAAAGTTCATTTTAGTTGAAAGAATAAAGAAAAAACTTCCAGCACACATTGTAGATTTATTTGGCAATGAAAAATACCATGTTAACCCTACAGGAAAGTTTGTAATTGGAGGTCCTCACGGTGACACAGGACTTACAGGAAGAAAAATTATTGTAGACACTTATGGGGGTAAAGGAGCCCATGGTGGNGGTGCTTTCTCAGGNAAAGACCCTTCAAAAGTAGATCGATCTGCCGCTTACGCAACACGNCACATNGCTAAAAACTTAGTTGCNGCAGGTGTATCAGACCAAATACTGGTTCAAGTAGCCTATGCTATTGGTGTTGCAAAACCTATGAACATATTTGTGGATACATACGGAACATCAAAAGTTAAAATGAGCGACAGTAACTTAGCAGAAAAAATTGATGAATTGTTTGACATGCGTCCGGCTGCAATTGTAGAGCGGTTTAAACTTAAAGACCCTATTTACAGTGAAACGGCAGCATACGGACATATGGGAAGAGTTCCAGAAAAGAAAACAAAGCGTTTTGATATAGGAGCAGGTCAACACATCACCAAAGAAATCGAAACATTTCCTTGGGAAAAGTTGGATTTTGTTGAGAGAATAAAAACAGTACTTGAGCTTAACTAAATGAATTATACTTTCAAAGAAAACACCTATACGATTGAACGCTACCCTCCAACACAGAGTAAGTCTTTAAAAGCTTGGAATGCTGCAGATGAGCATATTTTAAACTTCTTAGAAGAAACAAAAACTTCAAAAAAAAATACAGTAATATTTAACGATAGATTTGGATTCTTGAGCCTCTTTACAGCACAATATAATCCTCTCGTTGTACTAGATTACAAAAGTCAAGAAAAAGCCCTAATACTTAATTTTAAAACAAACAACATAACGTTTGATTTGCCAACTAATAACTCTATTAGTAAAAGCGACAAACTTTATGAGTTAGCGCTTATAAAAATACCTAAATCACTAGATCTATTTCGTTTACAACTTTCACAAATACACCATTCTTTGGCTGAATCAGGTGAAGTAGTATGTGGATTTATGACCAAATATTTCTCGAAACAATACCTTTCAATAGCTTCCGAATTTTTTGAAGAATGCACACAATCAAAAGCATGGAAAAAATCAAGAGTCCTTGTTCTTAAAAAGAAAAAAGAAGTAAAAAAGAAAACTTATCTGAATGAGATTTTTTATTCAAAAGAAAAAACTTTTAAGCAACATTTTGGGGTGTTTTCTGCCAAAAATATAGATTATGCATCCCAATTTTTTATGGAAAATATGGATGTTAGAATGGACCACAACAAAATTCTAGATCTTGCCTCTGGAAATGGTGTTATAGCTTATGCAGTCCAAAAAGAAAGACCAAATGCTGAAATAGATCTTTTAGACGACTCTATACTTGCGTTAGAATCCTCTAAAATGAATATCGAAGGAGATAACATTACATTTCATTACAACGACTGTTTAGATAATTTTGAGGATCAAACTTTTGATCTGATTGTCTCAAACCCTCCATTTCATTTTGAACACGAAACAAATATTGAAATCGCTTTAGAATTATTTAAAGAAGTTAAAAGATGTCTCAAAAAAGGAGGCTCATTTCAGATGGTTACGAGCAATCACCTAAACTCTAAGACACATCTCTACAAACTATTTCACAAGGTAGATATTGTAAGAGAAGATTTGAAATTTGTAGTTTACAATTGTCATTCATGATAAACAAACGCTCTAAAAAAGCAAACTAAAAGATGAGAAATATAATCGAAAAAATAGCATGCCTACTTCTTCGTTTGTTGCCAAAAAAATCAGATGTGGCTAACATTAATGGAACTAATTTAAACCTTTAGTGAAATAGTCCGTATTATTTCAAAATAGAACACACAACTATTTTTTCTTTTAAATGCCAAGAAAAACACTTTTAAAAAGATTTTTAATTTGGAGACTTAAAACAATCTCCCATAGGCAATTCATAATGCTATTAAGTCTTCTTGTTGGAGTAGGCTCGGGATTAATAGCTGTTTTTATTAAAAATACTGCACATAGCTTAGGTGATTATTTACGAGATGCATCCACATCCTCTACCTGGGAAAACTACAATTTACTAGTACTTCCTTTAATAGGTGTTGTAGCATCAGTACTGTGGACCAAATACATCGTACGAAAACCCGAAAGCAGTGGTTTTTCTACAATATTGTACGCTATTGCTAAGCGAAGTGGGATTATGAAACGACATCATATGTATTCATCAATAATCTCATCTATTTTAACAGCAGGATTTGGAGGTTCTATAGGACTAGAAGCACCTNCAGCCTCCAGTGCCTCATCANTAAGTTCNAATTTAGCTCGTATGCTACATCTCAATTTTAAAGATAGAATGCTCCTNATTGGATGTGCTACTGCTGGAACNATTGCAAGCATCTTTAATGCCCCTATTGCAGCTTTAGTTTTGGCTATGGAAGTACTAATGCTTGACCTTACAATGGCCTCTATAATACCTTTGCTTATAGCATCAGTTTCAGCNACCATAAGTTCTCGCTTAATTTTGGGCGATGCATTACTCTTACACATAGACCTTGTAGAACAATTTAAAGTAAGTAATCTATACTGGTACATTNTACTCGGNNTTTTTTGTGGTTTTCTTTCGGTATTATTCACTAAAGTTTTTTACCAAACCACTCACCTATTAAAAAAAATAAAACACAAAATTAACCGAGCAATTTTGGGCGGATTATTCTTAGGCGTTTTAATTTTTATAATCCCACCTTTATTTGGAGAAGGTTTTGAAACGATAAATTTACTACTAGCAGACAAAGGGCAAGAAATCATCACAGGAAACTACGTGGAATCTATCTGCACGAGTGAAACAGCTTTGCTTTTAGTTNTATTTTCGATGATTTTTTTTAAAATAATAGCCACCTCAGTTACTGTTGGTGTTGGAGGTATTGGAGNTGTTTTTGCTCCAGCACTCTTTTTAGGTTCTGCGCTAGGCTACGTATTTGCAAAGTTTATCAATCACTTTTTTTTACTGGAATTATCAATCAGCAATTTTAGTCTAGTCTCTATGGCTGGGCTTATAGCTGGAGTTCTACACGCTCCTTTAACAGCTATATTTCTGATAGCAGAAATAACAAGTGGATACGAATTATTTATACCTCTAATGACTGTAGCAGCTATTTCTTATGTCTGTTCAAAATACTTCATCCCACATTCACTTTTCAATCTTCAATTAGCCTTAAAAGGAGAATTGATGACGCACAATAAAGACAAGGCTGTATTAATGCAGATGCAATTAGATAAACTGGTAGAAAAAAACTTTTCCACTATACAGCCAGAAATGAATTTAGGAACGCTTGTAAAGGTCGTAGCAGAATCTAAGCGCAATATTTTTCCCGTTGTAAATGAAAACAACATATTTTTAGGGATTATCAATCTGGATGACATTCGTAGAGTAATGTTTGACCAAAGTCTGTATACTAAATTTACAGTGTCAGATTTAATGCACCAACCAATGGGTTCCATTAAGTTGTATGATCCTATGGATAAAGTTATGGCAAAATTCAAAGAAACTGGAGCCTGGAATCTTGCAGTTACCTGTCAGGGAGAATACATTGGCTTTATTTCAAAATCTAAATTATTTAGCAATTACCGAAGAAAACTAGTAGAATTTTCGGAAGAATAGTGTTTTAATATCTTAATTATAATGCACATGTTAATACCAATAGGAAGTATTGTTAATGCACTTGCAGTAATTATTGGAAGCTTAATAGGATTAGGACTTGGGTCATTTATTCCAGATCGAGTTCGAAAAAGCATTTTTCAAGTAATTGGTCTGTTTACACTGATTTTAGGAACTAAAATGGCTTTGGAAACAAATCAGGTATTACTCTTATTAAGCAGCCTAGTATTGGGTGTACTGATCGGTGAATTACTCTGTATAGAAAGGATTCTAGACAAAGTTAGTCGTCTTATTAAAGAAAAGGTAAAGAGCAAGGATAAATTATTTTCCGAGGGTCTAATAACCGCTTTTTTATTGTATTGCGTCGGTTCTATGACCTTTGTAGGTGCAATTGAAGAAGGAATAAACAATGACAAGACACTTTTATACACAAAAAGTTTAATGGATGGTGTTACTTCTATTTTACTTGCCTCTAGCCTTGGAATAGGAGTACTTGTGTCTGCTTTACCGCTACTTCTCTTTCAATCGATTTTAACTTGGGGTGCTTTTTATTTTGAAGGGTATTTACAACCAGATATGATTACAGAACTCTCTGCTGTTGGAGGGGTACTTATTATGGCAATAAGCTTAAATATACTTGAAATACTAAAAATTAAAGTAAGCAATTTACTTCCCGCATTACTTTTAGTCATTCCCATTTACAACTTAGTTAACTAAGTGCGCATCAAAAATCATCTGAAAAGACCGGTAAAACATAAAGCACTAAGGTGTTGTTAACTCTTGAGCAATACTTGAATAGTGGTTCTGTTTTTTTGGCTAAGAAGTATTGTTTTATCCTTTATTAAGTTCTGAATTTGATCATCTTTATAATGACGAATTGTAAGCAGCTCTAGTCCAGTGTTGTATTTAACTTTAAAATAAACCGAAAGATCAGCAATTAGACGGTCAAAAAGCAAATCGTCAACATCGATAGCAAATGAACAAGAAACAGCCGTATTTTGGAGTAAGTTAACTTTAACATTATACGATGAAAAAGTAGAGAAAATTTGAGAAAGATTGTTCTCGACTATAAAATCTAAATCGTTCAAAGAAATAGAGAGTAAGGTTTGATTTTTCTTTAAAATATAAAAAGGCGTTTCAGGTTCTATTTCGGGACTGTCAGAAATCCAGGTTCCTACATCACTTGGCTCTAAAAAAGATCTTACCTCAAGAGGTATAGAATTCTTTTTTAAAGGTTGAAGTGTTTTAGGATGAATAACTGAAGCTCCATAAAAAGCCAATTCTATTGCTTCCTGAAAAGGAAGTTTGCTAATTATTTTTGGACTAGGGAAATACCTAGGATCAGCATTTAAAAAGCCCGGTACATCCTTCCAAATAACTAATTTTTTTGCCTTTAAAATCGTAGCAAAAATAGCCGCACTGTAATCAGAACCTTCTCTACCCAATGTAGTCGTAAAATTCTCTGAAGTACAACCAATAAATCCCTGAGTTATGGTTAACTTATTTTTAGCTACATGTTTAAGAATCAATTGAGAAGTTAATTTCCAATCTACATTAGCAGCTTTGTGCTTGTTATCAGTTTTAATAAAATCTCTGGCATCTAACCAAATATTATCCAGTTCTACTTCCTTTAAATAAGCACTAACTATAGTGGTAGAAATCAATTCTCCGATAGACACTATTTGATCGTATTCGTAAGTATAATCTGGCCTTGGATCATCTTCTAAAGCCCACTCTACTTCTACAAACAAATTGGACACCGCGTCAAAAACGGAATGATTCTCGACAAAAAGTTCTTCTAAAATAGTTTGATGAAAAGACTTTACAACCTTTAAAAGATTTGAGGTGTTGTCTTTTTTTAAATAAAAGGATCTAGCGACTTGTTCAAGAGCATTAGTAGTTTTCCCCATAGCAGAAATAACTACAAAAGGATTATCGCCTTTGTACTCTTTAAGTATTTGTGCTAAATTCCTTATACCTTGTGCGTCTTTTACAGACGCACCGCCAAATTTAAAGACTTTCATTATAAATAAATTTAGAGCAAAGGTAAGTTAAGCTAATAAAATAGGTGAAATTTATGGCTAAA
>NYWQ01000042.1 GCA_002685115.1 Flavobacteriales bacterium | reverse complement strand
TTGTATGGATCCCATTCACAAATTACAGCTCCTTGCTTTAATTTATCGCCATCTTTAGCAAACATTGTTGCTCCGTAAGGGATGTTGTTGGTAGCTAGTGTGATTCCTGTCTTAGGATCGATTAATTTCATTTCGGCAGTTCTACCAATAACAATAATTGAATCCTTCCCTTCTGAATCTTTACCTTTTACAGTTCTTAACTCATCAATTTCTAAGGTACCATCAAATTTAGCTTTAAGAGTAGATTCCTCGGCAGTATTAGATGCTGTACCCCCAACGTGGAACGTACGAAGAGTTAATTGAGTACCTGGCTCACCAATAGATTGAGCAGCAACTACACCAACAGCTTCACCTTCACCAGCCATTCGGTTGGTAGAAAGATTACGACCGTAACATTTCGAACAAATACCTCTCTTGGTTTCACATGTTAGAGCAGATCGAATTTCAACCATTTCTATAGGTGAGTTACCTATAGCTTCACCAATTTCTTCAGTAATTTCATCTCCCGAAGCAATAAGCAATTCTCCTGTAAGAGGATGAATAACATCGTGAAGGGAAGTTCTACCGATGATTCTCTCCGCGAGTGTTTCAACAATATCTTCATTTTTCTTAAGAGCAACACCTTGTAATCCACGTAGTGTACCACAATCAACTTCAGATACGATTACATCTTGAGCTACGTCAACCAATCGACGTGTTAAGTAACCTGCATCGGCTGTTTTAAGTGCTGTATCGGCAAGACCTTTACGAGCACCGTGAGTAGAAATAAAATACTCAAGAATTGAAAGACCTTCCTTAAAGTTTGAAGTAATTGGATTTTCAATAATTGCACCACCTGTAGATCCAGATTTTTGTGGTTTGGCCATCAATCCACGCATACCAGATAATTGACGAATTTGTTCTTTCGAACCACGGGCACCAGAATCAAGCATCATGTAAACTGAGTTGAAACCTTGTTGATCGTTTATCAAACGATCCATAGCATGCTCTGTTAATTCTGAATTCGTCTTGGTCCAAACATCAATAACTTGATTGTAACGTTCGTTATTGGTAATTAACCCCATATTGTAACTATCAGTAATTGAAGAAACTTGATTCTTCGCACTGTTAATCATAGTATCTTTTTGATCTGGAACAATAATATCTCCTAAAGAGAAAGATAAACCACCTTTAAATGCCATATGGTAACCTAACAACTTCATGTCGTCAAGGAATTTGGCCGTTGTTGGGATATCTGTTTCTTTTAGAATTTTACCAATAATATTTCTAAGCGCTTTTTTTGTTAGCGTTTCGTTAACAAAACCAACCGTCTCAGGAACTACATCATTAAATAAAACTCTACCTATAGTAGACTCAATAATTTTCTTTACCAATACGCCATCCTCTTTAATATGAGTACGAACCTTGATAACGGCATTTAACTCTGCTTTCTTTTCGTTGTAAGCAATTCTTACATCTTCTGAAGAATAGAAAGTTAAACCTTGACCTAGAATAGTTTTTTGCTTGTCTGTTTTACGAGGCTTAGTCATATAATATAAACCCAATACCATATCCTGAGATGGAACCGTAATAGGAGCCCCATTAGCAGGATTCAAAATATTGTGAGAACCTAACATTAACAACTGGGCTTCTAAAATTGCCGCAGGACTTAATGGTAAGTGAACAGCCATTTGATCACCATCAAAATCGGCGTTAAAAGCCGTACAAGCTAATGGATGTAACTGAATTGCTTTACCCTCAATTAATTTTGGTTGGAAAGCTTGTATTCCTAATCTGTGAAGAGTAGGAGCACGATTCAATAATACTGGATGTCCTTTAATTACGTTTTCTAATATATCCCATACTACAGGATCTTTTTTATCGATAATTTTCTTGGCAGACTTNACNGTTTTTACAATACCTCTTTCTATTAGCTTNCGCACAATAAAAGGTTTGTATAATTCTGCAGCCATATTTTTAGGTATACCACACTCAGATAAAAGTAAGTTAGGTCCAACTACAATTACAGAACGTGCAGAATAATCAACACGTTTACCTAGTAAGTTTTGACGAAAACGTCCTTGCTTACCTTTTAAAGAATCTGAAAGTGATTTTAATGCACGGTTAGATTCTGTTTTTACTGCAGATGCTTTACGTGTATTATCCAAAAGAGAATCTACAGATTCTTGAAGCATTCGCTTCTCGTTACGNAAAATAACTTCTGGAGCCTTAATTTCAATTAATCGCTTTAAACGGTTGTTACGAATTATAACACGNCGGTAAAGATCNTTTAAATCTGAAGTTGCAAAACGACCACCATCTAAAGGAACTAGAGGACGTAATTCTGGTGGNATCACCGGNACAACTTTCATTATCATCCATTCTGGTTTGTTCTCGATACGTGTATTTGCATCGCGGAATGCTTCAACTACAGCTAATCTTTTTAAGGCTTCTGTTTTTCTTTGTTGAGAAGTTTCAGTATTTGCCTTGTGTCTTAAAGTATAAGAAAGCTCATCTAAATCAAGTCCAGAAAGTAATGCTTCCAAAGCCTCTGCACCCATTTTGGCTNCAAATTTTGTTGGATCATTATCTTCTAAATACTGATTCTCACGAGGTAAACGCTCAAGAGCATCTAAGTATTCTTCTTCTGTAAGGAACTGTAAATACTCTAATGGTGTACCTTCGTTATCTACTGCTCCACCTGCTTGAACTACTACATAACGCTCGTAGTATATAATCATGTCAAGTTTCTTAGTAGGTAAACCTAAAAGGTAACCNATTTTGTTTGGTAAAGAACGGAAATACCAGATGTGCGCAACAGGAACTACCAAATTGATATGTCCCATACGATCTCTACGTACTTTTTTCTCTGTTACCTCAACACCACATCTGTCACAAACAATACCTCTATACCGGATACGCTTGTATTTACCACAGTGGCATTCATAATCTTTTACCGGACCAAAAATACGTTCACAGAATAATCCGTCACGTTCTGGTTTATAAGTTCGGTAATTAATAGTTTCAGGTTTTAAAACCTCACCACTAGATTCTTCCAAAATAAATTCTGGAGACGATAAACTAATCGTAATGTTAGTAAAGCGTTTTGGTTCTGGTGTATTGTCTCTCCTTCTCATTGCCATATACTGAAGAAATTAGTTTTTATAAGGAGTGTTCATAGAACACTCCTTCTGAAATTATTACTATTGTAAAGTGATNTTTAATCCTAAACCTTTCAATTCATGTAAAAGTACATTGAATGATTCAGGAAGTCCTGGTTCTGGCATCGCTTTTCCTTTCACGATTGCTTCATATGTCTTAGCTCTACCAATTACATCATCAGACTTAACTGTGAGTATTTCACGTAAGATATTAGATGCACCATAAGCTTCAAGAGCCCAAACCTCCATTTCACCAAAGCGCTGACCACCAAATTGGGCTTTACCACCCAATGGTTGTTGCGTAATAAGTGAGTAAGGTCCGATAGAACGNGCATGCATTTTATCATCTACCATGTGGCCTAATTTAAGCATATAAATTACACCAACAGTTGCAGCTTGATCAAAACGCTCACCGGTACCACCATCGTATAGATAGGTATGTCCAAAGTCTGGAATACCCGCTTCCTTAGTCAATTCTGTAATCTCATCAAGTGAGGCACCATCAAATATTGGAGAAGCATATTTCTTTCCTAATTTTTGACCAGCCCAGCCTAATACGGTTTCATAAATTTGACCTATGTTCATACGGGAAGGTACACCTAGAGGATTTAAAACAATATCAACAGGTGTTCCGTCTTCAAGAAATGGCATATCTTCATCTCTTACGATACGAGCAACAATACCTTTGTTACCNTGTCNACCAGCCATTTTATCACCAACTTTTAACTTTCTTTTCTTTGCGATGTAAACTTTAGCAAGTTTAAGTATACCAGCAGGCAACTCGTCACCTACGGAAAGTGTAAACTTCTTACGTCTTAAAACACCTTTAAGGTCGTTAAGTTTGATGTTGAAGTTGTGAATTAAATCGTTTACAAGTGAATTTTTCTCCTTTTCAGTAGTCCATCCATCTGTAGATATCACAGAATAATCATCAATAGCGTTTAACTGCTTTTGAGAGAACTTCTTACCTTTTGGTATAACAACTTCACCCAATTCATTAACAACACCTTGACAAGTTTTACCTGCAACAATGGTTATTAACTTTTCAATTAATCTCACTTTAAGTTTGGCAGCATCTTCAGAAAAATCTGCTTCTAAAGCTAGAATAATTTCTTTATCGGCTAGACGAGACTTTTTATCCTTGATAGATCTTGCGAACAATTTTTTGGTAAGTACAACACCATGTAAAGAAGGTGAAGCTTTAAGAGATGCATCTTTAACATCTCCTGCCTTTTCTCCAAAAATAGCTCTTAATAACTTCTCTTCTGGAGAAGGATCTGACTCACCTTTCGGAGTTATTTTACCAATAAGAATATCTCCAGGAGTAACATGAGCACCAATTCTGATNAGACCATTTTCNTCTAAATCTTTTGTTGCTTCTTCAGAAACATTTGGGATGTCTGGAGTTAGTTCTTCAGANCCCAATTTAGTTTCTCTTACATCTAGTGTGTATTCGTCAATGTGTATAGAAGTAAAAATATCTTCTCTTACAACACGTTCAGAAATCACAATAGCATCCTCAAAGTTATACCCATTCCATGGCATGAAGGCTACTTTCATGTTTTTACCTAAAGCTAATTCACCATTTTGAGTGGCATAACCTTCGGAAAGAACTTGACCTTTGGTAACTCTTTCTCCAACTTTAACAATAGGTCGGATATTTATACTGGTACCTTGATTGGTTTTTTGAAATTTAGTTAAATTGTANTTAACCGAATCTTCATCAAAACTAACCAAACGTTCTGANTCAGTTCTATCGTATTTGATGACNATACTAGTNGCATCAACATATTCAACCAAACCAGCATCTCTAGCGTTTACTAATACTCTAGAATCTGATGCCACACGTCCTTCTAATCCAGTACCTACAATTGGTGATTCTGGTCTTAACAAAGGAACTGCTTGACGCATCATATTTGAGCCCATCAATGCTCGATTCGCATCATCGTGTTCCAAGAAAGGAATTAAGGATGCAGAAATAGAAGAAATTTGATTGGGTGCAACATCCATGAAATGCAAGTTTGTAGGATCAGTAACAGGGAAGTCACCAGTATCTCTTGCTTTTACAAAATCATTAACGTAAGTACCTGTCTTAGTTATCGGAGCATTAGCTTGTGCGATAACTTGATCTTCTTCTTCTTCAGCACTAAGATAAGCAGGGGATTGTTTTNAAATNAACAACACCATCTACCACTTTCCGGTAAGGTGTTTCAATGAATCCCATTTTATTAACCTTAGCGAAAACACATAGCGAAGAAATTAGTCCAATATTCGGTCCTTCAGGAGTTTCGATCGGACACAATCTACCNTAGTGTGTATAGTGAACATCACGAACTTCGAAACCAGCACGTTCTCTAGATAAACCTCCAGGTCCAAGNGCTGANAAACGACGTTTGTGGGTAATTTCAGCTANTGGATTGGTTTGATCCATAAACTGAGAAAGTTGGTTTGTACCAAAGAAGGANTTAATTACCGAAGACAACGTCTTNGCATTTATCAAATCAATAGGAGTAAATACTTCATTGTCACGAACGTTCATACGTTCGCGAATGGTTCTAGCCATACGTGCTAATCCAACTCCAAATTGATTGTTTAATTGTTCACCTACTGTACGAACTCTACGATTACTAAGGTGGTCAATATCATCAACCTCAGCCTTAGAATTTACAAGTTCAATAAGGTACTTGATTATTAAAATTATGTCTAACTTAGTAAGTGTAGCTTCGTCAAGACCAAGATCAAGATTTAATTTCTTGTTGATTCTATAACGACCTACTTCTCCTAAGCTATATCTTGTTTCAGAGAAGAATAATTTATCGATTATACCACGAGCTGTTTCTTCATCAGGCGGCTCCGCATTACGAAGTTGTCTGTAAATATGCTCAACAGCTTCTTTCTCTGAATTGGTTGGATCTTTTTGTAATGTGTTGTGAATAATAGCGTACTCAGAAGCTTCAGCATTTTCCTTATGAAGCAAAATAGTTTTAACACCAGCTTCAATAACGATATCAACATGTTCTTTCTCTAGAACGATATCACGGTCAAGTAAAACTTCGTTACGCTCAATAGATACAACTTCACCCGTATCTTCATCCACAAAATCTTCGAACCAAGTTTTAAGTACACGAGCCACAAGCTTGCGTCCTAAAACTCTCTTTAAACCTGCTTTACTTACTTTAATTTCGTCAGCAAGATCGAAGATTTCTAAAATATCTTTATCGCTTTCATATCCAATTGCGCGCAATAGCGTAGTTACAGGTAACTTCTTTTTACGATCGATGTAAGCATACATCACAGAATTGATATCGGTTGCGAATTCTATCCAAGAACCTTTAAAAGGAATTACTCTGGCAGAATATAATTTGGTNCCATTTGCATGGTAACTTTGTCCAAAGAAAACTCCAGGAGAACGGTGTAATTGTGAAACACAAACACGCTCAGCACCATTAATAACAAAGGTACCTCTAGGAGTCATATAAGGGATTGTACCAAGATATACATCTTGCACAATCGTTTCAAAGTCTTCGTGTTCAGGATCCGTACAATAGAGCTTTAATCGAGCTTTTAACGGAACACTAAAAGTTAAACCTCTCTCAATACATTCGTCGAGTACATAACGAGGTGGATCTACAAAGTAGTCCAGAAACTCGAGTACAAAATTATTACGTGTATCGGATATCGGAAAGTTTTCACTAAAAACTTTAAAGAGACCTTCGTTTTCTCGGTCTTCAGATTTTGTTTCCAACTGGAAAAAATCCTCAAATGACTTTAATTGAATGTCCAGAAAATCAGGATATTCTAATTGAGATTTGATGGATGCAAAACTGATTCTTTCGCTTGATTTTGTCTGAGCCAATGGACAAAAATTTAAATGAAAAATAAATGGACTAATCTTAACCACAAAAGGGTTTAGTCTTCAAATCGAAATTTGAAGCCTAAACCTTGAGTCTTTTGAGTATGAAATATTACTTCAACTCTACCTCAGCACCTGCAGCTTCTAATTGAGCTTTAAGGGCTTCAGCCTCGTCTTTTGCAATACCTTCTTTCAATGCAGCTGGTGCACTGTCAACCATTTCTTTAGCTTCTTTAAGACCTGAACCAGTTAATTCTTTAACTAGTTTTACTACAGCTAGCTTAGAGCCACCTGCTGCCTTAAGGATAACGTCGAATTCCGTTTGCTCTTCAGCGGAGTCTCCTCCTGCTGCAGGACCTGCTACAGCAACTGCTGCTGCTGCTGGCTCAATACCGTATTCGTCTTTTAAAATAGTTGCTAATTCGTTAACTTCTTTTACAGTTAGGTTAACTAATTGCTCAGCGAAATCTTTCAAATCTGCCATGATTATGTGTTTTTGTTTGTTAATTCGTTTATTTGGAAATCGAGTGCGTACTAATTATTGAGCACGTTCTTCTAAAGTCTTCATTAGACCAGCAAGCGTATTTCCACCTGATTGTAGGCCTGAAATTACGTTTTTCGCTGGTGACTGTAGTAACGTGATGATGTCTCCTATTAACTCTTCTTTTGACTTTAATTGCTCAAGAATTGCTAATTGATCTGCGGAGTAAACAGATTCTTCGACAAAGGCACCTTTAAATAAAGGCTTATCAGTATTTTTGTTCTTTTTAAGAAACTCTGTAATGGCTTTAGCTGGTGCGTTAGCAGCATCAGAAAGCATCATAGAAGTGTTCCCTTTGAGAACATCATACAACTCGTCGTAATCTTTGACACAAGATTCCATAGCTTTTCTTAATAAAGTGTTTTTCACTAATTGTAGTGCAACACCTTTACTAAAACAAAGTCTACGTAACTTGCTAGTTTGATCGGCATCCATACCTGAGATATCAGCTAAGTAAACATTTTTACTTTCGGCTAATAAAACGGATAATTTATCGATGGCTTGTTTTTTCTCTTCTCTTGTCATAACCCTAAGGTATTTAGATTAGCTAAGTCTAGTAAGACTTTAAATCAACTTTTACACCTGCACCCATTGTACTTGACATTGTAATACTCTTAATGTAAGCACCTTTTGATGAGGTTGGTTTTAGTTTGACAATTGTTTGGATTAATTCATTTGCATTGTCAGCAATTTTTGCTGCATCAAAGGATGCCTTTGCTACACCAGCATGAACAATTCCATATTTGTCAACTTTAAAGTCGATCTTACCAGATTTAACTTCAGTTACAGCTTTCGCTACATCCATAGTTACAGTTCCAGTTTTCGGGTTTGGCATTAATCCACGAGGCCCAAGGATACGACCTAAAGGACCTAATTTCCCCATGCAACTAGGCATGGTAATAATAACGTCAACGTCAGTCCAACCTTCTTTGATTTTCGCAACGTAGTCATCCAAACCTACATGATCAGCACCAGCAGCTTTCGCTTCTTCGGCTTTATCAGGAGTACAAAGAACGAGAACTTTTACGTCTTTACCTGTTCCGTGGGGAAGTGTAACAACACCACGAACCATTTGATTCGCCTTGCGAGGATCAACCCCTAAACGAATCGCTAAATCTACACTTGCATCAAATTTTGCAGAGGTAGTTTCCTTAACGATTGAACTCGCTTCGGAAATGTTGTATGATTTTGCTACATCAAATTTTGCAGCAACTTCTTTTTGTTTTTTAGTCAGCTTTGCCATGTCTTAATAAGATTAAGCAGAAGGAAATTCTCCTGTTACAGTGATACCCATGCTTCTTGCTGTACCAGCAACCATTTTCATTGCAGATTCAACTTTAAAGCAGTTTAAGTCGGGCATTTTATCTTCTGCAATCGTACGAACTTGATCCCAAGTAACCTTGGCAACTTTCTTACGGTTTGATTCGGATGAACCCTTTTTTACTTTTGCTGCTTCCATTAATTGAACAGCCGCCGGAGGCGTCTTGATTACAAAATCAAATGACTTGTCAGCGTAAACAGTAATTGCAACAGGTAAAACTTTTCCAGCTTTGTCCTGTGTACGAGCGTTAAACTGCTTGCAGAATTCCATGATGTTAACACCTTTCGCACCTAAGGCAGGACCTACTGGTGGTGAAGGGTTCGCAGCACCGCCTCTAACTTGCAATTTAATGAGCCCAACTATCTCTTTTGCCATTATTCTTGGTTTTATTCTTGGTTAATAAACATCCTCAATTTGAGTTAGGAAGCATTATATATGAGTCACTCAAAACAGATATTTAATCTTTTAATTACTCTTTTTCAACTTGCATAAAGCTGAGTTCTAACGGTGTCTTTCTTCCGAAAATCTTAACCATTACTAATAGCTTTCTCTTTTCATCATTTATTTCTTCTACTACACCATTAAAACCGTTAAACGGTCCGTCTGTCACTTTTACGGTTTCTCCTACTACAAACGGGATATTCATTAGTTCATCAGACTCGGCTAGCTCGTCTACTTTACCTAATATTCTATTTACTTCAGACAATCTTAATGGCACAGGATCTCCACCTTTAGTAGCACCCAAAAAACCTATTACGCCAGTAATCGATTTTATTACGTGAACGACCTCACCAACAAGAGCTGCTTCAATCATTACGTAGCCTGGGAAAAAGTTTCGTTCCTTGCTTACTTTTTTACCATTTCTGATTAAGTAAACTTTTTCTGTAGGAACTAGTATCTGAGCAACAAAATCTTGCATACCCAAATGATCTATTTCTTTTTCTATGTATAGCTTAACCTTTGCTTCTTGTCCAGAAACCGCTCTAACTACATACCATTTTTTTATCAACTCAGCCATCAAATATATCCTTCTACAGTTTTAGAAAATGTTATAAAACTCTCCTAGAATCGTATCAAATCCAATATCCATTAAACTAATGATTAAAGCGATGATAACTGAAGAAATAGCAACTAATATTGTACTCGACTGAAGCTCAGCCCATGAAGGCCAAGTCACTTTATTTGTTAGTTCTTCAATCGATTCTGTAATATACTTCTTCATAATTTAAGTTTTTTCCGCACGGGTAGAGAGATTCGAACTCCCATCGACGGTTTTGGAGACCGGAATGCTACCATTGCACCATACCCGTGTAAAAAGAGTGAGCTCAAAAAGAACTCACTCTTTATAATTGTGTATCTATAAATCCTTTTATTAAAGGATCTCAGTAACTTGACCAGCACCTACAGTTCTACCACCCTCACGGATAGCGAAACGTAAACCTTTGTTTAATGCTACTGTACTAATTAAATTAACTGTAATAGTTAAGTTATCACCAGGCATTACCATTTCGGTCCCATCTGGTAAGATAATTTCTCCAGTAACATCTGTTGTACGAATGTAGAATTGCGGACGGTATTTGTTATGGAAAGGAGTGTGTCGACCACCTTCTTCTTTCTTCAAAACATAAACCTCAGCTTTAAATTTATCGTGCGGAGTTACAGAAGCAGGCTTACAAATAACCATACCTCTTTTGATTTGTGATTTTTCAATACCACGTAACAAAAGACCTACATTATCTCCAGCTTCACCTCTATCTAAAATTTTACGGAACATCTCAACACCAGTTACAGTAGACTGTAATCCAGCTGGAGCACCCATACCTAAAATATCAACTGTATCTCCAGTATTAGCAACACCTCTTTCAATACGACCTGTAGCAACTGTACCACGA
>NYWQ01000041.1 GCA_002685115.1 Flavobacteriales bacterium | reverse complement strand
ATTCATTTTCTAATTGGAACTGGATTTTACGTTGCCGACGTTATGCTATTTGACCTTAACATAGACGAGGTAAATCCTGAAAAAGAAGAATCAATTAACGCTATTTATATTCCAATAGGATTATAGGCTAGTTATTACTTCGAACAGGGATTTGGTTTTATGGCTTCCATCACCAACAACTTATATCTTAATGACAAAATTGATCTATACGAAGTTGATAATAACGGAACAGACAATCAACTAATGATTAACATAGGCTTATGTTACAAGATAAAATAATTAAAAGAATCGAATACGTAACACTGCTTACTTAAATCTGGTCATTTACATTTGATGCTCAACAACAAATTGAAAGANAATTAAATTTAGTTTTNCAAAANNTATAANANTNAANANTCTATTNGTTANANNNTTTTAATATATATTTAAAAATACAGGTATNAAATAAAATTATGACACAACAAAAATTAACAATACTCGATAAATTTATTACAGAAAAGCCTGAGTTTCATAGCGCAAAACCAAACGAAATATGTTCGATTTTAAAGGCAGTAGAAGAAGCATCTAAGGCGATACATGAAACCATAAATAGAGCAGGTCTTGTAGACATTTTAGGTGCGGCAGGAAGTGAAAACGTTCAAGGCGAACAAGTTCAAAAAATGGACTTATATGCAAACGATCGATTTATCGAGTCGTTAAAAAAATGTGGCCATATAGCAGCAATTGCAAGTGAAGAAAATGAAGAAATTATTCAACTCAACACGACTGGCGAATATTTATTTGCAACAGATCCTTTAGACGGCTCATCAAATATTGATGTTAACATTTCTGTTGGAACCATTTTTTCTGTTTTTAAACGAGATAAAACTGGCGAAACTTCCGCAGATGAATTTAACCGATTTGGACACGAACAAATTTTAGCTGGCTACGTTCTTTACGGCACATCAACAATCTTAGTTTATACCTGTGGTTCTGGAGTTCATGCATTTACATTTGATACAAAGACAGACGTATTTGCACTTACAAACCCATCGATAAAAACACCAGAAAATGGTTCGATTATATCTTTTAACGAAGGTAATTTTAACACGGTAAACAAAGGAGTTCAATCTTATATAACCTACTGTAAAGAATTAAACAAAGAAGGAAAACGAACTCACACAGGTCGTTTTATGGGCTCTTTGGTCGCAGATTTTCATCGAAACATGCTCAAAGGCGGCATGTTTATTTACCCAGCTACAGCAGATGCTCCAGAGGGCAGACTTCGTTTGCTATACGAATGCAATCCTATTGCAATGCTTGCAGAACAGGCAGGAGGAAAAGCGACGTATGGAACCCAAAGGCTACTTGATATTAAAGCTCAGCATATTCACCAAAGAACTCCCCTATTTACTGGATCAAAAAATATGATGAAAAAGGTTTTACAGTTTTTAAAGTAAAACCATTCAGTTATACCTACACAATTTTTTTGTTTTTAACAGCTAATGTTACTTAGTTATAGTTACATTTTAGAGATGTCCATAAAATTACTATCCTTAATTTATTTACTCGGTAGTTAAGAGTATAATCCAATACTGGGTAAATTAAGTAAAGACATATTTGTTTGGAATTCCTTAGGATATATGAGCACTGTTAAACTAAAAATAAGAAGAGAATCCTAAATAGTAAACCCAAAAATATTGGTTATTTTTGCACCATATAAATGAATCGAATTTCAGATCGAAATGACCAAACATAAACCTCAATCAGAAACCTGATTGAGGTTAAGCTATTTTTAGTAAATGAAAAAAAGTGAATTACACAACGGATACATAGAGCGCATAAAAAACAAAAATGTTCTTCAAGTTTTAGCTTCAGAAAAAAGNCTGCACTTATCAGGATTGTACGGCTCTGCAGCCAGCATAATTGGAGCTTGCTGTTTTAACGAGGACGACAATACACATCTTTTCATTTTAAAAGACAAAGAACAAGCAGCCTACTTTTTTAATGATCTTGAGCAGTTTATTTCCGAAAAAGATTTGCTTTTTTACCCAGGCTCTTATCGACGACCCTACCAAATAGAAGAAACAGACAACGCAAATGTATTAATGCGAGCCGAAGTATTAAATCGACTAAGCTCAAGAAGAAAGCCCTCTTGCATTGTTACCTATCCCGATGCACTTTTTGAAAAAGTAATTACAAAAAAAGAGCTTACTAAAAATACACTTAAACTNAATATAGGCGAGGAAATAGGTATCGATTTTTTAAATGAAACCTTGTTTGAATACGGATTNGAGTATACTGATATTGTTGCAGAACCAGGTCAATTCTCTATTCGTGGGGGAATTGTTGATGTATTTTCTTTTTCTAATGAACACCCTTACCGNATAGAGTTTTTTGGAGATGAGGTAGAAAGTATAAGAAGTTTTAACATAAACAGTCAGTTATCTGTTTTAGAGGTTAAAAAACTTAATATATTACCNAATGTAGAGAACAANGACATCCTAGAGGAACGCATTCCCTTTATGCTTTATCTCGAAAAAAATGCTTCGGTATGGATAGATGACCAAGATTTGTGTGAAGGACAACTTGACAAACTTTACTTAAAAGCATTTGATGCTTACGATAACATTAAGGGCGAAGTAAAACACATTACACCCAATGAGCTTTTTATAAACGCAAAGGTTTTCAAAAATTCTATTAACGCATTTAAAACAATTTACTTTGGGCTTAGTTCGATAAAAAATATTGAGACTATTGATTTTAACACCTCCTTTCAGGCAAGTTTCAATAAACAATTCGATCTTATCATATCCCATTTTAATGAAAAAACANAAGAAGGTTACCAGAATATAATTATGTGTTCTTCTCAAAAACAAGAAGANCGCTTTCATAGTATTTTTGAGAAAATTGAGGGAGAATTTACCTTTAACACCATGCTCCTGCCCTTACATAGTGGATTTATTGACCATGAGAACAAATTACTGTGCTACACGGATCATCAGCTGTTTGAACGCTACCATAAATTTAAATTAAAAGCAGCTCAAAACTATAAAAAAACCATCACATTAGATGAAATTACCAATTTAGAAATTGGCGATTTTGTAACTCATATAGATCATGGTGTTGGNAAATTTGGTGGACTGCAAAAAATTGACGTCCAAGGAAAAAAACAAGAAGCTATTAAACTANTTTACCGAAACAATGATCTTCTNTATGTAAGTATTCACTCACTTCATAAAATTGCTAAGTTTAACGGCAANGATGGAATTGCGCCAAAAATACACCAGCTGGGTTCTCCTCAATGGGCCAAAACAAAATTAAAAACAAAAACAAAAATTAAAACCATTGCATACGATCTCATCCAATTGTATGCGAAAAGAAAAACAGTAAAAGGTTTTGCTTTTAGTCCAGACAACTATTTACAATACGAGCTAGAAGCAAGCTTTATTTATGAAGACACCCCAGACCAGTTAAAAACNACTTTAGCCGTAAAAAAGGACATGGAATCTTCTATGCCTATGGATCGTTTGGTTTGTGGCGATGTAGGATTTGGTAAAACAGAAATCGCCATAAGAGCAGCCTTTAAAGCTGTTTGCGATAACAAACAAGTTGCCATACTCGTACCTACAACAATCCTAGCGCTTCAACATTTTAAAACTTTNAGAAAACGCTTAAAAGATTTTCCTGTAAGTGTAGATTATATAAACCGGTTTAAAACAGGAAAACAACAAAAAGAGACTTTAAAAAATTTAGCTGATGGTAAATTAGATATTATTATTGGTACGCATCGAATTGTAGGTAAAGATGTGGAATTTCTAGATTTAGGCTTGCTCATTATTGACGAAGAACAAAAGTTTGGGGTNGGTGTAAAGGACAAACTAAAAACCATNAAAGCAAATNTAGATACGCTCACACTAACAGCCACNCCTATACCNAGAACACTTCAGTTTTCGTTAATGGCTGCNAGAGATTTATCTACCATAAAAACAGCACCACCCAACAGGCAANCCGTTCAAACTCAAAANATAGGCTTTAATGAAGAAACTATTAGAGATGCTGTACAATATGAAATATCGAGAGGTGGTCAAGTTTTCTTTATTCACAATAGAATAGAAAATATNAAGGAAGTTGCGGGAATGATACAGCGGCTTTGTCCNGATGTAAAAGTAGGCATTGGACANGGACAAATGGACGGNCCGAAATTAGAACGCCTNATGATGGATTTTATTGAAGGTGAATTCGACCTACTCGTTTCTACAACAATTATAGAAAGTGGACTGGATATACCAAATGCAAATACCATAATCATAAATAATGCACAAAATTTTGGCTTGAGTGATTTGCACCAGATGAGAGGTCGAGTTGGACGCTCTAATAAAAAAGCTTTTTGTTATTTGGTTACACCGCCACAAATCAGCATGAGCGAAGAAGGCCGAAAACGAATTCAGGCCTTAGAACAACATGCTGATTTAGGTGCAGGATTTAATATTGCAATGCGCGATTTAGAAATTCGTGGAGCTGGAGATATTTTAGGTGCAGAGCAATCAGGTTTCATCTCAGATATTGGATTTGAAATGTATCAAAAAATATTGAATGAAGCAGTACGAGAACTTCAAGAATCNGAGTTTAAAGACCTTTACAAGAAAAAAGANACCGACTCNTTTTTTGTAGATGAATGCCAAATAGATACNGATATGGAAATTTTAATTCCAGACGNCTATNTAAACTCGATATCGGAACGGCTGCAACTNTACAAAAATCTGAANAATGTAAAAAACGACAAAGAGTTAAGTGTATTTGAGAAAGACCTAATAGATCGATTTGGTCCGGTTACAGATGCTGTTGAAAAACTTCTAAATTCAATTAAACTTAGGTGGTTAGGGCGCAATATAGGATTCGAGAAAATTGTGCTTAAATCCAATAAAATGATTGCTTATTTCATAGCTAATCCACAATCAAACTTCTTTGAGTCCGAAAATTTTAAGGGCATACTTAACTATATAAAATTAAACCCAAGAGCCTGCCAAATGAAAGAGCGTAACAACAAACTAAGTTTGGTTTTTGAGAAGGTTACAAAACTAGAAATGGCTTTAACTCACTTGAATACTATTTTAGAAAACAAGTTGGAGAAGTAAATCTTAAATGATGTAGAACCAATTAAAAAGAATAATTTAACCCTATACCGAAAAGTTCTTTAAATTGAAGCCTCGGACCAAAACTTTCGAATACACCGTCCTGATCTGAGTCAAGTAAAATAGCAATATCGTCGTCGTAAATAAGATGTGTAGAAACATTGGCGCTTAAGAACTTTGTAATCTTCATAAAGATTAGCATTTGCCAATTAACATCTATGTTAGCCAATACGCCTTTGTAATTGGAAAACAAACAAACGCGAGTATCTAGTTTAACATGCTCCCAAAGCGTCTTGTTGAACTGTATATTTAAAGAGCCTCCGAATTCAGTTCTAAAAAGAGAGCCTCTTTGAATTAGCTCTCCATCTGGTGCATATGCTGCTCCTTTTAAACCAAAAGCACCTGAATTGGCTAAATCTTGATTGTGAACATAGGTAGATTTTCCACTTAGTGGCAACAACTGAAAACTCAAACTTTTTGCTCTATTTTGGTAACTCATTCCTAAAGAGATTGTGCTGTAGGCAGGGGCTAAAAAATCTGAAATTAGTTCTATTTTATCAGCAGAATCATACCCTTTTGCTGCTTGAGATCTAAAATTAAAACTGAAATTATAATACCAATTTTTAAAAGCAGCCCAGCCATAAGAGGTGTTAAGTTCTATTCTATCGTCACTTTTTGCCAAAGACTTAACACTACCCTCTCTAATAACACCGTAAGCTAAATAGAACGAATTGTCCCATAGCATTGTGGAATCTTTGTAACTAAAATGGTAAGTAAACAAACCGTTAGCAGAAAGAGAAGATTGNCCCCCAGANGACCAATTAGAAAAACTAAGTTGNGAAAATGTTAAAGAAGCTAAGCTACTNGAAGACCACTTATTTAANCTNTCNGTTCCAGAAGAGGCTTGNGCAAGAATAGGTGAAGAGATNCCAANTAAAAAAATGTAGAAAAAGTACCTAGACATTTACTTCAAAAAAATTAGGTNNAGAAGTTAACTAACNATNGGGTTTACNCCCAAATGCTTTAACATTTTGTAATGCGAATATACCGCTTCCAAATAGGTCTTTTTATCGTTGTATAAAATACCGTATTCATCAGCTGTAGCCTTAACTATATCCGATAGTTTTTTGTAGTGAACATGACATATATTTGGAAATAAATGATGTTCAATCTGAAAATTTAAGCCACCTACATACCAAGTAACCAGTCTGGATTTTTTAGCAAAATTAGCCGTGGTTTTTAATTGATGAATCATCCATTCATTTTCTACCTTACCTTGGTCGGATGGAACCGGAAAAGCGACACCCTCTACCAAATGAGCCAATTGAAAGGTTACGGTTAATATAAAGCCAGCAACCAAATTCATTAGCAACCAACCTAACACAACTTGCCACCAAGCAAAAGGAGAAAACAACATTGGTAAAACAAAAATAAAGGTCCAGTAGGCCATTTTATAAAGAAGCAACTTTCTAAGTTGTTTTGGCTTGTTCAATTTACCATCGGGACTTAAACCCATTTTAGTAAATCTTCTGTATTGAACAAAATCAACTACAGACCATAAAAGTGTACCCAAAGAATAGAGAAAGAAAGCATACAAATGCTGAAATTTATGTCCTTTACCCCAAGATTGCTCGGATGAAAGTCTTAAAAATGGATCTTGATGAATATCGCCATCTAAGCCATCAATATTTGTATACGTATGGTGCAAAATATTGTGCTGAACTTTCCAATTGTAAACATCGCCACCGATAAGGTAAATACAAACACCAATTAAGTTGTTTACTTTAGGACTAGATGAGTAGGCACCGTGGTTGGCATCATGCATCACATTCATTCCAATACCTGCCATACCGACTCCCATTACTAAGGCTAAAAAAACAGCCCAAACTCCAGATACAAGTCCTGTGTATAAAAAAGCATAGGGTATTAAGTAAATCAGAAACATGGTAATGGTTTTAAAAACCATGTGAGCGTTCGCATTTCTAGAAATTTTATTTTCTTTGAAATAGCCGTTTACACGCTTTCTCAATTCCTTTACAAAAGGAACCTGCTCTTTGTTCTGAAATCTTACTTTAGGCATCATAATTCAAAGGGATTAAGTTTGAGTACAAATTTAGTGCTTATCTTTTTAGATACGATCATCTAAAATGTTAAATGATTGTTAACGAGTAATTTCAATATGCTGATTATCAATACACTAAATTTATTTAAGATTAAACACAGTTAAAGTAGTAGGTAAAGAATACAATACAAGGCAATTTTGGGTAAGAAATGATTTAGAGAAATAAAAAATGAAAAACCAACTAATACCGTAGAGTCTTTTCTATTTTTAGTTGTGAGCTAATGAGTTGGTAAGCGACAAAAATTAAAATTGAATTCAGAATTAAGGCGAAAAACAAAGAGGGTAAAAAACTTGTGAAGCTATAGTTGTTTTGAATTGTTTGTTCCTGGTGAAGAAGAATAAGTTTGTAAGATCCAAAATAATTAAGTAACGAATGCAGGGTAATTATTAAAAACAAACTTTTAAACCTTAGTAATAAAGACTGGAGCAAAACTCCGATACCGAAAGCAAAAACAACCTGGTTAAGAATACTTATTTTAACTACATCTGGATTTAACAAATTAGAAAAGTGAGCTAAAGAAAAGATAAAACTGGTTATTAAAACAGATTTCCACTTATCAGGATACTTAGTGAGTATAAGATAGAATAGTAATACTCTAAATAACAATTCTTCGAAAACTCCTGTAGCAAATACATTGCATAAAAAGGTGAAATGATCTTTTGTACTGACAGCATAGTTCGCTACTAAAATAGTTTTATGCACATCGTTTACAGAAATGAATAGTAAAAAAAGAGAACCTAAAAAGGTGAAGATATTCTCACGGAGTTTACATTGAATAAATGATCGGTATTTAACAATGAGAACAATGGTGAGAATGATAAGCGAGAGTTTAAACAATAGCGATAAGTATACCTTATCTTCACTATAAGCACCAAAATAGATGTACCCTGAACCTAGCGTAGTTAAAAAAACTAAACATAGGGGTATTAAAAAAAATTGTTTGCTGCTTATTGTTTTTTCCATAAAAACTAAAAGACTCCTAATTGAGGTTTTCCTATTTTAAAATCCGAAACCAACTGTCCAATTAGAATATTAATTTAATTATATAACTAAGTTGTTTAAATATAGATGTTTTTTTAAAACAAAGCCCATATCAAAAAATTGATATGGGCTATGCTGCTTAACACAAAGTTTGGTTAATTTACAGACCTAAATTTTCTTTTACGTTTTTCTCTCCTCCTAGTAAAAATTCTACTGGATTTTCGAGTGCTTCTTTTACCGCACATAAAAAACCAACGGATTCTCGTCCATCAATAATGCGGTGGTCGTAAGACAAGGCAACATACATAATAGGTCTAACCACTATTTGACCGTCTACAACCACAGGTCGCTCCACAATATTGTGCATTCCTAAAATGGCCGATTGCGGTGGGTTTATAATGGGTGTAGACAACATGGAACCGAATACACCACCGTTGGTAATGGTAAAGGTACCACCGAGCATATCGCCCATACTAATTTTNCCGTCTCGAGCTTTAACAGCNAATCTTTTAATTTCNGATTCTACNCCAGNAAANTCTANCAANTCTGCATTGCGCACTACCGGAACCATCAATCCTTTAGGCGAACTTACGGCAATAGAAATGTCTGCATAGTCGTAGTAGATTACTTCTTTGCCATCGATCATTGCATTTACATCTGGAAATAATTTTAAAGCACGGGTTACCGCTTTTGTAAAGAAGGACATGAAGCCTAAGCCTACGCCAAANTTTTCTTTAAANTCTTCTTTNTAAATTTTACGAAGGTCCATAATAGGTTTCATATCTACCTCGTTAAAAGTAGTAAGCATAGCTGTTTCGTTTTTAACGGAAACCAAACGCTCGGCAACTTTTCTACGTAGTACCGACATTTTTTTACGTTCCGAACCACGAGGGCCAGGACCATTGCCCATAGCTGTTTTGGCTTTTACAACATCTTCTTTTGTAATGCGTCCGCCTTTTCCAGAACCTTGAGCGAGTGCTACGCCTTGTTCGTCCATCATTTTGCGAGCTGCAGGCGAAGGTGTTCCTGTGGCATAGCTTGTTTCTGTAGCACTAACTGGAGCAGAGCTAACGGCAGGAGCCGCAGTTGCAGGTGCTTCGGATTTCGTTGCAGTGGCAGAAGCACTTCCTTTTGCAGCAGTATCTATGGTACAAACTACATCACCAATGGCCACGGTTTCACCTTCTTCTACTTTAATAGAAATGGCACCACTTTCTTCTGCAGCCAATGTAAGAGTGGCTTTATCAGAATCAATTTCGCAGATCTCTTGATCTTTTTCAACGTACTCTCCGTCGGCTACAAGCCAACTTGCAATCTCTACTTCAGAGATAGATTCACCAGGAGATGGAACATTCATTTCAACGATCATAGTTCTATAGTTTTGACTTCTTAATTTCTTTTTACAATTCAAACACACCTTCTACAACGGCACGCTGCCTTCTGGCAGAACGCTTGGAAGAGCCCGATGCTGGAGTAGCACTTGCACTTCTCGAAACTAGTTGGAGCGGCAATTTACGCCAGTGTCTTAACACAAAACCCCATGCGCCCATATTTTCAGGTTCTTCTTGAGCCCAAACATAAGAAGCTGTGTTTTTATATTTCCCAACAATGGCATCTAATTGTGTTTTAGGGAATGGATACAGCTGTTCCAAACGNACTAAAGCAACATCTGTNGCATTGCGTTTTTGTTTTTCTTCGAGCAACTCGTAGTAAAGTTTACCNGAACAAAATACTAGTTTTTTAACGGAGGTTACCTCTGCACTGGCATCATCTATAACCTCTTGAAATCTCCCGGTTACCAAGTCACTTACCGACGACACACATTTTGGGTGGCGCAGTAAACTTTTAGGACTCATAACCACTAGTGGTTTTCGGAAGTCTCTGTGCAACTGACGTCTCAATAAGTGGAAAAAGTTAGCCGGAGTGGTTGCATTGGCTACTTGCATGTTGTATTGTCCACATAATGTTAANTAACGTTCTAAACGCGCACTAGAGTGTTCGGAACCTTGTCCTTCGTATCCATGNGGCAAGAGCATAACCAAGGAGTTGTAAATTTCCCATTTGTCTTCTGCAGCAGATAAATACTGATCTATTAAAATTTGAGCTCCATTAGAGAAATCGCCAAATTGAGCTTCCCAAATAGTTAACATATCTGGCGAAGCCATAGCGTATCCATAGTCGAAACCTAAAACAGCGTATTCAGATAATAGCGAGTTGTACACCTCAAACTTGGCTTTTCCTTCTCCCAGGTTATTTAATAAATTGATACGCTCTTCTGTATCTAAATCTCTTAAAATAGCATGACGGTGCGAAAANGTTCCTCGTTCTACATCTTGGCCTGTCAAGCGCACCTCNTTACCTTCAGATAAAAGGGATCCGTAAGCAAGAAGTTCGGCCATACCCCAATCCAAACGATCAGTATTTTGAAACATATTTTCTCGTTCTTTAACCAGGCGAAGTGCTTTTTTATAAAGCTGATTTCCTGCAGGAACGGTATACAAAGTTTTGGCAATGTTTGCCAGCTCTTGATGAGAAACACCTGTTTCAGGTGAAGTTTCAAAATCGAGCTTGTGCGCTTTGGATACATGAGCCCATTCCTTTTCCATAAAACGGGTAATGCTTGTGGTCTCTTCTTTTCGGGCTTGACTTAAATCAATTTCCAACAAGTTTTTAAACTGNGAGGCCATTTCTTTAACAATATTGGCTTCTACAACGCCTTGAGCCATCAACTTTTGATTGTATATTTCTCTAGGGTTGGGGTGTTTTGCTATTTTTTGATACAGTTTGGGTTGCGTAAAACGAGGCTCATCTCCTTCGTTGTGCCCATATTTACGGTAACATAGCAAATCAATAAAAACGTCTTTCTTAAATTTCTGACGGTAGGCTGCAGCAAAATTTATGGCATGAACTACTGCTTCAACGTCGTCTCCGTTAATATGCAACACAGGACATAAGGTAGTTTTAGCTACATCTGTACAATAGGTACTCGAGCGGCCGTCTAAATAATTAGTGGTAAACCCAACTTGGTTGTTTACTACGATGTGGATGCTCCCACCTGTTTGATAAGCAGGTAATTGGGCCATTTGTACAATTTCAAAAATAATTCCTTGCCCAGAAACTGCCGCATCACCATGAATAATAATTGGAAGAAGTTTGGAATTATCTCCTGCGTATTTGTGGTTTATTTTAGCTCTGGAAATACCTTGCATTACCGCCCCAACAGTTTCGAGGTGAGAGGGATTTGGCACCAAGCACATACTTACATCTTTACCAGCATCAGTAGTAACGTCATAAGAGCAACCTAAGTGGTATTTAACATCACCATCAAACTCTTCGTCTTCGTACCCCTTACCTTCAAATTCTTTAAAAACTTGTTTGTAGGGTTTTTTAAATATATTGGCTAAAACACTGAGACGACCCCGGTGTGCCATACCAATAACAAATTCTTTTATATTTAGTGTAGAACCGTATTCTACCAAAGCATCTAGTGCGGGAATTAAGGCCTCTCCTCCTTCAAGAGAAAATCGCTTTTGACCTACATATTTGGTATGTAAAAAGCTCTCGAAAGCAACTGCCTCGTTTAACTTTTTTAATATTTGTTTTTTTTGAGAAAGATCGAAGCTAGGTTGGTTGTCATTTTGATGAATAAAATCTTTAATCCAATTTCTTTCTTTCGTATCGCGAATGTACATAAACTCTATACCAATAGACTGGCAGTACACTCTTTTGAGGTGAACAATTATAGCTCTTAAAGATGCAGCTCCAATGCCACACTGAGTACCCGCCTGAAAAACGGTATCTAAATCTTCATCAGACAATTCAAAATTTGACAAATCTAGCTTTGGCTGATAGTCTCGACGTTCTCTAACAGGATTGGTATTGGTAAAAAGGTGCCCACGCTGTCGGTAAGCATCTATGAGNTTGATTACCTTAAATTCCTTCTTGAAAGAATCTGGCAACTGAGCTTCGAGTTCTTCTTCGGTATAAGATTCGTTCGCAAAGTCGTATCCTTGGAAGAAACTTCTCCATCCAGAATCTACTGAATCTGGTGCTTTGAGATACTGCTCGTAGATCTCCTCAAAAAAAGCNGTATTGGCTGCTCCTAAAAATGAGTAATTGTCCATCGTTTTTATAAACGCATATGTTTNCAACAAAAATAAATAATTTATTCTTCTAAGCTGCTGCCCAAGGCGTCTTTTTCGGGGCTTTTGTAATAGTTTCTTATCAATACTTTTTGCAAGCACCGTTTAACAATGAGATTTGAAAGCACATGTGTGAAATTTGCATCTATTGTTAACGTGAATGCTTTGGCTATCTGACGCTCGGAAAGGTCAATTTTATAGAGCATTTGTTTAAAGTAAGCATGCCCTCGTTGAGCAATTAACGCAGTTATTTTGGGNTCTAATTGCTGCTCAATATCTTCAAATGCNGTTTGTGCATNAACNGGTTTTGTAAAANCCCAANNTTGACTTTGAAACTCGCGCTCAATTTGGACGAGTGCTTTTAGCATCCAACTCAAATCCTTGGTGTAGTCATCAATATTTTGAAGACTNACATCCATTAGTTTTCTCGNACCATTAAAAGNTNAGTAAATTGCATAAGNGTAGCTAATCTGTCCTTCGTCACATCGAGTGTTTTTAAACAATTCATAGCTAAACGGTAATGAGTATNCATCATTTCTCTGCAGGCAGATTTCACATCAAGTTGCGCATAAACCTCCATAACCTTGGCAATTTTCTCTTCAGCATTAAAATTTTGGTGGGCAAAGTAATGATCAAGAATACTGCGTTGTTCAACAGAAGCACCTTCGTAGGCTTTTATCAACAAACAGGTTTTCTTATTGCAAAGAATGTCTCCAGCAATTTGTTTTCCAAACTCTTTCTGGTCTGCATAAACATCGAGAATATCGTCCATGAGCTGAAAAGCTAAACCTATATGAATTCCAAAGTCGTATAAACTCTTCTGATCTTCAAGTGATGCACCTGCTATAAGAGCTCCACTTTTTAAAGCACAAGCTAATAATACAGCAGTTTTAAATTTTATCATTTGTAAATACGAATGCATCGAAACCTCTTCTTGGGTTTCGAAATTCATATCGAACTGTTGTCCTTCACAAACCTCTAATGCTGTTTGATTAAACAAATCTACTAAAGCAGGGAGGTGTTTAGATTCTGCTTTAACCATGTACTGATAAGATTTAACAAAGAGTGCATCTCCCGATAAAATTCCAATATTAGCATTCCATTTTTCATGCACGGTAGTTTTCCCTCTTCTNAGCGGAGCCTCGTCCATGATGTCATCGTGCATTAAAGTAAAATTATGAAAAAGCTCTACNCCTAATGCTTGAGGCATTGCTTTAGAAACATCAAAACCATACATATCTGCGGCCATNAAAACCAAAGCTGGTCTTAAACGNTTACCGCCTAATGAAAGGATGTAGGAAATGGGNTCATACAATTCTGCAGGCGATGCCTGAAAAGGGATNTTTNCTATGGCAAGATTTAAAGAAACTTGCAATTCCTCAATGGACTTTAGTTTACNCATCGATTTTGTACTATTTTTTTTAAACCATANAAATATGNTNTATCTAGATCCTTTGGTTTGTGTAAATATTNACTNCCAAANAACNGTGTTTAATTTTANGGATTTCTCTTTATTTTTAGGGCATCAAGCTCTATATCCTCTTCTTCATCTAAAATATCAATAAGCGGCTCTTTAAAAGCACGTGTTGTAATAATTCGTTCTAAAGAAAGAAGCAGAGAGGGTAANAGTAACAAGTTTGCCAACATAGCAAACAACAGCGTAACAGAAACAAGCAGCCCTAAAGCAACTGTACCNCCAAAGTCTGAAGCTATAAATATAGAAAAACCAAAGAAAAGAACAATTGAAGTGTAAAACATACTTACACCCGTTTCACGTAAAGCATTGACAACTGCTGTTCTAATATTCCAATTATTGGCTTTTAACTCTTGCCTGTATTTAGCTAAAAAGTGAATGGTATCGTCAATAGAAATACCAAAAGCTATACTGAAAACTAAAATAGTAGAGGGTTTAATCGAAATCCCAAAATACCCCATTAAGGCACCCGTAAGAATTAATGGAATTAAATTGGGCAACAAAGAAACTAAGACCATTCGAGAGGAAGAAAACATCCAAGCCATTAAAACAGCTATAAGACCAATAGCTAGAAGTAGACTTGTAAAAAGGTTTTTAACTAAATAAGTGGTCCCTTCAAGAAAAAGTACGCTATTNCCTGTAATAGATACGTCGTACTTTTGCGGAGGAAATATAGCATCAATTTTAGGACGGATGGAGTCTCTTAGAGCACGCATTTGCTTAGTTCCAATNTCTTTCATTCTGGCAGAAACNCGAGCCACACTATTGGTTGAATCGGTAAAACTACTAAAGATGCTTGCTGAACTATTTGAAGTGTTTTTAGCATATTTTAAGATAAAGTTTTTTTCTTGAGAAGAAGGAAGACTGTAATAATCAGGGTTTCCATTGTAATACGATTGCTTTGAAAAACGCGCAAGATTAGCAATAGAAGTTGGAGTTGAAATTTCGGGATATTCTAACAAGACCTCCTCTAGTTTTTTAATTCTTTTTAGAGTAGATAGCTTNTTTACACCATTTTTTTTATGCGTGTCAATCATAATTTCAAAAGGCATNACACCCGAGAAGTGTTCTTCAAAAAATTGTAGATCAATAGAAATTGGATCATCCTTAGGTATATCATCAACTATATTACCCGTCGTTTCAATTTCTGAAACCCCATAAAAAGCAATCAACATTAAAAATACAGTTGAAAAATAAATGCTTGATCTATGGTGTAAAACAACTTTCTCCATCCAACGTGCAAGATTATTAACCCAAGAACGCTCTAGGTGAGATAAATGTCGTGATTTAGGTGCGGGTAAATAACTATAAATAGAGGGAATAATAATTAAAGAGATAAAGAAGACAAGAATAATATTAATGGAAGCTACAATTCCAAATTCAACTAAAATTTGCGTTTGGGTGATCATAAAAGTCGCAAAACCTGCTGCAGTAGTTGCGTTGGTCATAAAAGTAGCGTTTCCAACTTTTTGTATGACTCTACTTAGGGCCTTAACCTTGTTTCCATGTTGCTTGTACTCGTTGTGGTATTTATTTAAAAGGAAAA
>NYWQ01000040.1 GCA_002685115.1 Flavobacteriales bacterium | reverse complement strand
TGATGTAAATAACTATAGCCAATCCAGTAAAGATGAATAACAAGTTTATGATCCAAGCGTCTTTTTTATCTTTTTTGTATTGGTAAACTAAACCGATCAAACCCAAAAGAAAAGGAAGCATGTAGAAATGGTTACGACCAGGGTTGTTTGCTTGCCTAGTGGGAAGGTTGTCTTGAGGGCCCAAACGAAATTCGTCAATAAATGGGATGCCACTTAACCATTGTCCCTCTGTAAGAGAGCCATGGCTTTGCATGTCATTTTGTTTTCCTGCAAAATTCCACATAAAGTACCTGAAATACATATGATTAACTTGAAAATTGAAAAAGTAACTCAGGTTTTCTATGAAACTGGGTTTTTTACCTTTTCTACTCGTTATATTTCCCCAGTCTTTGTAGGCCTTAACATGCCTGTCATTACGACTCCACATTCTTGGGAATAAGCCAGAGTGTTTCTTGTCGAAATTTGGGCTGTGGTTTTTTCTTGAATCAGAAACAATATATTTTCCTACCTCCTCATCCTTAACGTAAACAGGAGTTCCATCGCTGTATGGATCTTTTTTATCTAAGCCTGCTGTAAAATATTGCCCATGAACTAATGGTGTAGAACCATATTGTTCGCGGTTCAAATAAGCTAAAAGGCTTACAGCTTCTTCTGGGTTGTTTTCATCAATTGGTGTATTTGCATTTGATCGAATGACAAGAACAGCAAAGGAAGAATACCCAATTAAAATAAATGTAATACCAAGAATAGCTGTATGTATTAGATTTCGTCCATTTTCTTTTGCTTTATTTAATCCCAAACAAATAAGTGCAACCAACAATGCAATAAAGAAAATTGTTCCACTGTTAAATGGGAGTCCAATGCTATTTACAAATGTTCGCTCAACTATACCTAGCCATTTTATGACTTGAGGAATTAATCCAAAGAAAATAAAGCCTAAAATTACGATTGAAGTTATCCCTGTAATAATAAACCCTTTAGTTGAAGTCTCATGTTTTTTAAAGTAATATATATAAACGACTGCAGGAATTGCCAAAAGGTTAAGCATGTGTACACCAATTGATAATCCAACTAAGTAGGCAATAAGTAAAAGCCATCGGTTGGCAGAATCTCCAACCAAATCGTATTCTTCATCCCACTTTAAGGCGGCCCAAAAAACGACAGCAGTAAAAAAAGAAGACATTGCATAAACTTCTCCTTCTAGAGCAGAAAACCAAAAAGAGTCAGAAAATGTATAAGCTAAAGCTCCCACAAGACCTGCTCCCATTATTGAGATTAGTTGCCCTTGTGTTTGAACTTTCCCTAGTATGCGTTTTGCGAAAGACGTAATGGTCCAAAATAAAAACAAAATGGTTAATGCAGAAAATAGTGCAGACATTAAATTAATCATGTAAGCTACTTTAGTTACATCTCCAAATGCAAAGTTTGAGAAAAAATTCCCCAAAAGTAAAAAAGTTGGAGCACCTGGAGGGTGTCCTACTTGTAGTTTAAAAGCTGTAGCAATGTATTCTCCGCAATCCCAAAAACTTGTTGTGGGTTCTAATGTTAAAATATAGGTGCTTAGTGCGATTGTAAAAGCTAGCCAGCCTAGTGAATTGTTAATTTTTTGGTAATCCATTTTGTACGATTTTAATCTATTATTTCGAAACTACTGCGAATGTATTAAAAATATATTGTCTTCTTTTTTTAATTCTAATTTATTGAGTTAAAATTCTCCTAAATGACCAATATTAATTTTTAATCTAATTTTTTATTCAATTGTTGTGGTTGTTAAAAAAAGAAGTTAAATTTGCACCGCATTTGTCCTATGGTGTAACTGGCAACACGTCTGTTTTTGGTACAGAAGAGTCTAGGTTCGAGCCCTAGTGGGACAACTGAAAGACTGCTTATTTAAGCAGTCTTTTTATTTTGCGTTTATATTTTATTTTTTTTGGCTGTTGGTTCTTATCTTGGTAAGGTTATTGATGTAATTCAAAATAAAATTTGTTTTTGTACATTTACAAAAAAGTAATTTCTCTAGCTATGAAAAAACAATACACATTACTCTTTATTTTAGTTGCTTTATTAAGCNCAGTTAAAGCTCAGGANCCTCNANTTGCTCCTAANTTTGTTGTAACAGATATTTTAGGAGAGACGCATGAGCTTTACNACTATTTAGGTCAGGGTAAATACGTTGTTGTCGACTTTTTTGGTACTTGGTGTGGTCCTTGTCAAGAAGTAGCTCCTGCTGTTGGTAAGGGTTTTAAGGATTTTGGTTGCAACTATGGAGATGTTGTTTTTATCTCAATAGATACTGGTTCAGATACTGAGGCTTGCATAGATTTTGAGCAAGTATATACCCCTGGAGTTCATGGTTTGCCTATGGTAAGTGGCTACGACGGTGGCGGCGATGAGGCGCATGCTGCATATGGTATAACGGGTGTTCCTTCTATCGTAACGATAAGTCCTTTGGATACAACTTACACTGAGACTCATACTGGTTTTTATGGTGTGCTTTCAGCTGCAGGGATTCAACAAAAAGATGTTTGTATTGCTCCAATAAGTGTTGATTTGTCTGTTAGTTCTGCGACTGCAGAAGGACATTCATCTGGTCTTGTGTCTGTAGATGTTTTTGGTGGTTTAGAGCCTTTAACAATTACCTGGCTTAACAGCGATGGCGAAACAATTGGTCAAGATTTGGAGATGACAGCTGTTGCTCCTGGAGATTACCAATTAATTATTACCGATTCAAGTGATGAGCCTCAGGAATACACCACTGATTTTTCAGTTGGTTTTATTGGACAAGTTTATACCTCTGATGATTTTGAATTGTACACCCCTTTTAATGAACTAGCTCCTCAGTCGGAAGATTGGGAATCTGTTTGTGAAGTTGAGAATTTAGCACAAATATCTCAATTGTACTCTCAAAGTGGCGACAATTCAATGCTAATTTATCACGGTCCTTCTGATGTTTATAAATCTTTAGGAGATAAAGACTACGGCGCTTACGAATTTAGTTTCTCTATGTTTGTTCCAGAAGACGATGGTTCTGCTTATTATAGAATCATGCATCAAATGTCTTGCGATAGCGCAGAAGTCATTCCTGCTATGGAGTTTTATGCTGAGTACGATGGAACTGCTTATATTAATACTGGAAGCGAGAATTCACAAGGATTCACTGTTCCTATCGGAGAGTGGTTTGAATTGAAGCATTTAGTTGATATCGATAATGGTGTTGCTACTCTTGCTCTAGATGGAGAGCAAATTCATATTTGGCCTTTTATTTATCAAGACAGGACTATTGAAAATGGTATTATGGAGTTGGCAGGAATTCATTTTAAATCAATGACACCCGAAGCTCAAACGCGTCAGTTTTATATAGATGATTTAATGATGAATTATGTTCAGGGACAGGAAGAAATTGCCGGTTGTACCGACGATGATGCGTTAAATTATGATATGGAGGCTACTATTGATAACGGTCTGTGTGAAGAAAATACAAGTTGTATTCCTGTAGGTTTACCTTTCTTTGAAGATTTTGAAGAAGATGAATTTTTAACAGATTGTTGGAAAAATATGGATAGAGACGAAGATGGAAATATTTGGTCTCATGAGGATAATGAAGATGTTGCATATAATAGTAGCAGAGCCATAGCCTCAACTTCTTTTATTGATAATGTCAGTTCGTTAACTCCTGATAACTTGTTAAGACTACCTAAATTGTTGATTGAAGAAAATACGACGCTATCGTATTTTGTAAAAGCAGAAGATCCTTTATATTTAGATAATTATTCAGTTCTTGTTTACAATTCGCAAGAGGAGTCCTTAATTGATGAGGGTGAGTTTGTCGTATTTGAAGAAACTGTTCCGGGAGCTATATATACCGAAAGAAAGATCGATTTAAGCGCCTTTGCAGGCCAAGAAGTTTACATTGCTTTTAGACATCACAATTCTGAGGGTAATTACTGGTTTTACATCGATGACATATACGTATATGCAACGCCATTAAATGTATTTGAAAACGATATTCAATCCTCACTTTCGTTGTACCCTAATCCAACAAATTCTAACTGCTATGTCAACTTCTCATCTGATAGTAAACAAGATGTTTTGATAGAATTTTTAAACGTGCAAGGTCAAAAAGTTTCTAGTAGATCTGTTTCTGCACATGGAAACCAATCAGAATTCTTTGATTTGTCACATTTGTCACCTGGTGTCTATTTAGTTAAAGTAAGCTCTGAAGTGATACAAGGTTATAAAAGATTAGTTATACGTTAAGAACTAGAAAAAATATGTATATTTGCACCNTGTAAGGTGAAAAGATNAGAGGGGACGTNNAGTCCCCTCTTTTTATACTTAGGATATTGAAAGAAAAAGTAGAAGAATTAATTGCAGATGGAATTGCGGGAACAGANATTTTTGTTGTAAAATTNAAGGTGTCNGCAAACAATGATATCAATGTCCTTTTAGATAGTGANTCTGGATTAACACTAGCGGATTGCAGGACTGTAAGTCGAGCTATTGAATTTAATTTAGATCGGGAAGAAGAGGATTTCTCTTTAACCGTAGCTTCATCTGGTATTGGAGAGCCCCTAGTAAAGCGTCAATACGCTAAAAATGTTGGCCGTAAAGTGAGTGTTGCTTTAATTAATGAAGAGGTGATTGAGGCTAAAATGATTTCAGCTACAGACGATTCGATTGTTCTAGAGTGGAAGTCCAGAGAGCCTAAGCCTACAGGTAAAGGAAAAATTACGGTTGTGAATAAACGTACAATCGATTACAAAGAAATAAGTAAAACAGTAGTGTTAATTACATTTTAAGTAAAGTAGAATGGAGAATTTAGCTCTTATAGATTCGTTTGCAGAATTTAAGGACGATAAAAATATCGACCGTGCAACTTTAATGGGAATCATCGAAGATGTTTTCAGAAACATGATCATTAAAAAGTACGGATCTGATGAAAACTTTGATATCATTGTAAATCCAGACAAGGGAGATTTAGAGATATGGAGAAATCGAATTGTAGTTAAGGATGGCGAAGTTGAAGACGATAATGCAGAAATTGAGTATTCTAGTGCAATAAAAATTGAGCCAGACTTTGAGGTTTCTGAAGAAGTTTCTGAAGAAGTACATTTAATTGACTTTGGTCGTCGTGCGATCTTATCGATGCGTCAAAACTTAATTGGTCGTATACAAGAACATGACAATACAGATCTTTACAACAAGTACAAAGAACTGGTAGGAGAAATTATTTCAGGTGAAGTCCATCACATACGCAATCGCGAGGTTATTGTTATTGATGATATGGATAACGAAGTAATTCTACCAAAAGATCAACAAATTCGTTCTGATTTTTTCAGAAAAGGAGATACCGTACGCGGAGTAGTAAAGGAAGTTCAATTGAAAGGTACAAAGCCAAGGATTGTTTTGTCTAGAACGTCTCCTAAGTTTTTAGAACGTTTATTTGAACAAGAAATTCCTGAGGTTGCAGACGGTTTAATTATCGTCAAAAAAATAGAAAGAATTCCAGGTGAAAAAGCAAAAGTAGCTGTAGAATCCTACGATGAGCGAATTGATCCTGTTGGAGCATGTGTTGGAATGAAAGGTTCTCGTATTCATGGAATTGTAAGAGAGCTTGGAAATGAGAATATTGACGTTATAAATTACACAAGCAATACTTCATTATTTATTACTAGAGCCTTAAGTCCGGCTAAAGTCTCGTCTCTAACTGTTGATGAGGACAACAATAGAGCTGAGGTTTTTTTAAAGCCAGATCAAGTTTCTTTGGCTATAGGTAGAGGTGGTACAAACATTCGTTTGGCTGGATCTATAACTGGTTATGAGATTGACGTTTATAGAGATATTGACGATTCCGAAGATGTTGCATTAACAGAGTTTGTTGATGAGATTGATGATTGGATCATTAAAGAATTAAAAAATATAGGGTGTGATACAGCCAAGTCTGTATTAGAGCTATCAGCTGCCGAATTGGTTAAGCGAACAGATTTAGAAGAAGAAACAGTTGTTGAGATTCAATCTATTTTGAAGTCAGAATTTGAGGACTAAAAATTAGTACGAGTTAAATACAACTAAACGCTACAATTTAAATAGCAAGGATGAGATTAAGTAAGGTTGCAAAAGAATTAAACGTAGGTATTGCGAATGTTATCGATCATTTAGCTTCTAAAGGCATTGAGATCGATGGGCGTCCGAATACTAAAATTACGCCTGAATCCTACAAGATATTAAAGCAAGAGTTTAGTGCTGACGTAGAGCAACACAAACGTTCTGAAGAAATAGCTCAAGCTCGAAGAGAAGAGAAGGAGGCTATAAAGATTGCTGCGGTTAAGAATTCTACTGATAAAGAAGTTATAAAGGCTAAGGCTGACTTTACAGGACCTAAAACGGTTGGTAAAATTACAATTGAGCCAAAAAAGCCATCCAAAAAGGATTTAAAAAACGCTGCTAAAGTAGAATCTCCTAAAAAAGAAACTGCTTCAGAAGTTAAATCGCCCAAAGAGCTTACAGAGACTATTGTTGAAAAGCAAGTCAAATCTGATTCTAAGAAAGAAGTATCTAAAGAGGGGTCTATCCAAAAGACGGCTCCTAAAACAGAGGAGTCTAATCCAATTAAACCAGCTGCTTCGAAAGATGTAATTAAAGCAAAAGGTTCTATTACGGGGCCGAAGCAAATTGGGAAAATTGACGTTAATAAGCCTGTTAAGAATGATAATATAAAGGAACTTAAGGTAGAGAAACTAAATAAAATACCTGATCCAGAAGTAGTTGCTGCGAAACCTACTGAGAATGAGGTATTAAGAGCCAAGTCAAAAACACTTAGTGGTCCTAAACTCACAGGACAGATTATTGATCTAAGTAAGTTTGTCAAGCCAAAAAAGAAGAAAGTAGCTTCTT
Source organism: Flavobacteriales bacterium (assembly GCA_002685115.1). Lineage (GTDB taxonomy): Bacteria > Bacteroidota > Bacteroidia > Flavobacteriales > UBA7430 > UBA6772. The sequence continues at coordinate 8,767 of NYWQ01000040.1, read as the reverse complement.
CAAGTAACCCTTCAGGAGATAAAGACAATAAGAAGAAACGGAAGCGTATAAATAACGGTTCTGGAGGAGGAACGGGAAGGCCAGTACGTCCAAATCAAAAAGCTGGAAGTAGAGGTCCTGCAAGAGGTAAGAAGCCTAAAATTGTTAAGGCAGAGCCAACCGCAGAAGAAATTCAAAAGAAAATTGCTGAAACTTTAGACAAACTTACAGGTAAAGGTAAGTCTAAAGGTTCTAAACATAGAAAGTCTAAGCGAGAAGTTCGAAGAGAACAAGATGTAATAGACCAAGAGCGAGCAGATGAAGAAAGCAAAACAATTAAAGTAACTGAATTTGTTACTGTTAATGAACTTGCTACCATGATGGATGTTCAAGTTACCCAAATTATTTCTTCGTGTATGATGTTGGGAATAATGGTGACAATGAATCAGCGCTTAGATGCTGAGACTCTTTCAATTGTAGCTGATGAATTTGGCTTTGATGTAGAGTTTGTGAGCGCTGAAGTTCAAGAATCAATTGAAGATATTGAAGATAATCCAGAAGATTTATTATCCAGATCACCTATAGTTACTGTAATGGGACATGTTGATCACGGGAAAACATCTCTTTTAGATTACGTTCGTCGTGAAAATGTAATAGCCGGAGAAGCTGGAGGTATAACTCAGCATATTGGAGCCTACGAAGTAGCTCTAAAAACGGGTAAGCGAATTACTTTTATTGATACTCCAGGTCACGAAGCCTTTACGGCAATGCGTGCCCGTGGTGCTCAAGTTACAGATATTGCAATAATTGTAATCGCAGCAGACGATGATATTATGCCGCAAACAAAAGAAGCTATATCTCATGCTCAGGCTGCAGAAGTTCCTATTGTTTTTGCTATAAATAAGGTAGATAAACCAAATGCAAATCCTGATAAAATCAAGGAGCAACTAGCTGCTATGGATTTATTAGTGGAAGATTGGGGTGGTAAGTTCCAGTCGCATGACGTTTCGGCTAAACATGGTCAAGGAGTTGAAGAGCTTCTTGAGAAAGTTTTGCTTGAGGCAGAAATGTTAGATCTTAAAGCAAATCCAAACAAATCTGCTAAAGGTTCTATAATAGAAGCTTCTTTAGATAAAGGAAAAGGATTTGTCACGACCATGTTAGTGCAGTCCGGTACCTTATCCGTTGGTGATTTCTTATTAGCGGGTCAATATACCGGTAAGGTAAAGGCTATGTTTAATGAACGAGGGTCAAACGTTGAGCTTGCAGGTCCTTCTGCTCCAGTGAGCATTTTAGGTTTAAGCGGAGCCCCTCAGGCTGGAGACAAGTTTAATGTTATGTCTGATGAGCGCGAAGCTAAATCAATTGCCTTAAAGCGAACTCAACTCCAGAGAGAGCAAAGTATAAGAACACAGAAACATCTTACACTTGACGAAATTGGAAGGCGTCTGGCTTTAGGTGACTTCCAAGAACTAAATATTATCTTAAAAGGTGACGTTGATGGTTCTATTGAGGCACTGTCTGATTCTTTACAAAAATTATCTACTGACAGCATACAAGTAAATATTATACACAAAGCTGTTGGGCAGATTTCAGAGTCTGATATACTGCTAGCAACTGCGTCTGATGCTATTGTGATAGGATTCCAGGTTCGACCATCTGCTTCAGCTCGTAAGTTAGCAGAAAAAGAAGAAATTGACATTCGATTGTACTCTATCATATACGACGCGATTAATGAAGTTAAAGAGGCAATGGAAGGTATGTTGTCTCCTGTTACTAAAGAGGAGATTGTATGTAACATAGAAGTTCGTGAAACCTTTAAGGTTACCAAGGTTGGAACCATTGCAGGTTGTTATGTTCTTGACGGTAAGATTAATAGAAATACAAAAGTTCGACTGATTCGAGATGGTGTAGTTGTATACACAGGTGCACTAGGATCTCTTAAGCGATTTAAAGATGATGTAAAGGAAGTTGCTAAGGGGTATGAATGTGGTCTTAATATTGATAAATTTAACGATGTTAAAGTTGGCGATATTATCGAAGGTTACGAGGAAGTGGAAGTAAAAAGAACTTTATAATAACTTTACATAAAAAAAGGAGTCGCAATTTGCGACTCCTTTTTTTGTGAATGGTTTTTTACAATTTATCGAGTGTTACTTTTTCTACATATATAAAGGCCGATTTAAATTGTTTTTTAATAGTAAGTAGTGCTTTTTTTGCTTCTAGTTTTGTCCTATAAACTCCTACCTTAGTTTTAAAATAAGGTTGGTCATAACTCGTTTCAGCTAAAGTAGATGGGAACTGTTTTTTAAATTTCGTTAAACATGAAGTTGAGCCAGATCTGCTTCCTGAAAACAACTGAATTCTGTAGGCCTTGTATAAATTTATTGAACTNTTAATTCGCTTTTTNTTGTCCAATAAATCGTCTANTTTTTNTGTNTTNATGTATNCTACTTTATTTTGGANAACTGAATCTTTTTNCTCGTTATANTCCCAGTCTTGAGCAAAAATAGATNCCGGAAAGAGTAANGAGCTTACTAAGATCGTTTTAAATTTCATGTTGTTTATGTTTTTCCAAATATAAACATTTATCATTAAGTTAACAGGTGTTAATTTAGAACCGATATAAACTAGATATTATATTCCAATGTTGTTTTTCTTCAAAAAGGAATGTGTTATTTTTGCATTTAGAAAAACGAGCTACGTAAAGTTAGAAAGCGGATAGAATTATGACAAGTAAAAACGGTAAGCTATTGATCGGTAAGGTACTAACCTTATTTGTGTTGCTATTGACCACATCTGTTAATGTCTTATTTGCACAAAGTGTAGAAATAGGAGAGGGTTTATTTTCAAGTAATTGTGCTTCTTGTCACTATTTAGGTGATGAAGATAAAAAGCTAATTGGTCCAGGTTTGGGTGGGCACATCAACGAAAAATACACAAACGAATGGTTGTATTCTTGGATTAAAAATTCATCAGAACTTATCGCTAGTGGTGATGAACAAGCCATTGAGGTTTATGAAAAGTACAACAAGTCTCAAATGACCGCTTTTCCTCAGTTTTCGAATGAAGATATAGACAATATTTTAGCCTACATAGAGCAGGGGCCAAAAGAAGTGGCTGTTGCTTCAGGTTCTGTTGTAGTTTCTGAGAACAATGATTCCATCTCGTACGAGTCTAAAATGCTCATGTTGGCAGCTTTCGCTATCCTCCTTTTGTCTTTGTTTGTCTTAATACGAGTTAAAAATGTTTTAAAAGACGCAAAAGGTGAAGAGAAAAGAAGTCTTCTTTCAGGTGCTCTTTTATGGGTTAAATCCAATCCAATTGTTATTGTATTTTTTGTAATATTTATGTTACTCTTTGGTGGTAAAGTTGCTTGGGATGGCTTGTCTACGGTTGGCGTTCAGCAAGGCTACAAACCAGAACAACCAATAGCCTTTTCACATAAAATTCACGCTGGAGAAAATGGTGTAGACTGTAATTATTGTCACTCAGGCGCTCGTCACAGTAAATCAGCTGGAGTTCCATCTGCTAATGTTTGTATGAATTGTCATACTTATATAAACAGTGGAACCGAAACAGGGACTACAGAAATTGCTAAAATTTATGATGCCATAGGTTTCGACGTAGAAACAAGAACTTACATAGATAACTACGAACAAAAACCGATACAATGGGTTCGTATTCATAACTTACCTGATTTAGCTTATTACAACCACTCTCAACACGTAAATGTTGCTGGTTTAGAATGTCAAACATGCCATGGTCCTGTTGAGGAAATGGAGGTTGTAGAGCAATACTCTCCTTTAACAATGGGATGGTGTATAAATTGTCACAGGGAAACTAAAGTAGATACAGATAATCCTTATTACCACGACCTAAATGAAAATTGGGTTGAGAAATATCACGGTGAAGATATCACTGCTGAAAAAATAGGTGGTTTGGAGTGTGGTAAATGTCACTACTAATATTGAAAGGAAATAATTAATATGGCTACAAAGAAAACATATTTCCAAGGCTTAGGCGAGTTGGTGAACAATCCAGAATTGGAAAAGTTTCAAGAAAAAGAATTTGCTGAAAAACTTCCAACGGAGGCATTTTTAGGAGATGATGAGAAATTATCGGAATCTTCAACCTCACGAAGAGATTTTCTTAAGTTTTTAGGTTTTAGTACAGCAGCAGCCTCCTTGGCTGCATGTGAAGCTCCAATTCGTAAGGTAATTCCGTTTGTTGTTAAACCTGAGGAAACCATAGCTGGTATTGCAAATTGGTATGCTTCTAGTTTTTATGATGGAAATGATTTTGCAAGTTTATTGATCAAAAATCGTGAGGGTCGGCCAATATTTTTAAAGTCAAANGAACTTTGTGATAAGGGTGGGNTCAATGCTCGAATTCAAGCTTCCGTTTTAAATTTGTACGACTCAGCGCGTTTAAAGTGCCCCCTAGATAATGGTCAAGAGTCGTCATGGACTGACGTTGATAAAGCAGTAATTTCTGGTTTAAAACAAGCTAAGGCTTCTAAAAAGCAGGTGGTTTTATTAAGTTCGTCGCTTATATCTCCCTCTACAAAAGCTGTTATTGACTCATTTACTTCTAAGTACAATGCAAAGCATGTTGTTTACGACGCACTTTCTGTATCTGCTATGTTAGATGCAAATAAAGACAGTTATGGCACTCGAGTTATTCCTACTTACCACTTTGATAAGGCAGATGTAATTGTGTCTTTTGCAGCCGATTTTTTAGGTGATTGGCTCGATGCTGGACATGGGAAAGATTACGCTTCAAAACGTAACCCGAATTCATCTCCCATGTCTCGTCACTATCAATTTGAATCAAACTTATCTATTACAGGTGCAAATGCCGATTACAGAACGCCAGTTAAGGCTTCTGAAATAGGACTTTGCCTTACCAAGCTATACAATTTAATTGCNGTTAAAGCTGGANTTTCANCTGTCCAATCTATGGATTGTGGTTTTAACGATAAACTNCAAAAAGCTGCAAATGACCTTTGGAAAGCAAAGGGAAAGTCTTTAGTGGTTGCAGGTGGAAATGATAAAAATATTCATCTAGTTGTTAACGCTATTAACGACTTATTATCTAACAATGGATCAACAATAGATTTCACAGTTCAGTCTAATTTAAAGAACGGTAATGACGCTGATGTTACTACTCTTGTTTCTGATATGAACGCTGGAAAAGTAGGTGCTCTAATTATTTACAATGCGAATCCTGTTTACAATCTTGCATTAGGTTCAGAATTTGCATCGGGGCTCTCTAAGGTTGACATGTCTGTGTCTTTTGCAGAGAAAAAAGATGAAACCGCATCTGTGACGAATTTTGTTTGTCCCGATCATAATTATTTAGAAAGTTGGAATGATGCGAATCCTTACACTGGAATTTTCGCTCTTGTTCAACCTACTATCAACCCATTATATAACACGCGTCAAGCTCAAGCCTCTTTAATGTCTTGGTCTGGTTTAGGAGATGATTTTTATTCATACGTTAAGAATTATTGGAGTAAAAACATCTTAGGTTCCAACTCATGGAACTCAGCATTACATGATGGTGTTTTTAAAACGAATACAACNGAGAAATCAGTTGCATATTCAGGCTCAATNTCAGCTGCTGTTGANTCTTTAAATAANTTGTCTGGAGATTCTATAGATCTTGTNTTGTATACCAAAACAGGTCTTGGAGCTGGAGAATTTGCAAACAATCCTTGGTTGCAAGAATTGCCTGATCCAATTTCTAAAAATACATGGGATAACTATTTAACTATATCTCCACGTTTTGCAAAAGAATTAGGCCTACAAAATGAAAATGTATCTAACGGAGCTCTAAATGGAGATGTTGTTGACTTATCTGTTGNTGGTGTAACNCTTAGAGTACCTGTNNTAATTCAGCCCGGTCAAGCATTTAAAACAGTTGGTTTAGCCCTTGGTTATGGACGTAAAGGTTCAGGTAAGGCTGGTGATGGTGTTGGTGTTAATGCCTTTGTTTTTGCTTCAAACTTTAGTACGCTATTAGCTGGAGCTACACTATCAAAAGTAGAAGGCGAGGTTCACGAGTTTGCATCTACTCAACTTCATCATACTATGATGGGTAGAGATAGAATTGTTAAGGAAACAACTTTTGATGCATTCCAAAAAGATCCTACTTCTGGTAATGAGCAAATGACTCTGGAAACTCACAAAGGACCTCAAGCTCCAGAAAAGATTACTTTATGGGAAGAGCATGATCGAGATGTTCACTGGTGGAATCTTTCAATAGATTTAAACAGTTGTACTGGTTGTGGTTCTTGTGTAATTGCTTGCCATGCAGAAAACAATGTTCCTGTTGTAGGAAAACAAGAGATTAGACGTTCGCGAGATATGCACTGGTTGCGTATCGATCGATACTACTCTAGTGATATGACGCAAGAGAAAGCTGATGCTGAAGGTGTTTCTGCAATAGAGAAATTCTTGGAAATGGAAGTTGCCTCTGAGGCAGAGTCTTTAGAAGTGGTTTTCCAGCCCGTAATGTGCCAACACTGTAATCACGCTCCATGTGAGACTGTGTGTCCAGTAGCCGCTACTACTCACTCTAGAGAAGGCTTAAATCATATGACATACAACCGTTGTGTGGGTACGCGTTATTGTGCTAACAACTGTCCTTATAAAGTTCGTCGTTTCAATTGGTTTAACTACTCAGATAACGAGCAGTTTGATTTCTACATGAACAACGATTTAGGTAAAATGGTTCTTAATCCAGATGTAACTGTACGTTCGCGTGGAGTTATGGAAAAGTGTTCTATGTGTATTCAGATGCTTCAAAAAGTTAAGTTGGATGCAAAGAAAGATGGAAGAAAAGTTCGCACTGGAGAAGCTCAAACAGCTTGTTCTATTGCTTGTGATACGGGTGCTTTAACCTTTGGTGATGTGTTAGACGAAAAATCTGATGTATATACTGAGTCAAAAAGTCCTAGAGCTTACCATCTTCTCGAGGAGTTAAATACGGCTCCTTCTGTATGGTATCAAACAAAAGTACGTAATAAAGAAATTTAATTCTATAAACAATGCATTACGAATCTCCAATTAGAGAGCCTCTTATTTTAGAAGATAAGACTTTACATGACATCACTGAGGATGTGGCTCGTCCTATAGAAGGTAAGGCTAACAAGTACTGGTGGGCTCTTTTTATTGCTGCACTTATCGCATTTATGTGGGGTGCTGGTTGTTTGGCCTATACAGCTGGTACAGGTATCGGTGTATGGGGGCTAAATAAAACTGTTGGATGGGCTTGGGATATTACCAACTTTGTATGGTGGGTAGGTATCGGTCACGCAGGTACTCTTATCTCTGCTGTACTCTTGTTATTTCGTCAGAAATGGCGTTTGTCCATTAACCGTTCTGCCGAGGCTATGACAATATTTGCTGTAGTTCAAGCTGGTTTATTCCCAATTTTTCACATGGGAAGACCATGGTTAGCTTATTGGGTTTTACCTTTGCCTAATAATTTTGGTTCTTTATGGGTTAACTTTAACTCACCACTTTTGTGGGATGTTTTCGCCATTTCAACCTATTTGACTGTTTCTTTGGTGTTTTGGTACATGGGTTTAATACCTGATTTTGCTATGATACGTGATAGAGCTGTAAAGCCTACCGTAAAGAAAATTTACGCAATTCTTTCATTTGGTTGGTCAGGTAAAGCAAAGCATTGGCAAAGATTCGAAGAACTCTCTTTAGTTCTTGCTGGTTTAGCTACACCTCTTGTACTTTCAGTTCATACCATTGTATCGATGGACTTTGCAACATCAGTAATCCCAGGTTGGCACACAACTATTTTTCCACCTTACTTTGTTGCTGGCGCTATTTTTTCTGGCTTTGCAATGGTACAAACCCTACTTCTTGTCATGCGTAAGGTTGTGAATATGGAAGCATACATCACTATCAAACACATCGAATATATGAACATTGTAATCATGGTTACTGGTTCAATCGTTGGTGTTGCATACATTACAGAATTGTTTATTGCTTGGTACTCTGGTGTAGAATTTGAGCAGTATGCATTTTTAAATAGAGCAACGGGTCCTTATTGGTGGGCTTATTGGGCTATGATGAGTTGTAACGTATTCTCTCCACAATTTATGTGGTTTAAAAAATTAAGAACCAGTATTGCATTTACGTTCTTTATTTCAATTGTAGTAAATATTGGTATGTGGTTTGAGCGTTTTGTAATTATTGTTACCTCACTACACAGAGATTATTTACCATCATCTTGGTCTATGTTTTCTCCAACTTTTGTAGATATTGGTATTTTCATTGGTACTATAGGATTCTTCTTCGTATTATTCCTATTGTATTCTAGAACATTCCCTGTGATTGCTCAGGCCGAGTTGAAAACGATTGTGAAATCATCTGGTTCTCAGAATAAAAAATAAACGAAATGAGCAAAAAAGTAGTTTACGGAATTTACGATGATGACGATGTAATCCTAAAAGCGGTCAAAGATATCCGTGCAAAAGGAATTCATGTTGATGAAGTTTATTCACCATTTCCCATTCACGGTTTGGATCATGCGTTAGGATTAAAACCTACCCGATTAGCCATCACTTCCTTTTTGTATGGCTGTACAGGTTTGTCGCTAGGTATGTTAATGATGTGGTACATGATGATCAAAGATTGGCCTCAAATAATTGGAGGTAAACCAAATTTTAGCTTTTTAGAAAATATGCCAGCATTTGTTCCAATAGGATTCGAATTGACTGTATTCTTTGCTGCTCATTTAATGGTTTTAACTTATTTGATGC
>NYWQ01000039.1 GCA_002685115.1 Flavobacteriales bacterium | reverse complement strand
TGCCCATCCTGCCATAAGACTCGTTTGAAACTCATTTTTTATGATGCATTTTATTCCCTCTTGCTCTAAAATTCCTGCAATATATTGCGCATTCACAAAAGAACCTGAGTAAATTATTTTTAGATAACTTTCTGTCATTTTAATTGTATTTAATTATTGATTTAATTTTTATAATAGGTGTTTTAATAGATCGAATTGATTAAATCATCATCTGCAAAGTTAGGTACGGTAACCTTTAGCAATGGTTCTGATTCCATTGCTCGTTTTATGGCAAAAACAGCTTCTTCATTTCTAGCCCAATTTCTTCTAGAAATTCCATTGTTCACATCCCAGAAAAGCATAGATCGTAACTTTCTATCTGCATCATCAGACCCGTCTAATAGTAATCCAAATCCTCCATTAATAACTTCTCCCCATCCAACACCGCCGCCGTTATGAATTGAAACCCATGTGGCTCCTCTGAAACTGTCTCCAATAACATTCTGAATGGCCATGTCAGCTGTAAAACGAGAGCCGTCATAGATATTAGAAGTTTCTCGGTATGGAGAGTCAGTTCCTGAGACATCGTGATGATCTCTTCCCAATACAATAGGGCCGAGAATACCTTTTTTGATTGCTTTGTTAAATGCTGCTGCTATTTTTACCCGTCCTTCAGCATCAGCATAAAGAATACGAGCTTGAGATCCAACCACCAATTTATTAGCTTGAGCCCCTTTAATCCACTGGATGTTATCGGCCATTTGTTGCTGAATTTCTTTGGGAGATTCTTTCATTATTTTTTCTAAAACTTCACATGCAATTCGGTCAGTTTCTACTAAATCTTCTTGTTTTGCTGATGCACATACCCAACGGAATGGACCAAAGCCATAATCGAAACACATAGGGCCCATTATATCTTGAACATAAGATGGGTAACGGAAATTTATTCCATCTTCAGCCATTACATCTGCTCCGGCTCTAGAGGCTTCTAGTAAAAAGGCATTTCCGTAATCAAAAAAGTAGGTTCCTTGTGCCGTATGTTTATTTATAGAAGCCGCGTGTCTTCTTAAGGTTTCTTGTATTTGTTCTTTAAATTTAACAGGATCTTTAACCATCATTTCATTAGCCTGCTCAAAGTTTAGACCTATTGGGTAGTAGCCTCCTGCCCATGGGTTGTGAAGAGACGATTGGTCTGATCCTAAATCGACGTAAATGTTTTCTTTTTCAAATTTCTCCCATATATCAACAATGTTTCCTTGGTAGGCTATAGAGATAACTTCGTTGTTCTTTTTTGCAAGAATTACGCGTTCACACAAAGTGTCTAGATCGTCTATTACTAGGTCTACCCAGCCTTGAGAGTGTCTTGTTTTAGTGACTTTTGGATTTATTTCTGCAGTTACAGAAATACAACCTGCAATATTTGCAGCTTTTGGTTGTGCTCCACTCATTCCACCTAAGCCAGAAGTTACAAAAAGTTTTCCCAGAAGGTTTTCTCCATTTTTGGCTATTTTTCTTCCAGCATTTAATAGGGTGATGGTGGTTCCATGAACAATTCCTTGAGGTCCAATGTACATAAACGATCCTGCTGTCATTTGTCCATATTGACTTACACCAAGGGCGTTTAATTTCTCCAAGTCATCTGGTTTAGAGTAATTAGGTATTACCATACCATTTGTAACAATTACTCTTGGAGCATCTTTATGAGAAGGGAATAAGCCCATGGGGTGTCCAGAATACATGGTTAAAGTTTGTTCTTCTGTCATTTCTGATAAGTAGCGCATACAAAGTCGGTATTGCGCCCAGTTTTGAAAAACAGCTCCATTTCCTCCGTATGTAATTAGTTCATCAGGATGCTGTGCTACAGCATGATCCAAATTATTTTGAATCATCAGCATGATTGCTTTTGCTTGCAAACACTTACCTGGGTAATCTTCTATTTTTCGAGCGTACATTTCATGCTTTGGTTTAAACCTTAGCATGTATATTCGACCGTATTCTTTCATTTCCTGAGCAAATTCCGGTGCAAGAATACGGTGCAGTTCTTTGGGGAAATAACGCAATGCATTTTTTAGTGCTAACTTTTTTTCGTCAGTACTAAGGACTTCTTTGCGCTTAGGTGCATGATTTATAGTGACATCGTACTCTTGTATTTCTGGAATTATAGTAGGTATGCCTTCAGTGATCTCTTTTCTAAATGCGTCTAAAGTCATCATGTCTTTTTATTTAGGTATTCGATTTTTTTCTTTTTTTGAAATCATAAGGGCAATGTTTACACCCATTTTGGCAGCAATAACCTCTCTTGAGATGGTATTTTTCTGTGTACACAATGTAGCCTTCATCAGAGAGATAATAGTCTTCGGGGTCTAAATTTCTAAATTGTGAAAAGCCTTTTGATTCCATTTCTGCAAATTTACAATATTCCCGTGTATCTTTGGCTTATGGTTTTACCAATTACACCCTCAATTCAAGAAATAACTCATTCTTTACTTACTCAAAAAAATCTTCGTATTTATGTAGTTAGAGAAGATATGTTACATCCTGATATTTCAGGGAATAAATGGCGAAAGTTGTATTACAATATCGAAGCTGCCAAACAGCAAAAAGCTACTACAATAATCACTTTTGGTGGTGCTTACTCTAATCATATTACCGCTACAGCTGCCGTAGGAAAAGAGTTTGGATTTAAAACAATTGGTTTTATTAGGGGGGAGGAGCATTTTCCTTTAAACCCATCGCTTCGTTTTGCTGTGTCTTGCGGGATGAAAATCTACTATTTAAGTAGAACTGACTACAAACGTAAAGACCAACCAGAATTTTTAACTGAGCTACTCTCAACGCATAAAAATTACTATTTAATTCCTGAAGGTGGNACAAATGGTTTAGCTGTTAAAGGTTGTCAGGAAATACTTCAGGATATTCCGTTTGATTTTGATACTGTATGTTGTGCCTGTGGNACTGGGGGTACATTATCTGGCCTTATCAATTCGCTTCAACCCCATCAACAAGCTATTGGTTTTCCAGCGCTTAAAGGTGCGGGTTTTTTAAACGATGTAATTGGTACTTATGTTCGAAACTCTCAATGGGAATTAAATTTGGATTATCACTTTGGTGGCTATGCAAAAGTGACTGCTGAATTGATCGCTTTTATAAACTTCTTTAAGCACAATTTTAAGATTCCTTTAGATCCAGTATACACTGGTAAGATGTTGTATGGTATATGGGAGTTAATTAAAAAAGACTATTTTCGTGAAGGTTCCTCTATAATGGTTATTCATACGGGCGGTTTACAAGGTATTGAGGGGATGAACGAACGTACTAAAAACAAAGACTTGCAAATTTTATGAAATTATTTTTATCTATTTTAAGTTATCTTTTTTCAATATCAGTATCTGCTCAGGATTTCAATTCTGAAGATTACATTCGTAAATTTCATAAAATGGCTATTGCAGAGATGCATAGCTATAGTATACCTGCAAGTATTACCTTAGCNCAAGGTATATTAGAGTCTGGTAATGGGAACTCGGAATTAGCTTTGAAATCAAAAAATCATTTTGGAATTAAATGCCATAAGGGCTGGACTGGAAAAAAAACTTACCATGACGATGATGAAGAACAGGAGTGTTTTCGTCGCTATAAAAAAGTGTCGGATTCTTATCGAGATCATTCTGAGTTTTTGAAAAATAGGGAGCGATATGCCTTTCTTTTTAAGTACAAAACAAGCGATTATAAGTCTTGGGCAAAAGGTTTGAAAAAAGCCGGTTATGCAACACATCCAGATTATGCAACTAAATTAATTAATTTAATAAAGCGTTATGATTTGTCTCAGTATGATTCGGCATCAAGATCAGGTAAAAGGAAAGTAAAGAAACCGAAACGTAAAGAGCGAAAAGAAATTTTTAAGAGTACTGATGGACTCAAGTTTGTACTTGCAGATGCAGGAGATAATTTTGATGTAATTGCCACAGAGCAGAGTCTTTGGTTGTGGCAATTGTTGGAATTTAATGATTTGANAGCAGATGGCAGTCTAAAGACGGGTGATCGCGTGTATATAGAATTTAAGAAAAACAAGTCGTCAGTTGAATTTCATTTGGTTAAGAAAGGTGAAACTTTTCACAGTATCTCTCAGCTATATGGCTTAAGGTTGGCTAAATTGTATCATAAAAATAGAGTAGAGGAAGGAGCACAATTACAGGTTGGTCAAAAAGTATTTCTGCGAAAGCGTAAACCTCGAAATTATTCTGCGGAATAATTGTAGATCAGCCCAGATTCACTCCCAACAATTAAGTTTAAATGTTGATCTAAATTCAAATCTTTTAAGATTCCTCTAGTCTTTCCGTATATAGGAAAGCCCTTAATCAGTTCGTTTGGTTCTCTAAATAAAAAAGTCTCTTCATTTTTAAAATCGGTTACGCACATATAGATTTGATTTTTAAATGAGTGCAGTACTGGCTTGGATGTTAGGTTGTGATTAAATGAGTAGCGTAAATTCATATTAGATCCGCTTACCTTAATACTTTCAGATTCAATCATAACGTGGTGGTCTAGCTCAAAGCTATAGTAGATTTCATGGTCAAATTCGAATTGAATTCCATTATCAATAGACCCATCAAAAAGGATGTTTTGTTGCACGCCATTTTTGTCTATGGTTACGATGCGNGANTCAGCTAGAGTTTTGCCTTGGATAATATGTAGTTTATTGTTAGAAAAATCGATTTTATCTTTCACTTTAATTCTAGTCTCTCCTTTTCTGTTTAAAATGTTTAGTGTTCCGTTTTCTTCTGGGAGTAGAATGTAGTCTTTAGAGGCTACCACAAAATGCTGAGCCGTTTGGGTAACCTTGCTTTTGGTTTTGTTTAGTTTCCATCCATTTATTCTTTTCCCATTTTGGTCAAACATATATTGGTGCTTTCCACAAGAAAGTAAAATTCTATAGTTTCTTTGTTTTTGGTAATCGAATAAAGCTAGGGCTAATTCGGTTTTATGTTTTAGCGATATTGGAAAGGATTTAACATCTCGACCTTTTCGATCTATTAAGAAAAGTTTGTTAGATGTGTTAAACAACAATTGTAATTTTTTATTTTTAAATACATCAATTTGTTCAATTGTTCCAATAATAGCATCCTCTAATTTTCTTTTCCAGAGAATTTCTCCTTCAGTAGAAATTAAGTACAAGTTATAGTCTTGGTCTTGAACAGCTATTTCCCATTGCTGATTGTAATGATTCTTAACCAAACTTATTTCAGACAAAATGGGAGCTTCTAATTGGGTTGTCCACAAGGCTCTTGTTTGATTTATTTTTTGTTTGCTAAAATGCATGTAAGCATTACTGTAACAGATATCGCCTGCTGCATCAAACTGAATAGCTAATGCTTTAAATGGCTCTATTGCAGTAGCGTATGTTATGAAAAATTCAGCTAGGTTTGGGTTTAAATATTCAGTCGCAAGTTCGAGTGCAGAAGGATTTTGAAGGTAAATAAATAAATTAGAATTTGCATTCAGTTTTTCCATGCATTTTTTGTAGTCAGCTGAACTAGAAATGGTTAGCTCAGCTTTAAAGTCGTTAATGATGCTTTTTAATAAAGGTAAATCGTAGCTTAAAATAAGTTGCTCATTAAGAATAATTGCATATTTAAGATCTTCTTTCGTTTTTGAATAACAAATTGTAGATAGGTATTTTAATTCATTCCAGGAATAAATAGTTTCATCACGATAGTTTATAAGAGAGTCAGATTTTTGAGAAATAAAATTCTCTATTTCTTCATCATCGGAAGTGTGTATTATTATCCCTTCACTTAATTNAGNGCTGGTTTTTATTAAAAACCAAGTAATTTCATCATCTATCCAAGAATCAAACNTTAGCTTTAAGTCTTCAGTTAAGCCTAANAAACTTTTGGTGTAACTNTTTTGTTTATGTTGAATTAGATTTGAGTTNTTTTGTTTACGTTGGAGTTGTTTNAAGTTTTCGAATGACTTTGTGGTNAATAATGCNGTATTTTTTGGTAGAACAGAAGTTGCGATTGTTTCGTGACCTTTGTTAGATTGGTAAAAACTGAGTTCTTGAGCGAGCGAGTCATGACTTAAGCTAATTCCGCTAAACAGAATGCCGTTTTTTGAAAGATCTACGTCCCATTGCATCCACTCTGCTTGGGTTGCTAAGTTTGTGTTGTTTTTAAATAATGCGTTACTAACTCTGTCAAAGTATTTTGTATTTAAGTATAAATTGTAATCTTCTTTCTTATTAACAGAGTTTAATAGGTCATTAAATGCTGCCACTGTACTTAAATTTGTAGGTGTTTTTAGCTGTCTTATAGCATCTTCAATTAATATTTTTTCTTGACTTACAATAAGTAATCCTCTATGGTTAGAATAGAATAGACTTTCTTGCTCCAAAAATACTTCTGTAATTATTGCGTCCGTATAGTTGTGGTGTTTTGTTTTTGTGAAACTGGCTAATCCAATTTCTAGGAGTTGAATCCTATCTTTTTGGTTTTCTGTTGAACTTATAATTAACCAATTAAAGGACTTTGATCCGGTTGAATGAAGGGATAGGAAAACTGGGTTTATACTTGATAAATGGGATGCGTAGCTNGCTAAATTTGAATCTAATTTAAAAAGTGAATTGTGTGTTTTATCTAATGAGGTTTCAGTTCTTAATGTTTCCCAATAGGCACTTTTAGACAGTTTTTCAATACTTCTAGCCAAGTTGTTTGATTCTAAAATAAGTGCAGCATCCATAGGAATTGCATGGATTGATTTACTCTTGTTTATTTGCTCTTGTTTGCAAGAAAATAGGCAGGTTAGTAGCAGAAGTAAGGCTTGTATTTTGTGCATGGTTTATTTTAATTGTAAAAGTATAAATCTGATGTTAGGTTTAAAAATTATTTCAGTATTCAATTTTTTGTAAAAATTTTATTTAGCTGTTAAATATCTAACTTTAATTGATCGGGTAATAGCTTAAAACTCATACGATGATTGACATTTGTTCCAATTTCCCTAATCGCATCTCTGTGTTTTTTTGTGGGATATCCTTTGTTTTTTTTCCAATAATATTGTGGAAAATCTTGATCTAATTTCAGCATAATAGCATCTCGATGTGTTTTAGCCAATATTGATGCTGCTGCAATGTTTAGGTATTTTGCATCGCCTTTAATTATGCAATGATGTTGGGTTTTATAGTATTGTTTAAATCTGTTCCCATCGACCAGTATACTGTCAAATTTCGTGTTTATTTTATCTAAAGCCCTATGCATAGCCAAAAATGATGCATTCAATATATTGAGCTCATCAATTTCTAGATGACTCACAATGCCGATAGCGTATGCAATCGCATGTTCTTCAATAACAGACCTTAACTGCACTCTTTTTTTTTCACTAACTTGCTTAGAGTCATTAAGCAAAGGATGTTTAAAGTCTTTTGGTAAAATTACTGCAGCAGCTACTACAGGACCGGCAAGACAGCCTCTGCCTGCTTCATCGCATCCGACTTCAATTTTGTTTTTCTGAAAGTGTGATTTTAACATTCGTCTAGGACTTTTTTAACACTGTCCCAAAGAGCATTTGCTGTTATATTCCAACTGAAATTTTGAGAATGTATAAGTCCTTTTTCAGAAAGTCCAGCTCTTAAATAGCTGTCAGCTTCCAATTTAATGAATGCTGCTGCAATAGACGCTACTTTATAAGGATCTACCAATAGTGCTGANTCTCCTGCTACCTCTGGCATGGCTGTACAATTTGAGGTGATTACTGGGCAGCCACATTTCATTGCCTCCAAAATAGGGATCCCAAAACCTTCAAAATAGGGAACAAAACAAAAGGCTTGAGCAGATGCATAGAGAAGCTGTAACTCTGCAACTGATTTTCTGCCAGTGAAAATAATATCAGCTTTATGGTTTAGCTTTTCAAAACTAGATTTTAGTTCAGCATTCCACCACATTTTTGCACCTACTATAAGTAATTTATTCGTCGATTTTGTTTCTTCTTTAAANACATCAAAGGCTTGCAGCATACGTTTAATGTTTTTTCTAGGATGGAGTGCTCCTACGAAAAGAAAGTAATTATGACCATTACTGTATTGCTTCTTAACCTCTATTTGCTGTGAGGTTCCAATTGGATGAAAATTTGGATTTACACCATTTAAACTAACATCAATTTTGTTTTTTGAAACGGAATATAAATTAGCTATATCGTCTTTAGAATATTCAGAAACTGTTACGATACGTTCTGCCTTATGTGCATACTTTCTAAAAAAGTGTCTGTAAAATAGGCTGTGGCTTTTTTTCAAATCTTTCGGATGATGTTCAAAATTAATATCGTGAATTACAGCAATGGACGGTATGTTACTTTTTAGCGACAAAAATCCATCAGGCGATAAAAATAAATCTACATGAAGTTTTCTAAGAATTTTTGGTAGTCTTAACTCAAACCAAGCATACCATAATATAGGGTGTCTTGTTGGTNGGTTTACTAATACAGGATGAACATTACTTGCAAATATAAATTCTTGATGGTAAGGCCTGTCAAACAGGAAGTAGAATTCATGCTCAGGATGTGCTTTAACAATTCTTATTAAAGTTTCGTATGTGTACCAGCCAATGCCTTCTAGTTTGTCTTTTAACAAGAGACGTGTATTCACCGCAATTCTCATAGATTACAAAAATAGAGTTTTTAGTTGCACATTAAGTACGAATGTCTTTTTTTTGACGTTGNGTAAATNAGTTCGTCTTACACAATGCAAAAAAAATTTATTACAAACTTAGGTTTTTTACTAGTACTTAATTTTTTAATTAAGCCATTTTACATACTGGGTATTGATGCTGAAATAATCAATCGAGTTGGTGCTGAGACCTACGGCGTATATTTTACACTATTTAATTTCTCATTCCTCTTTAATATTGTACTCGATTTAGGTATAAATAATTACAGCACTACAACCTTAGCAAAAAGTGAGCATTTGCTTCCCAAGTTTTTTTCAAGACTTTTGTCTTTAAAGGTTTTATTGTTGGGTATTTATGTTTTATTCACCTTACTTATAGGGTTGGTTTGGGGGTATTCAAATTATGAAATAAAATTACTCTTACTATTAGTCTTAAATCAAGGTATTGTAGCCCTTATCATGTATCTAAGGTCTAATTTAAGCGGTGTTCAGTTGTTCTTTAAAGACAGTATTGTTTCTGTATTAGATCGATTTTTAATGATTTTNATATGTTCTGTCTTGTTGTGGGGTGGTTTTACAAATAAACCATTTGAGATTGAATGGTTTATTTATGCTCAAACAGTTTCTTATTGTATTACACTACTGTTAGCTCTTTTTTGGGTATGGAAAGAGGCTGCTTTTATCAAATTAAAATTTGACAATATCTTTTCATTAGCAATACTTAAACAAAGCCTTCCATATGCACTATTAGTATTGTTAATGTCTTTTTACTATCGAAGTGACTCAGTGATGCTTCAAAAAATGCTGGAAGATGGAAACAGACAAGCGGGTTATTACGCGCAAGCCTATCGTTTTTTTGAAGCTGGAAATATGGTTGCTTATTTATTTGCGGTTTTGCTGCTGCCCATTTTTTCTAAGATGATTAAATTGAACCATAGTTTAGTTGGTATTGTAGACATTTCTTTTAAAATTGTTTTTTCTGGTGCAATCATATTGAGCGTTATGTGCTTTCAGTTTGGTGAAGAAATTTTAGCATGGAGGTATGAAGACATCAGTAGTCAATCAGCTGCTTTATTTTCTGTGCTCATGTTTTGTTTCGTATGTGTTTCAACCACCTATATTTTCGGTACATTATTAACTGCATNTGGAGACTTAAAAACCCTTAATATTCTTGCNCTAACTGCNGTTGTGGTTAATATTTGTTTAAACCTNTTGTTTATNCCAAAATGGCAAGCCTTAGGTTCTGCCATAGCCAGTTTAATAACTCAAATTATTGTTTCTGTAAGCCAAATTATTATTTCCAAAAATAAATTCAAGTTTAAGACTTCCTTTAGCTCCATAGCCCAATTTATAGGCTTTGTTTTTGGTGTATTTTTAATTGCCTATTGCACAAATTTATATTTCTTAAATTGGACTNTGGCACTCGTTTTTTTTGTGTTGCTTTCTTTTACCTTCGCGCTTTCCATTCGAATGATTCCTTTGCGNAGAATGATTCAGGTAATTAAATATGANTAGNTTNNTNNAATTCAATACATCGAATTTTATAAACGCGTTAAACTGTTGATTAGTTTGTATATTTACCTGATTTTTAATTAAACCAAATCATGAATAAAGAATCTTTATCTAATTCTGGAAGTATAATTTTCGACTTGTTTAAGTGGCGAAAGCCTCTGGCTTTATTTTCATTTCTTGCTGTTATTTTAGCAGGACTATTTTCTTCGAATCTAATAATTACCCCTAAGTTTAAATCAACTTCAATTATTTATCCGACCACTACAAACTCTATTTCACAAGCACTTTTAGTGGAGCAT
>NYWQ01000038.1 GCA_002685115.1 Flavobacteriales bacterium | reverse complement strand
TGAGGCTAAATGGCTCACAAAAGCAATAGAAAAACGAAATGACACGATGATTAAAGTAGGCTCGGAAATTGTTAAACGACAAAAGCTTTTTCTTCAAAAGGGAACGCAATATATAAAACCAATGGTGCTAAAAGATATCGCGGAGGCGGTTGGAATGCATGAGAGCACAATAAGCCGAGTAACGACTGGATCACTCATTCAAACACCTCAAGGAACACTTGAACTCAAAGCTTTCTTTAGTGTTGGATTACAACAAGACAATGATGACGGCGCCACATCTGCTGCATCGATAAAGTTTAAAATTAAAAAACTGATCGAAGTAGAAAAACTATCAAACCCAGTGAGTGACGATGCAATAGTGGAAATACTAGCGAAGGAGGGTATCGTCCTCGCCCGTCGGACAGTTGCTAAATATCGAAAGATGGAAAATATCCCTTCGTCATTCGCACGCAAGCGCCGAAACGTAATCGCAGGGGTTGTTTAGAAAGTAGCCTATTTAAATAAAATCATTCGCCAGGGGCTGGTGCACCTTTTACAATAACTTTGTGCACAACGCTTCTCTTTTTTATTGAATTGGCCTCGTATCGGATTTTATTTTTTGGATCTATTTTTTTGACAATTGCACTGACGTCATTTTCGTTGGTAGAGCCGATAGTCATGTAATGGCTCTTACCGGCATATAAAGTAAAGGACCGCATAATATTGTCCTGTGACATGTAAACAAAGCGAGAAAGTATCAAATATGTCAGCAAAAACAGAAAGATATTTATAAAGAAAGTTATTAGATACGCTGCCAACAAAGCCCCAAGTGGCGGGAAAAGCCTATATTTAAGGCACCATAGACTGGGTACGATAAATGCAACTGGATCTTTTTCTAAACTCAAAATATCACATACACCGTGAATATCACGGTAAATCTCAAAATTTTGATATTCCGAAAATTCTCCGTAAACATAACTTTTGAATTGTTCCANAGCCCATTCNGTCTCCTGCTCGGTCGCCAAGCCAAATTGACTTTGTATTGGCGCCCTTAAGAGGATATCAAATAATTGACCATCACGCCAAAAAGTTAATAGCCATTTAGCTTCATCTCCAGCTTCCATAATGAACTTTTCTTGTAACTTTGCGGGGCCATCGAGATAGAGTTCTCCNTCAACGGCTACCAGAATATCACTTTCTTTCAGCCGTTTAACGTAGTCCTGGACAGCAATCCCATCGGAAGCAATTTTTAACAGGAGGCCATTTTGGTCAAAGTCTACAATTTCAGACCCTGTACCCTCACCACTAGCGGCCGTACCCTCTGGGTCAGTTGCGTCTGTGGTGGATAAATCTTTTTCTTCGCTCATGGGAACTTCAACGGATTAACTGGCGGTTTCTTTGTTACCTTCGGTGCTGCAGCCTTCTTACGTTGTGCCTCTACCTGTTTCACTCTGTTCATCTCCATCATATTGGCTGCAAGCTCTTTTTGCAAAACAATAAGTTGGTCAACTTTATTTTCTAATACCTGAAACTGTTTGTATGTNACTATATTATCGCCAGTATCTACTTCACCATCTTCATCAGANGGATCAGANGCAAAGAATTTNTGAATNCCCTGAATTTGTTCAGACAACTCNATCTGNGTCAAATCNGCCTGCGTTTTTAGATCTAGAAGTGTNGTCTCAGCAAAGTCTTTNATNACNCNTTCNGTATCTTGCACACTTAATTTTATNGCNTGATTATATTTNCGNTCNGCNGACGCTATATCTTTNGANGCCTTTTCAGCNGCTGAACGAATATCACCNAGAGAATTNTTNATAATTTCTTGGTTGGCTGTATTNGTTTCAACAGTTTTCACAGACTGATCAAGNGTNCTGACATTTTCAGTAAAAATAGCAAGTGACTCAATNGCCATGTTCGAGTTAGTGCGCAAAGTTCCTAGCGCTTTGTAATACATAAGCAGACCAGCTCCTAATGATATAATTGCTGCCACTATGGCACTTACGAAAATTATCAGTACAGACTGATAAATTCTTTTTGCCTGTATATTTACAACCTCAAATTGTTCACGAACGTTATTGAATTCTTCGGTAACGCCAGAAGCTGTATCAGCAGCATCCAAGGCGACTTTGATACCATTTTCTAAATCTTTATCAGCTGAGCGTGTTGCCATTTTTTAACTTCTCTCGATACGTTTTTCTAACTTTTATCGTTTTATAATAAGCACAATCCATGCCAGTTGCGTTTTTAACTTGGTAGTTTGGTAAAAGATGAGACTTGAAGCCAAACTTCTTACAACCCCAGGGTCTTTTGGGATCGTGGGTCACAAAATAATAATCGCATTTGGCACAGCTTATGGTCATTTATTTTTCTTTTGATTATTTACAAACCGTTGTATTTGAAAGCGGAAGGTAGCAAGAAATGCAAGAACGCTTCCAGTGCCCACAAGAAAGGCTCTTAGTATTTGGCCTTGCGAATAAAATTCGAGGGATGCNGTGGCCAACCAAATAGACATCACTAAAAATACTANCGTTGATATTAATTGACCAATTGATGATTTACGACGGTTCAATTTTTCACTCCTTGGTTGGCTTTCCAAACTCATCAAAAATGAAATCAGACGGTATTTCTGGATCTTGAAGTGCAGCACTTACACCACGTTCTAGTTGATATACGTAGGCCAAAATAGAGGCTACAGCAGAATAAAGTTGCTCAGAAATCGCATGACCAATACCNCCGGTGTAAAATAAGGCACGTGCTAATAGCGGCGATCTCACAACTGAAACTGAATTTGACTCTGCTTCTTCAATTACTCTAAGTGCCATGGAATCTTTTCCCATTGCCACAATAATTGGAGCATCATTTTGATTTGGCTGATATTTTATCGCAACNGCAAAATGAGTTGGGTTGGTAATTACAACACTNGCATCTTTAACGTCGTTTATNGCCTGAGCTTGTTCTGCAGCCCTTTGACTTGCCTCCATCTGTAATCTACGCATTCTCGCTTTTACCTCAGGAGATCCCTCACTTTCTTTTGACTCTTCCTTTAAATCCTGTCGAGACATCCTTAGCTTTTCTAACCAAGTATGACGGCTCCATAGATAGTCTCCCACGCCAATGGCAAATAATACAAGCACAATAACAAATATAAAGGTTAAAAGTGATCGGTATAATATTTCTAGGCTTTGATTTAGTAACCCGGCACTAAGATACATCAAGTTTGGTAAGGTGAACCAAAGAAAACTTAATACTAAGCCAGTTAAGAAAACTACCTTAGCAATTGACTTAATTAATTCCGCTAATCCTTTTACTGAAAATATTTTTCCTAGACCCTTAATTGGATCAAGTTTATTCCATTTAAACCCTAGTGCTTTCGAACTAAAACTTATTCCACTACCCACAACAGTCTGCATTAATATGATACCAACAAAGGAGGGAATTGCAAAAATAGCAGCTCCAGAAATTATTAGCTTAAAACTCTGCCACGAATTATAAAAATTTGTACTAAATAAATCCTCTGGGTGAGAAAATGTAAATAAAGTTGACCANNCAGTAAGTAAATGAGTGGCAAAGAAGCCAAGAACAGCAATTACTAAAAGNCCAACAGCACTAGAGGCGAATACAAACATTTCTTTGGACGATAAAATATCACCATCCTCTCTGGCCTTTTCTAATCTCCGCTGCGTNGGTTCCTGGGTTTTTTCCTGGGTTTGATCATTCTCGGCCATTACCTAGATCTCCTAAAACCATTTTGATTATACCTATAGCCTCNTCAATTAATTCCCCAAAAACAAACTGCAATGCATCAACTGAAAAGTACAATGCAAAGAAAGTGCCCAAAATTGTCATTGGAAANCCAAAAGAAAAAAGATTTAGTTGTGGGGCTGACTTTGTGATGAAACCTATACCAATATTCATAAAGAACAGGATACTTACAATTGGAAGAACAATCATTACNGCTGTTCTGAACAGAAAATCAGTGGATGTTAATGCATTTTCAATCATAGTTTTGTAATTTACCGCTCCTCCAATTGGTAAACGGTCATAGCTTTCAAAAATGAGTTCAAAAATTACTAGGTGCCCATTCAGCGAAAAAAATAAAACTAACAAAAACAAAGAAAAAATCTGACTGATAACTGGAGACTGAGCACCGCTAGAAGGATCAACCTGAGACGCGAAAGCTAGTCCAGATGTTGCCGCAATCTTTTCTCCAGCCAAGATGACGGTTCCAAAGCAGATTGAAAGTATCATACCACAGGTTAAGCCAATGAAAACTTCTTGGAGTACAATGGGAAGCAAATCTGAACTCACTAAAGCTGATAATGGGGGTAACTTTATATTGGTAAGCACCCAAACTCCTANAGCAAACGAAAAAACAATTCTGACTGGTAACGGCACCATACGAGAACCAAAGAACGGAGAAGACAAGAGAAAAGATCCCACCCTTAAAGTCGATAATAGCAAGAGTAATAAATAGATAGGGATGCCCTGCAAACTAATACCTGGATAGCTTCCNACTTGCTCCAATTCAAATACCTTTCAATGCTATCTCTTCAAAGATAAACATGAAGTAATCAGTCATAGTGGATAAAGTGTAGCTGGCGAACAAAGCCATAGCGCCCAGCACAACAAATAATTTCGGTACAAAACTTAATGTCATTTCTTGGATAGAAGTCGCAGCCTGTATCAGACCAACGAANAGCCCAATACCTAGCGCTATTGCCAAAATTGGNCCAGCNGTCATTATAATCTGCCAAAATGCAAGACTGAGATACTGTACGTTTTGATCATATGCCATGAAGCTTACTCCACCAAAAATGTCGCAGACAATGAACCTACAGTCATAGACCAACCGTCTACCAAAACGAAAAGTAGTAATTTGAAAGGTAGGGAAATTAACATTGGCGACAACATCATCATACCAAGAGACATCAAAATAGACGCGATGACCATGTCAATAACAAGAAAAGGAAGAAAAATAAGAAAACCTATTTCGAAAGCAGTTTTTAACTCCGACGTGATAAAGGCTGGTAAAACAATAGATATAGGGATTGACTGTTTATCATCAAATGGCCCTGCATCTGATAAGTCAGCAAACATGTTTAATGTATCTATACGCGTATTGGAAACCATAAACTCTTTTAAAACTGATAACCCCTGGGTCATCGCTAACTCGGTTGATAATTTCCCATCCAAGTATGGATTTAAAGTTTCAATATATAAAACATCAAAAATTGGACTCATAATGTAAAAGCTAAGAAACAAAGCAATAGCAATGAGAACCTGATTAGGTGGTGTTTGTTGGGTCCCTAGTGCCTGACGTAAAATTGATAAAACTATAATAATTCTTGTAAAGGCTGTCATTCCTAAGACTAGGGACGGCAAAACTGTCAAAGCAGTCATCAACAATAATATTTGAAGCGAAAGGGAGTATGTGGTCTCACCGTTTACTCCAGTAGCAGAGGTAAGCGCAGGTAAGCCAAGCGCACTTAAATCCTGAGCGAAAGACACATTTCCAGCTAATAGGAAAGTCAATATTGTGAAAAATAGTCGCCGAAAATACTTATTCCGCATTGTCAGAGTACCCCTCCACTTTATCAGCTTGCCTGTCAGAATGAAGAGGAACTATGGCTGCCGGAGAATTTTTAGAACATACAACTAAAAATGACTCTTGACCGGCGTTGACTATATTTAACTGAGAGTTTTTTGAAAGAGATAATCTAGATACGACCTTCAAGCCTTTAATTGATGCTTGGGTCTTTGGATTAGATCTGTAACGGGTGTATAAATAGGTTTGGACGGCCAGGAGGACGGCCAAAAAAATGATCACCATTGCAATTTTTTCGAAAGTCATAGTTCACCTCTAACTCAATAGAGGTTTGCAACAGTTATACCATTCATTTTTTTACATTTAAAATCAATTACTTGCGAATAATTTTAGCAGCTGTTCAAATTTGTGACACTTTGCCTATAAAGTATCACAAACTTTCCATCCGTTTCTCTGGATCAACAATTTCACCGAAACGCACACCAAACCGTTCGCCTATCATTACCACTTCACCTTTGGCAATTTTAGTATTGTTAATCAGTATATCCAAGGGATCACCAGCTAACCTTTCGAGCTCAACTACTGAACCTTCGTTCAAACGTAACAAATCGCGAATGGTTATCTCTGTTCGGCCAACTTCCACGGTCAACTCAACATCTATATTTTCTAAAACCTTGAGGTTTTCTATTCCCTCAGCTTTCACCTCTGTTTTTTCTTCTTCAGCCATCTTTTACCCCACTCATTGCTATTCTCTTTTTCATCGATATTGCAGCATTTGGGCCAACCTTACCAATATCTGCAAAAAATACTTTTTCCCCAGCGACCTTAACCAAAACATTTTCCGGCGTTGCCATTGCAAAAATATCGCCCTCTGTAGACTTCATTAATTTTCCAATCGATGTTTTTGGATTTCCAATTTCAGCTGTTAGGGTCAAAGGTATTGATAAAACCACATTTTGCAAACGTTCCTTCCAAGTTCGATCATCTTGGGCAAATTCATTCTGAACCCTGGAGCGCAACTGGGAAGATATTGGCTTTAAGGTCTGCAACGGATAAACAACATCAAAGCTTACCGGGTCGTGATTTGGCATTTGAACCATAAAAGCACAAACAATAACTGTATCCGCACCATCAACAAAGGATACAAATTGAATATTCTCTTCCCTGGATTGTACATCAAATTTTGTTTGGAGCATATCCTTCCAAGCCGCTTCCATAGAAGCATTCATGCCCTCAGTAATTATCTCAATTATACGCTGCTCGGTAGCCGTGAATTCACCTTGTTGCGAGAATAGAGACTGAACTTTTGAGCCCCCGTAGTAAGAGTTTGTCAAATGCGAAATAAATGGAGCCTCTATCACTAACAGTGAATTACCTCTAAGCTCTTCAATACGACTATTTGTGACACTCACAAAATTATCACAGCTTTCAACATACTCGTCGAAAGATTTGACTTCTGGAGGAAATGACGAAATTCGTGGCATGATACGAAGCATTGGTAAAAAAACGGATCGAGTAAATCTGCAAATCTTTTCATTTATCATACGCAATGCATAATAATCACCAAGAAGAGAGAGGTCTTCGGTTCCAAATTTGAATTCTCGCACTTCATTGGGGTCAAACTGCTGTGCAGTATCATCTTTTGACTCCTCATCTAACCCACTTAAAAGAGCTTCGACTTCGTCATTAGATAATTTTCGTGATCCTACCATTCCTTTTACTCTTTATTGAAGTACAAATGCTGTAAAATAAACACCTTCAACTCCACCAAAACCCTCGAGT
>NYWQ01000037.1 GCA_002685115.1 Flavobacteriales bacterium | reverse complement strand
TTATATTGTTGTTCATTACTTTATCAAAAGCATCTGAGGGAATATCTGCCATCGAGCCCATAAATGGATTTGTTGCAGCGTTACAAATTAGTACATCAATCTTACCTAGCAGCTTATTGGTTTCATCTACTAAATTAACCAATTCTGATTCGTGGGCAATATTTCCTGCAATTGGGAAGGCTAGCTCTGACCCTACTTGCTCGTTTATCTCGTTAGCCGCTTCCTTGCAGGCATCAATTTTCCTGCTTGAAATAATAACTTTTGCTCCGTGAGATGCTGCATGGAATGCAATTGACTTTCCAATACCCTTTGATGAGCCAGTAATTAAAAATGATTTATTTTTTAAATTAAATAATGACATTTAGCTTATAATCCTATGATGTTAAAAAATGTAGAAATATATTCTAAATCAAATTGTGTCTTTTGTGATAAGGCTAAGCATTACTTTTCACAAAATAACATTAGTTACGTTGAGCATAATGTTGAGATTTCTGAGGTTTTTGAAGCTTTGATGAGTAGAAATCCCAACGCCAGAACTATGCCTCAAATATTTGTCGATGATGAATTAATTGGTGGATACACAGACTTAATGGAATGGGTTCAAAAATAGGGATTTATTATGGTTGCCTTTAACGATTTTTTATTACTTTTAGATGGATATCTCAGTGGTTCATGGTGGTTTCCTGCATTTTTAATTGGCACAGGTATATTTTTTACTGCTTATTTAGGCTTTCCTCAATTTAAATTTTTTAGTCATGGTTGGAGAATTGTTACTGGTAAATATGCAAAAGATGATGCCAAAGGAGAGACCACTCCCTTTGAAGCCCTTACTACAGCAATGTCAGGCGCTGTTGGAACAGGTAATATTGGAGGTGTTGCTTTAGCTATTTGGATTGGTGGACCCGCAGCAATTTTTTGGATGTGGATAACTGCAATTTTTGGGATGACCACTAAATTTGTTGAAGTAACCATGGCTCATAAATATAGAACAACTTTATCTGATGGGTCCATTTCTGGTGGTCCCATGTATTACATTGAAAAGAGTTTTAATAAGAGGTGGGCAGGAGTTCTCTTTGCTGCCTTAATGATGATATGCGCTATTGGCTCAGGCAACATGCCTCAAATAAATAATATTGCTAGTGTCCTTGATTCGACTTTCAGCATACCCAAACTAGCTACTGGTCTAATATTGGGAACTATGTTGTGGCTCATAATATCGGGTGGCATCAAAAGGATTGCTAAAATTGCCAGCAAATTAGTTCCATTTATGGCTGTTATCTATTTTGGTGGGGCCTTAGTTGTTGTCTTAGAAAATTATCAAAATATAATTCCTTCTTTTCATTCAATCTTTTCACAGGTCTTTTCAGGATCGGCTGCTGCTGGTGGTTTTCTAGGAGCTAGTTTTGCAATGAGTTTAAAGCTAGGTGTTGCAAGAGGCTTATACTCTAACGAAGCTGGGCAGGGATCTTCACCAATAGCCCATGCGTCTGCCAAAACTGAGCACTCAGTTGAACAGGGTATGGTGTCAATCCTAGAACCATTTATAGATACAATTGTTGTATGTAGTGTTACAGCTCTTGTAATTTTATCTAGTGGTGCCTGGATTCAAAAATATGAAAATACTTTTGAGAGATCATCGATGGCTATTTTTGCTGGTGAATACTCTGAATCAAATTCAAATGATGTAGAGGAACTTGGTAAATATATTCTTGATGCTAGAAAATTTACAAATAATACAACAGCAGTAAAAAACTTCTCTGGAAATTTACCTATTGCAAATGGAGAGATTCTACAAGGTGATGTAACAATTTTTCATAATAATTCTATTGCAGAGGATGTTACTTTTTATAAAAATGGAAGCTCTTTTGATGGACCTCTAGAAGTAGTCAACGGAGAAATAACAGATTCATCTGTAACTGTAAAAGGAAAATCCTTAATTCATTCTGCTGAACTTACATCAAAAGCCTTTGGTTCTGGTGTGCTTGGTAAATATGGCGAATACATTGTTGCAATTGGGTTACTGTTATTTGCTTTTTCTACTGCAATAGCCTGGTCTTATTATGGAGATAGATCTACGGCATATATATTTGGAGAAAATGCAGTTCCTTGGTATCGAATGATTTATGTTATTTGCTTTATTGCAGCAGCTGTTATTGATACAACGGTCGTATGGAATATTGCTTATGTGGTGGTAGCACTTGTAACGATACCAAATTTATTTGCTTTGTTTATTCTTCGAAAAGAGATGAAAGAGCAAGTAACTAGTTATGTTGTTGAGAAGTAACCTATCTAGATCTATTTTTTAATTCTTCCAGTACATCAGAGTAATTAAGATTTAGTTTTCGCAGCATTACTAAGAGGTGATACATTAAGTCAGCTGATTCGCTAATAACTCTTCCATCATTTGTGACAGCTGAAATTGAAACCTCCCCAGCTTCTTCAGTTATTTTTTTAGCAATTTCTTTTATTCCCTCTTTATAAAGTTGGTATGTATAAGAAGAAATACTCGCCTCTTTGAATCTAGCATCTATTGTTTGCTCTAATTCATCAATGATGTTTGATGAGGAGGGCGCGCCAATAAAACAAGAATTATTATTCAAATGACAGGTTGGGCCATTATTTTTAGCTAGGACTAATAACGTATCCTTATCGCAATCATGAAGAATGTTTTTAATGGTTAATTTATTCCCAGATGTTTCGCCTTTAGTCCATAACTTTTGTCTTGTTCTGCTATAAAATGTTGCAAAGCCTGATGATTGAGATAGCTTTAATGCTTCTTTGTTCATATATCCCAACATCAATATTTCTAATGTTTCATGATCTTGAACAATAGCAGGCATCAATCCATTAACTTTATCCCAGTCTAGATTTATCATTTTCATATCCTTACATTTATTTTATTAGCTTTTAGCGCTTCTTTGATTTGCCCTACAGAAAATTCATTTCTATGAAATATGCTTGCAGCAAGAGCCCCGTCTACATCTGTTTGATTAAAAACATTAATGAAATCATCTGGCCCACCAGCTCCACCAGAAGCAATCATTGGTATTGAGCATTTGCTTTCAAGTGATTGTAATAACTCAATGTCATAGCCATTTTTAACACCATCCTGGCCCATTGCATTTATTACAACCTCTCCAGCACCAAGTTCTTGAACTTTGACTATCCAATCGGTTGCTAAAATATCTGTTGAATAAATTGTCTTCTGACTACCAGTTTTTGCAAAAAGGCATGCTTTATTATCAATAATTTTGACATCCATGCCTATTACTACGCACTGTGAGCCAAATTCATCGCTCAATTGTTTTATTAATTTTGGATTATCTAGAGCGGGGGTATTAATTGAAATTTTATCAGCTCCAAGGTTTAATATTTCCTTAGCATCATCTAGGGTCTTAATACCTCCAGCAACACAAAAAGGTATATTAATAACTTCAGCAATTCTTGATACCCAATCTCTATTAACAATAGCTCCCTTGGTACTAGCTGAAATATCATAAAATACTAACTCATCAGCGCCATCATCAGAATACTTCTCTGCTAAGTCTAAAATTGAACCAACAATTTTATGATTTTTAAATTTAACGCCTTTTACAACTTTATCCTCTTTAACATCCAAACATGGAATGATTCTTTTAGTAATCATTATCTAGATCCCTTAGTGAGATATTTTTTTCGTAAATAGCTTTACCGATAATTGCTTCCTTGATATTCATCGATTTTAAGTTATTTAAATCGTCAAGAGACCTAATGCCCCCTGATGCAATAAGATTTATTGATGGGAATAAATGTAAAAGATCTTTGTAAACACTGAAACTGGGTCCTTGCATAGCACCATCTAGGGATATATCAGTGGCAAGGATATTAGAATAAAATGGCTGATCAGATATGAATTGGTATAAGGGAATTTCACTATTATCTTGCCAACCGTGAGTATAGATAGTGGGGGCGTTGTTAATTTTTTTAAAATCTAACGCTAACACTATCTGGCTTGAATCAAAATGATTCTTAAGGTCTTGGATAAAATTTTTTTGGAATAAAGCTGTGCCTAATATAATTCTAGACACGCCCATTTCTAGCATATTTTCAACCTGTTGAATTGTTCTAATCCCTCCACCAACTTGAATAGATATATCGGAAATTTCAAGAATTTTAGTAATTACATCTTTGTTCATCTGGTTTCCGCTTTCAGCACCATCCAAATCAACTATATGCAGATAATTCAGGTGGTTAGACTTAAAAATCTTTGCTTGAGCTAAAGGATCACAGCTATATTCGGTGACTTCTCTGAAATCTCCTTTGAGCAATCGAACGCAGCGACCGTTTTGTATATCAATAGCGGGTAATATCTTCATTGGAATTAAAAAAATAATCTAGAAATCTTTGACCTGCTTGTGATGATTTTTCTGGATGAAATTGGCATCCATAATAATTGTTTGTTTGAACAGCGGCCGAATAGGGCAGGTTGTANTCTGCGNCAGCTAACGTGTGATCATAAATTGGNGAGTNATAACTATTAGCAAAATAGTAGTGATCATTAAGNTTATCTTCACANCTATTTATAAAGGTCACTTTATTCCATCCCATCTGTGGAACCTTGGTATTAATATCAGCTTTAAATTTCTTAATATTTCCCGCAATAATTCCCATGCACTCTGTGTCATGTTCCTCAGAATGATCAAAGAGCACATGCATACCAATGCAAATTCCTAGGACGGGCTGAGTTAAATTTTTGATAGTTGGGACTAGGTTGTTGGTTATAAGATTGTTCATAACCCTGTTAGCTGATCCAACGCCAGGCAAAATAACAAACGAGGCATTAGATACTACATTTCTATCATTTGTAATGATGGTTTTCATGTTGCGAAGCTCAACGGCTCTTTGAACTGAGCGAAGGTTTGCGCCTCCACAATCAATAATTGCTACTGTCATAAAATCCCTTTTGTGGATGAAGATGACGATGATTCAATCACCACAGCTGACTTCAAACATCGTGCAAAGGTTTTGAATGTAGCTTCAAGCAAATGATGTGAATTTTTACCAATTGTCTCGATATGACATGTCATTGCAATGGAGTTAATTAAAGATATAAAAAAATGTTCAAACATTTCTGTTGGGAAGTCGCCAACATAATCTCGTAACTTTGAACACTTAAAATTGAGATATCGTCTAGAGCTTAAATCTATGCTCACAATACTCTTAACCTCATCCATAACCAGGATTTCACTTGATGCATATCGAGCTATGCCAACTCTGCTCCCAAGAGCATTATTTATTGCTGCCCCTAAGGCAATCGCAATATCCTCAATAGTATGATGCTCATCTATTTCTAAATCACCCAAACAAGTTAAATTTAAATCTATGGAGCCATGTTTTGAAAATTGCTCTAAAAGATGGTCTAAATAATTTAAACCAGTTTGAATATTATAATTACCTGTGCCATCAAGATTTAAGTCAATGAATATATTAGTCTCATTTGTTTTTCTGATTTCACTATAGCTTCTAGATACTGATTTTTTTAATGCTATATCTTCTCGTATTTTTACCGCTTGCTGATGTGCATCCAAAGTCTCTGCTTGAGCCATCTCTAGCACGGTATCCTTTAGATTGTTGAAGCCTTCTGCAGATGCCGTTTGAACACTTATATATTTCCCGAAATCACTAACACTAAGACCTGAGTGTACTTTTGCTTGACCATTAGTTGGTAATACATGATTTGAACCAGATGAATAGTCACCAAATGATTCTGGGCTTAACGCCCCACAAAAAATTGATCCTGCATTATTAATATCTACCAAGTATTTTGAATAATCTTCATCTAGTAAAATAAGGTGCTCTGGAGCACATTCATTGATTAAGCATATAGAATCTTTGAAAGATTTAGACTTAATTAGTAATACATTTTTTATACTTTGGGTGAGGACATTTTGCCTAGCTAAGGTACTCATTTGTTTTAAAATCTCAGATTTGACTTTTTTTAACAGAGCATGATTGTTTGAAATTATGAAGGCTCTTGAATTTGGATCATGTTCTAATTGAGATAAAGCATCAGCGGCTGCAATAGAAATTTTTTCAAGATCATTAGTGACTATCATTACTTCACTTGGTCCCGCTGGAAGATCTATCGCAACATCGTTAGAGGAGAGTTTTTTTGCCTCATTAACATATGCATTGCCTGGCCCAAATATTTTATTCACTTTTGGGATAATTGTAGTTCCATATGCCATGCCAAAAATTGCTTGAGCGCCTCCAACTTTATATATTTTTTTTATGCCATAGATTTTTGCTATCCATAATATTTCAGGTGCTACCAAACCATTTTTATTGGGAGGAGTGCAAATAATAATATTTTTACATCCAGCTACTGTAGCTGGTATTACTTGCATTAATAACGATGAGATTAATGGAGCGCTACCTCCTGGTACATAGATACCAACTGAATCAATGGGTCTGAATTCTTTCCAGACTTTGATGCCTTTTGTTGTTTCTACAGGATTCCCTATAAATCCTTTTTTATCATTTTCACAAATAGTTTTTATGTTAGCTGCTGATTGAAGAATCGATTGTTTTAACTTATCAGAAACTAATAGATCAGATTTTGATATTTCCGATGCCTTAACTTTAAAAGATTTTGGTGATTTAGTATTTAACTCTTTGTTAATTTGATCAAAAGCAGATGTACCTTGACTTAAAACAAGATTTTTAATCCTAAGGACTGTCTCGGAAATATTATCACTTGAAGAGTTTTTTGCAGACCATTGAATTTCCTTCGTTGAAGCTGAGCGATTAATAATTTTCATTTAATTTAATATTTTCTCAACAGGCAGAACTAAAATTGAAGATGCTCCATTAGATTTAAGCTTTTCCATTGTTTCCCAAAACACAGGTTCTTTGCATAATGCATGTATTGCTACTTTATTATCTTTTTGCAATGGAATGATTGTTGGAGAATCTGCTCCAGGAAGTAATTTACATATCATTTCAGTTGAATGGCTATGGGCATTTAACATAACATACTTACTTTCAGCAGCATTAATAACGCCCTCAAATCGTTTTATTAAGCTAACAATATTATTTTGTCTAATTTTATTTAACGTCACTGGAGAAATTAAGACTGCTTCAGAGTCCATAAGTGAATTAAATTCAACCAAGTTATTAGCTTCAAGGGTAGCACCTGATGAGACTAGATCGCATATACAATCCGCGATACCAATATAAGGAGTTAGCTCCACAGAGCCATTAATCTTAATAACCTCAGCAGTTATTGAATTCTTTTTCAGATATTTTTTAACTAGCGCAGGATAAGAGGTGGCTATCTTTTTATTTTTAAGAGACCTTAACTTCGAATTTAATGGTTTTGCAAATGCTAGTTTGCATTTAGAAAATCCTAATTTTAATAATGGTTTAGCAGTAATTTTATTATTTGTAGCTGCTTGTTCAGCTAAGACATTTTCACCAACAATTCCAAGGTCAGCCACACCTTTAGACACAAGAGAGGGAATATCATCATCTCTAACTAGTAATATATCTATATCCATATTTGAAGATCTGGCCAAAAGACGCTCTCCATTTGCTGAAAAATTAATACCAGATTTGATTAATAGGTTTTTACTATTTTCATAGAGCCTGCCTTTCCTTTGGATTGCTATAGTTATTTTTGATTGCATAATGCTAACCTTTTTTTAATACTTTTATATAGCCTTGGTTGGTCTCTTTAAATAGAAACCTAGCTACTCGTGTTACGGTTGCTGTAGATGTATTAAGTTTAGATGCAATATCTCTATATGTAGATTTACCTTCATACAATAACTTAGCAACTTCCCAGCGCTCTTCCATGGCTTCTATTTCAGATGGTGTACACAAATCCAGTAGGAAATTCTCTATATCCTTTGATGAATTTAGCTCTTTTAATACTCTTGATAATTTCATAATGCGATTCTATATGTTTTAGCATGCTAAAACAACTATACAAAGTAATAAATAAAAAATTGTTTAAAATAGGTTAAAATTATTAAAAATAAGGAGATCAAATGACTATTTCAATAAATGATAATTTTCCAAATCAAGAATTGAGAATCTTAATTGATGGAGAGATGCAAAATATAAATTCAGCAGACTACTTCTCAGGAAAAAAAATTGTACTGGTAGGAGTTCCTGGTGCTTTTACACCAACATGCCATCTATCACACTTACCAGGTTACACAGAGAACTTACAAAAATTTAAAGAAAAGGGTTATAGCGTTACCTTTATATCAGTAAATGATCCCTTCGTAATGAAATCTTGGTCAGAAGCATCTAATGCAGATGGAATTGATATGGTTGCAGATGGAAATTGTGATTTAACT
>NYWQ01000036.1 GCA_002685115.1 Flavobacteriales bacterium | reverse complement strand
CCCTGAATGCTACAGATCAACTAGCTTATTTAGTTGCTTTAACTCAGTCAGGTTTTGTAATTGGTTCTGCATTTATTACTGGAGATAGTCAAACCTCTTTAGCTTTATTTGGAGATGATGCCACAACGCAAGATGAGGTAGATGGCGCAGTGGCCAATGAAACGATAAGTTTCCAGTTGGTAAACGGAACAGATTTATACGATGTAGTAATGCCTACAGCTGTTAGCTTTGTAGCAAATGGTTTGTCCATTCAAAATGCTGCAGCTCAATTAACTTTAGTAATATGTGAAAGTACCACCATATTGGGCTGTACAGATAATACCGCTTGTGATTTTGATTCGCTAGCAAATTCAAACGACGGTTCGTGTAACTATCCAGATACTTATTCAGACTGTTTTGGCGATTGTATTAACGATTCTGACAACGATGGTGTGTGTAACGAACTAGAAGTTGTTGGTTGTACGGATAGTTTAGCTATAAATTACGACTCTACAGCCACGGACTCTGATACCAGTTGTGAGATTGCTGGATGTACTTCTATTGAGGCTACTAACTACAACAGTGCTGCAACTTTTGAGGATGATACCTGTGTTTTTGATTTGCCTTTTATTTACATTACTAATCCCAATATCAACGCAATACTAACGACCCCTGCTGTTACATTTGAGTATGAATTGTTAAATTCAATCATTTCATCTGATGAAAATGGCATACACATTAAATATTCTATTGATGGAGCTGATTATGTTTCGTTATTCGAACAGACAGGAAGTTTTACTCAAAATTTTGACAACGGTTCGCACTCAGTACAATTTATTCTGTACGATAACAATGTCCCTATTTCTCCAAGTGTAACCAATACAATCAACTTTACCATTGGCGAAATTGGATGTACAAATTCTTTGGCAGCTAATTACAATCCTAACGCAATTGAAGACGATGGAACTTGTTTGCCTATTGCAGATGTTGTTTTTACAGATATCAATACGGGTATAAACCACACCTTGTTTGTAAATATTGATGGCTCTATAGATATTAATGGTTACAGCTCTCAACCTGGCGATTTATTGGGTGTTTTTTACCAACATGACGGCGCTTATTTTGGTGCAGGTTTCGCTACATTAACCGGAGAAAATTTTAGTTTTCCTGCTTGGGGTGATGATGCTACAACAGATGATATTGATGGCTTTACTCCAGGTCAAAGTTTTGTTTGGGCTTTTCAGTTTTCCAATACTGGAAACAGTGTTTTCTTGGAGGCTAATTACGCAGTTGGTTCGTCCTCAACATTTGTGTCAAATGGACTGTCGGTTATTCAAAGTTTTGATGTTATGGAGTTTACAGATATTCCAGGGTGTACCAACCCAGATTATTTAGAATACAATCCTTTTGCTGATATTGACGATAATTCCTGTTTAACACTAAATATCAACGGTTGTACCGATAGTACTTTTTTAGAGTTTTGGGATTATAATCCAGATTTATTATCTATTTCAATTCCTGACTTTGTTGCTAACACTAACGATGGTTCATGCGCAACCCTAATAGAAATTGGATGTACAGACTCCATTTACACTCAATATTGTGAAGATTGTAATGTGAGTGATCATTTACTATGTACAGAGTTGGTAGTTTTCGGTTGTATTGAACCCCAAGCAACAAATTATGATATGGATGCAAACGTCGACGATGGTTCGTGTGAATTTGATGTATGTATAGAATTGGAAATTGGAAACTTTGATATTGTAAATTCTACAACTTTTAATATTCCTGTTTTATCATTCGATATTTCGAATATGAGNNACGAACANATTNNATCACCCATTTTCAANTTAGTTTTAGCATCAGACGAATATATTTCGGTGAATACTACATCAATTTCAAACACTCAAATTAATCCGGGTGCAACCATTACTATTGAAACTCCTATAACGAGCGATCTATCCTTACTCCCCGCATCTATTATTTTAGATGGTTATGTGAATATGTTAGCAGAGTCTTTTGAATCGAATTCAATTGACTGTAATTTTAATTTTAATGAAGTTTATATTTTAACGAGTCATATAGGTTGTACGCAAGCTGATTCATATAACTTAGATACTTTAGCAACTGTAGATGACGGTTCTTGTATTGATTTTATTCAGGCATCTGTTAATGTCTTTAATCCTTTATGTCATGATGATTTCGGTGCCGTATCTCTTTTTATTACAGGTGGTATAGCTCCTTACAATTCGCCNACTATTTATACTCAATACTCACTACTNAATNATCCTGAAGAAATGAGCGTTGAGGTTNCTGAGAATAATTCTGTAACTATGTATGGTCTTGAAGATGGACAATATTCAATCGAGATTCATGACAGTATAGGTAATGTAGAATTTTTTAATTTCACCATTGTCTCTCCAGCAGAAGTTCTTGTTGAAGTAGACTTCTCAAGTTCATTCCTACTTACTTCTACTGTTAGTCAGGGGAATGCTGTTTTTTACCATTGGTTGTTAGAAGGTGAAACGATTGCTCAAGCAAATAATTCAACTCACTATGGTCAAGAAATTGGGAATTACCAATTGTATATAGAAAATCAATACGGTTGTGGCTCTTACTCTAATAGTGTTTTCTTACCTACTTTAAGTATTGATGTTGTAGATGATTTTGATTTCACACTTTATCCAAATCCTGTAAAATTAGTGCTAGGTATAAATTTATCGAGAATTTCTACATCTACTACTATTTCTGTAACAGATGTTTTAGGTCAAGAACTGTATTCTTTCAGAAAAAAGATTCAAGCCGGTGAAACTAAGATCACTTTAGATGTTTCTGATTTAAGTAGTGGTATCTATTTTATGGTTGCTGAAAATGGTTCGCAGAAAACGGTAAAAAGATTTGTTAAAGAGTAGTCTTTAGTATGAATTCAGTTCACTTTTCAGGTAATTGATTGTGAAACTTTTTGTTTCATTGAGTAGTTCTTCTGGTGCTCCTTCACACAAGATTCTCCCACCACCTTTTCCACCTTCAGGTCCAAGGTCGATGATGTGATCTGAAAGTTTAATTACATCCATATTGTGTTCTATAACTAATACCGTGTTGCCCTTATCAACTAATTTGTCTAATACTTCCATGAGCACTCTAATATCTTCAAAATGAAGTCCAGTTGTAGGCTCATCTAGTATGAAAAGGGTGTTTCCAGTATCTCTTTTACTTAATTCGGTTGCCAGTTTAACTCGCTGAGCTTCGCCACCTGACAGGGTTGTAGATTGTTGACCGAGTGTTATGTATCCCAAGCCAACATCTTGCAGGGTTTTTACTTTTCTGTAAATTTTCGGGATTGCTTCGAAAAATTCTACGGCATGGTTAATGGTCATATTGAGAATATCAGAAATTGATTTTCCTTTAAATCGGATTTCTAANGTTTCTCTATTAAACCTTTGTCCACTGCAACTTTCACATCCAACATGAACGTCAGGTAGGAAATTCATTTCAATAATTTTCATTCCNCCACCTTCGCACACTTCACATCTTCCTCCTTTAACATTAAATGAAAAACGCCCCGCTTTGTAAGCTCTTATTTTAGCTTCAGGAACTTCAGAAAAAATCTTTCTAATATCTGCCAACACACCGGTATAAGTNGCTGGGTTCGATCTAGGCGTTCTACCTATTGGNGATTGATCAATGTCAATAACCTTGTCTATATTNTCTAATCCCGAAATANTTTTATAGGGCATCGGTTTTTTNAATGCTCTAAAGAAATGAGCATTTAGTATAGGGTAGAGTGTTTCATTAACTAAAGTTGATTTTCCTGANCCNGANACACCAGTAATACTAATTAGTTTCCCAAGCGGTAGTATTAAATCTACATTAGAAAGGTTATTACCTGTAGCACCTAGTAACCGAAGCTCTTTTCCATTGCCTTGTCGTCTTTTGTCTGGTATCCNAAGNCTTTTATCTCCATTTAGATATTGTGCGGTTAACGTTTGNGATTTCATGATTTCTTCCGGAGTTCCTTGNTAAACAATTTCGCCTCCATGTTTACCTGCACCTGGNCCAATGTCTATTACATAGTCTGCGGAGTCAATCATTTCTTTATCGTGCTCAACAACGATTACCGAATTACCTAAATTTCTTAATTCTCTTAGAGATTTTATCAAACGTGTATTGTCTCTTTGATGAAGTCCTATACTTGGCTCATCTAATATGTATAATACACCTACAAGTTGTGAACCTATTTGTGTAGCTAAACGTATTCTTTGAGCTTCTCCACCCGAGAGCGATTTAGAACTTCGGTCTAAATTTAAATAGTCTAACCCTACATCAAGTAAGAACTTTAATCGAATTTTAAGTTCCTTAATTATTTCAACTCCAATTGCTTTCTTTCGCTCATCTAATCGGTCTTCAATAGTTGCAAAAAATTCATAAAGTTCAGCAATGTCCATTTTAGAAAGCTGAGAAATATTGAAGCCTTCAAATTTAAAATGTAGTGCTTCTTTTTGCAATCTAAGTCCTTCGCATTTAGAGCAATTCACTTCAATCATGTAGTTTTTTGCCCAACGTTTTAAACTTGAGGAATCTGAATTATGAAACTGGTAACTGATAAAGTTTGAGATTCCTTCAAAATTTAGATAGTAATCTTGAGTTATTCCCATGGTGGTATTTGAAATTTTAAATGATTCCTCTGCACCATTTAAGATCACATCTATAGCTTTTTTTGGAATTGTATTTATCGGATCTTTTAGACTAAACTTATAACGTTTGGCGATTAAATCTAGTTGCTTGTCAATCCAAGAACTTGATCTTTCTGATATAGGAGCCAAGCCACCTCTTTCAATTGATAGACTT
Organism: Flavobacteriales bacterium; assembly: GCA_002685115.1. Classification (GTDB taxonomy): domain Bacteria; phylum Bacteroidota; class Bacteroidia; order Flavobacteriales; family UBA7430; genus UBA6772. Next base: position 8,251 of record NYWQ01000036.1, on the reverse strand, counting down.
GGGTCTGGTATAATTTTAGATTTGTCAATGATCATTTCCATACCCAAGCCATTACACGTTTTACAGGCTCCTTTGGGCGAGTTAAATGAAAATATGTTTGGTTCTGGATCATCGTATGCGATCCCAGTTGTAGGACACATCAAGTTCTTACTAAAGTATCGAAACTCGTCTTTATCAGGTGCATAAATCTTCAACACACCCTTTCCATACTTTAATGCAGTCTCAATTGAATCTTTTAATCTTTTATCGATTGCATCTTTTATTTCAAGTCGATCGATAACAATCTCAATATCGTGGCTTTTATAGCGATCCAGTTGGAGACCAGATATTATGTTTTGTATGGTTCCATCTACACGAACTTTTATAAATCCTTGCTTAAGAATATTTTCAAAGAGGTCTCTATAATGCCCTTTACGTGCTTTTACAATAGGTGCCAGGATGAGAATCTTTTCATCCTTGTAAGATTCTGTTATTAATTCTTTTATTTGATCTATTGTATAACTAATCATTTTTTCTCCTGTGTTATAGGAGTATGCATCGGCTACACGAGCAAATAAAAGTCGTAAAAAGTCGTAAATTTCAGTTATTGTTCCAACCGTAGATCTTGGATTTTTGTTTGTTGTTTTCTGTTCAATAGAAATAACTGGACTTAAGCCATCAATTTTATCTACATCGGGTCGTTCTAAACCGCCTAAAAATTGTCGTGCATACGCAGAAAAAGTTTCAATATACCTCCGTTGTCCTTCAGCATAAATAGTGTCAAAAGCCAAGGACGATTTACCCGAACCACTTAAGCCTGTAATAACCACAAGTTTATCTCTAGGTATTTTAACGTCAATATTTTTTAAGTTGTGCACTTTTGCACCTTGAACGTTTATATAATTCTGCGGCTCAGCCATTAATTAGTTGCTTTCTTTAATGATGGTGAGTTTTTGTCCTTTCTTCACTTTTAGATCTAAAACTTCCCTGTTTTGCAAAATTAGTTCTTCCAAACTAATTTCATTCTCTTTTGCTACATTTTTAAGCAAACTTGTTTTAGTTAATTCAATTTTTAGCGTATCCATCTTTTTTTCTTGAGCGCTATTATCTATAAATTGTGTTGTGTTTTCGGCAACGTAGTAGCCCTCTTGCGGAACCGTTATTTCATAAGCGATTTTATCTTTGTTTTTCAGATCAGCTTTTCTTAGCCACGGGTTGTATTCCTTTAGAATTTTATAATTTATATTCAAATTGTTGGCATACTGTGTAAAGTTTGAAACTGCAGTGTCTAATAAAACATACTCGAGTGGAGCTGATGTATACAAATCTTTCTTTCGTAAGTGAAATCCATACGTTTTTGGATTTGTTAGAATTTCTTTAATGGCTGAGATTCTAAAAATATATCGAGCTGTTTCACTATTCAGTAGTAAATCATAATAATTTTCTACCTCTTGTTTCTTTAATTGTTTTTCTAATCCTCGCATTCCCATATTGTATGAGGCTGCTGCTAAAGTCCAAGATCCAAACTTTACATAGGCTTCATTTAAATACTTACACGCAGTAAGGGTTGCTTTTTCTAGATGGTATCTTTCATCTACTTCAGCATCAATACGCAAACCATTTTCTTTTGCAGTAGCTTTCATTATTTGCCAAAAGCCAGAAGCACCAGAGGGCGATACTACGTTTGAGAGACCGCTTTCGGCAAGAGCCAAATATTTAAAGTCATCTGGTATTCCTTGCGCTTTAAGTATGGGTTCAATGATTGGGAAATACTTGTTTGCTTTTTTAATAAATAAGAGTGTTTGAGATTGCCAATAGGTATTTACAAGTAATTCTCTGTCAAATCGTTCTTTAATATCATTTTGACTCAAGGGCATAATTTCTCCAGCAAAACTTATTATATCTGGTTGATTTGGAGCATAGATAGCATAACTTTTATTAAATTTTGATTGATGATTTTCATCCTCGGGACCCTCAAAAAAAGAAAAAATAAAGCTACCGGTTACTAACAGTATTAATGGTAAAGTTATCTTGTTCATTCGAAAATGTTTTTTAACGCTGAGATTGTTTTGCCTTCTGAGTCTTTCGCTGAGATGATGGGGTTTTTAACCGTCCAATCAATCGCAATTTCGGAGTCGTTCCATAAAAGACAATCCTCAGCTGAGGGCGTGTATAAACCATCGCATTTGTATTGAAATACAGTATTGTCCTCTAATGCTACAAAACCATGAGCAAAACCAGTAGGAATCCATAGCATAGTTCCCTTTTTACTACACAATTCAATTTTAAAATGTTTTTTATAGGTTTTCGATTGTTCTCTCAAATCTACAACTACATCTAGCGCTTTTCCTCTGGTAACTCGAACCAATTTGCCTTGCGTATAGGGTGGATGTTGAAAATGTAAGCCTCTTAATACGTTTCGATGCGATGTGGATTGATTGTCTTGAACAAACGTTATATTTAGGTTCAATTTTTTAAAAGTATCAATATTCCAACTTTCATGAAAAGATCCTCGTTCGTCTGTATATGTTTTGGGTTGAAGTATTAACAAACCTTCAAATCCTGTTTCTTGTTTCTGCATGGATGTTTTTATGCTAGCTAAAATAGGAATTTGTTCGGTTTTTTACTTTGGTTTTAGGGTTCCTTTTTTAACAATTTAGCTGAACTTATTAAGCCGATCAAATTACTTTGTAAACTTCTAGTATACTTATTGCATTATTCCAAGTCTAGTGCTCGTAAGTGTTGTGTTATTTTAATGCAAATAAAAAACCCCTACTTATTTTAAGTAGGGGTTTTTATTTAACAATTCTAATCATTGAGTATTAAAGGCATACCATCTTCGCCAGAGCCGATAATAACTACCTTAGAGTTGTTTGATTTTGACAATTCTATTGTNGCTTCTATACCTCTCATTTTAAGTANACTTGGNGTTAAAGAGCTGTTTATAATCTTATTAGCTGCAGCTTCACCCTCTGCGCCAATTCTTTTTCTTTCCGCTTCACTTTCTTCTTTATCTAATCTGTAACGGTAAGCAGCAGCTTCTTGTTCTTGTTTTAGTTTATCATCAATCGCTTGTCTAATTTTTTCTGGCAAACGTATTGATCGAATCAAAAGTGCTTTCATAATTACATTATTCTCAGCAAGTACAGATTTGGTTTCTTCTATAATTTTGCTTTCTACTTCGTTACGTTTTGTAGAGTAAATTTCTTCTGCTTCATATCTACCCATTACTTTTCTTACAGATGAGCGTACTTCTGGAATTACCAATCTGTCGACATACGAACGTCCAAACTCTTCATGCAGAAATCCAATTTTTTCGTAAGTAGGNTTGTAGCGCAAAGTGATGTCGATAGCCATAGACANNCCATTTTTGTCTAATATATCCATGCTTTCTTCAACTTTTTGCTCTTTTACCTCGTATACATAAATGGTGTTCCATGGAGCTACCAAGTGAAAACCTGGTGCGAATGTGTTTACTTTGTCTAGGCCTGTGGTAAATTTTCTAAAAATGATACCTCTTTCACCTGGATTAATGGTTATTGAGATGTTTGATCCGACAATCATTAAAAAGAATAGTATCGCTCCAGCGACAATTACAATTGGATTTACTTTCTGATTCATTTTTTATTTGTTTAATGAGTTCCTAATGATTTGCGTATGGTCCACTCTGAAAATAGACTTAGTAAAAGTAAGAAAAAGATTGCTTTCTCTTGTATTAAATCACTTAACTGTTTACTAAAATAAGTTTCNGTATTTGCACCAATTTCCGATTCAATAATTTCTGGGTATTTGTTAAAGTCAACCTTTTCAATAAACCTACCCTCTGTTAAATCACTTATCTTTTTAAGAAGGTTCCAGTTGGCTTCAGTTTTTTGTTTTTCGAGTGTAGAGGCCATAATGGCAAAACTGCCACTTTGTTGTATCGTTTCTTTTTTGTAGTCGGCCCTTAGCGTAAATTTATACTTACCTGGGTCTAAATTTGATAATATACTGCTGTAATTTNCGCCTTTAAATCTTAAGTTGTATAAAAATTCATTTCCATTTTCATCTTCCAAAACTAAGTTCAGTTCTGCTTTTTCTATACGTTGGTAATTGTCGTTANAAAACTGAGCTTTTAGCTCAAATTTGTCTCCTTGNGTACTTATTTTAGAGTANTCCAGTCGCAGTTTCCGCTTGNCTTTATTTTGGGTTAAGTATTGACTTATAGATTGTATTATTTCGTTAAAATTNTCGTGTGTTTTGTTTTTTTGGTANTCAAACAATCGCCATTTCCATAAACCNTCTGCAAGTAAAATTGCTTGGNTATTTGTTTCATTTTCTGAGAACAGGAGTAGGGGACTCTGTGTTTCTATTCCGTTAATATTTTGTGTAAATAAGGTATGCGATATATTTTTTCGAGCCACATCTCCAAAGGGTGCTAATAGAGGTGGCGCATTACGGATAAATTCGATAGCGTTATCGCTAAAATTAAAGGGTGTAAAATTTTCATTTAATTGGGGGTGAACTTCTTGAGTTGCTCTACTAGTGCTAACGGAAATTAAATTTTGCAATTCGTTAAATTTTTTCCATTTCGTAGTACTTCCAGTTATATACAATAGGGATGTTTCTGATGCTACTATTTTAGAAAGCACATTTGAATTCTTATTGTGTTGTTCAGGTAATTGGTGCAATATGATTAAATTGTAAGAGGCTGTTTGTTCTTTAAAATCTTTTAACAAGACTGTTTTTACTTTATAGTTTTCACCTCTTTCTAGTGCAGACTTTAATGCGGCTATATCAGGATGTGGTGATGCAGCAATTAAAAGTATATTTTGTTGGTTCTTTAGTACCTCGATACTCAGTTTAAAAGAATTGTTATCCGTGTTTTTTTCTGAGGTAAAACTTGAGATGCTTATGTCGTAGTATTGAATACCTTCTGATTTTGCTTCCAGCAATACTTCATAAGCTATGGGTGTATTTGCCTTTAGGTTTACCCATTTTTCGTAAATAATTTTACCTTTATGAATNATTTTNAAGTGTTCTTTTTNTTCTGAATCAAAGTTACTTAGCAACTCNATTTTTACNGGGAATTCATTACCTANATAAGCTATTTTNTTAAAGTTTACGTTACTTATTTTGTGGTCTAATTGAGAAGTGCTATCTCCAAGTGCAAGTGTGAAAATAGGTACATTTAATCTGTCTATAAAGTAACTTGGCTCTAAGCCTTTGTTGTAATTTCCATCAGAAGCTAAAATAACACCGGCAAGATTTCTGTTGTCAAATTGNTCTTTAGTGCTTTGTAAAGCATTTGATATGTTTGTATATTTTCCGGTGTACTTGTTGTTTAATCCGTCATAAATAGAGTCAACAAAATTATATTCGTACACCTCATAATTTTCTTCTAGCAGTTGGTTGTTTTTTTCAACGATTTCCAGAAAATTAGTTTGATAAAATAGAGAGTCTTTGTAGTTTTTTATTGAACTGGAGGCGTCTTGAAGAAATACAAGGATGGGTTTATCTGTTCTTTTAATCGTTTTGACCCATTTAGGGTTGAACAGAAACAATAAAATAATAGCTAATGATATAAACCGTAAGAAAACAAGCAGTAGCCTTGTAAAAGTTGAGGCATCTTTAAATCTAGAATCTTTATAATAGACAAATAAAGCAAATAGCAATGCTAAAAGCATTGCTACCATCATCAGAATATTAGAGCCATTAAACTGCAGCATTAGAACTTATTAAGTTAACATACCTCCACATACATTTACAACTTGGCCCGATACGTAAGCCGATAATTCTGATGCCAGGAACAAGGTTACATTGGCAACATCTTCTGGAGTTCCACCTCTTTTTAAAGGGATGCTATTTCTCCATTCAGAAATTACTTTTTCATCTAATTTATCGGTCATTTCTGTTTCTATAAACCCCGGTGCAATCGCATTACATCTTATGTTTCTTGAACCTAATTCAAGAGCAATGGATTTTGTAAAACCTATAACTCCAGCTTTAGATGCTGCATAATTAGATTGTCCAGCATTTCCTTTTACACCGACCACAGATGTCATGTTTATGATCGATCCAGAACGTTGCTTTAACATCGTTCGTTGAACCGACTTGGTCATATTGAATATAGATTTTAGGTTCACCTCTAGAACGCGATCAAAGTCTTCTTCACTCATCCGCATTAATAAATTGTCTTTTGTGATCCCTGCGTTATTAACTAAAACATCAATAGAACCGAATGTTTCATTAACTTTTTTTACTAAGGATTCTGCTTCGCTCATTTTAGAAGCATCTGATTTAAATGCTTTTGCTTTTACTCCTAATAACAAAAGTTCTTGCTCTATAGCATCTGCTTTTTCCTTTGAAGATACATAGGTGAATGCAATATTAGCTCCTTGTTCTGCAAGTTTTAGCGCTACTCCTTTACCAATACCTCTTGTTGCACCAGTTATGATTACTGTTTTTCCTTCAAGTAATTTCATTTTTGTTTTTTAGTTGAAATTGAAGTATGTGTTTATTTTTTTGGGATCATTTTTTGAATGTGTGCTACGTATTCATTAGGCGTCATATATTCATATCCAGTTTTACCCAGTAAATTTGTTTCTGCATCCATAAGAATAACAGTTGGGTAACCCTGAATTTGAAATTTACGAGCCAAAGTAATTTGTTCTTGAGGTAAATTTCTTGAGCCACGAGGAAAATCTAATTCTAGCAGCACAAGGTTTTCTTTTGCATAATTTGTAAAAGTCTCTTGGCTCAAAATTTGTTTTTCAAGTTTTTTGCACCAACTACACCAAGTTTTACCTGTAAAAAAAGCAAATATGGGTTTGTTGGTTTTATTCGCTTCTGTTAAAGCTTCATTTACGTCGGTATGCCATAATTTTGTTGGCTCATTGTTGTTAGATACCAATCCGCAAGAAATACTAAATACGGTTAGAAGTAAAAAAAGTATTTTTTTCATAGGTTTAGTTATCTTTTTCATACGGCTAAAGTAAGAAATTGATAGGAGTGTCTACAATTTTTTCTGTGAATTTGTTTTGTTTAAATTTTGAGCAATTAATTTACTGTTTTAAAGTATTCTTTGTTTTCTTTTTACAAAAGAAAGCCTTCTTTTATGGAGAAGGCTTTCTATATATTTAATTTTTTAGAATATAACTATTTTTTTATCCATGTTGTTGATGAACTATGTTTTCCATTTGATATTTTGATCATATACATACCAGGCGAAATATTTTTCACATCAATTGTAACATCATTTTCCACTGTTTTTATACGATCTTCATAAATTAGTACTCCAATTGTATTGTAAATCTGTATATCTAAAACTTCTTTTTTATGGTTGTGTGAAAAATTCAGCTTATTTTCCACTGGATTTGGATAAATTCTATGTTTTAACTCCTTAGCATTATCAATGCCTAAGCCGTCATCGTAATCGACTTCATCACACACTCCATCATTGTCGTAATCATTTAGGCAAACGCCATCGCAATCAAAGTAGTCTTCAGCATACTCACAAGTTTCATTATCGATCGTTGCAGTTGAATCGAAGTTGCATGCTAATGCATCCATACATCCTTCAATTCCACATGAGCCAACTACAAATGATTGTTCAAAACCATTTGTTAAAGTGTAGGCGTTGTCCTCTATAATCATTTCAGTTCCATTCCATCCGTCTCCATCCGAATCTTGTAGGTTAAGTACATAGTTTTCTCCCAGTTCCACACATCCATGGTAGGGTGCTTCTCCTCCAGTAGCTAATTCAGTTCCATCACACGCTGTTATCGTCCAGGATATCTCAATTAAGTAACTGTCGCTGACAAAAATTACTTCACTACCAGAACAATTTTCTTCGCAGTCAAATCCTTCAAGTGGGAATTCACAAGTTTCATCATCAAATGTTGCAGTTGAGTCGAAGTTGCATGCAAATGCGTCCATACAGCCTTCTACTTTCCATGTCAAACATAATGTTTGATCGAATACGTTTGCTGCTGAATCAAACTCTAAATAGTGCGCATCCATACAACCTACTACAGACGCGATACAAGATCCATCATCTTCTATTGCATTTGAATCATAATTTATAGCTGTTTCATCTGTACAACCAATGCCTAAAGTACCCGTACATGAATACACAAATTCTAAAGAATTTACTATTAACAATCCATTAGGTATATATATACCATCAGCGTTGTCGTAAGTTGGTACTATATCATAAACTCCAGAAGAAGTTTCAGTTTTCCAAACAATACTATCACCAGGACTAAATCCATCTTTAAAATATGTAAGAGCA
>NYWQ01000035.1 GCA_002685115.1 Flavobacteriales bacterium | reverse complement strand
ATTACTTAAAATTGTATGAATATTGCCTCTTTCAGCATTGAATGAGGCTGTTAGAGAGTCTAAATTACGGATAGCGCTACTGAAGCTATTATGGTTTAATTCTACCAGTCGGTTTGTTGTGTTGGCAAGAGTAGAAATTGAACGAAGTGTAGAATCTAAAACCAAAACCAATTGCTCAGTTCCAGATTTTAATGGTACAAACTGTTTGGTTAGTTTTTCTGTAAGCGAAATCTTAATATCACCAAAAAGAGTATCGCCTGGAGCAGCCATATTCTCATTAAAACCTAATTCAACTTGCAAGCCTTTGGAGCCCATGATATCCATATCGTAAATTTGGACCTTTGTGTCTTTTGTAAATTCTATAGGTTCAGTAATATGAAATGAAACTAATAGAGGTTCATTGTATTTATAATCGAAAGTTATTTCGGTAACTTGACCTATTTTAAATCCATTTATGGTTACCGGTTGGCCAACCTCCAGACCGTGAACGTTATCGTAAAAAACGTAGTAATCTCTTTTTGGAGTAAAAACATTTTTACCCCTCAAAAAATTATAACCCCAAATGAAACAAACAATGGCTGCAAAAGTGGTTAAACCTATAACGAGTTCTTTACTATACTTCATTTTTTATTTATAATTATAATTTCAAAAATACAAATTATTTCAGTAGGTCTATTACCGATGCAACATCTAGTTTCTTATTGTTTCGAAAACCTAAAACAAAACAGTCTTTAAAACCTAAAGTGACAAGCTCTTTTTGGTGCTTCTTTGCATTTTCTAAGTTACTAAAATTCCCACTGCAATACTTATACAAACCACTCTCAACGTAAAAAAATGGAGCAGTTAAGTTTTTTAATTTCTTTGATGTAGATTTTGATGAAGCACTAAAAACTTGAACAGTTAAAAATGGCAAACTTTCAACTGAAGTACTTTTAGTAGCTGAGTTCTCATTAGAAGATGAATTTACTGCGTTTTCTCCATTGAGAATTCCCTGTACATCTTTGAGCACACCTTCCTGATCATGTTTATATTCTTTAAAAGCTCTGTAAATGGCAGATGCCATATAAGACTTCCCTTGTTCAGAATTTAAAAAATCTTCCTCTTTTGGATTGGTTAAAAAACCCAATTCAACGAGTACAGAGGGCATGGCAACTCTAGATGTTACATACAATGGAGCGCGTTTAACACCTCGGTCTTTTCGATTGACGCGCTCTCTAAATTGGCTTTGAATTTTATCGGCCAATAAAAGACTGTTTTTTTCATACATTTTCTGGTACAAAGAAACTTCAATTTGGTATTCAGGACTGTTAATATTAAAATTTCCGTAGTTCAGTTTGTCTTGCTCTGTAGTGATAACAGGATTTTCTTTTATGGCAATTCTTGAGTGTTTTTCGTGACTTGTACCTACAACAAAAGAAGAACAACCTGAAGCATCTGAACTGGTAAAAGCATCACAATGAATTGAAATAAATAAATCTGCTTTCTCCGAATTGGCTAAAGCTGTTCTTTCATACAATTCAGGAAATACATCTTTATCGCGAGTGTAAACAACTTGAACATCAGGCATGCTTTCACTAATATATTCGCCAACTTTTAAGGCAACATCAAGCGCAATGTCCTTTTCTCTATACTTATATCTACCCGTACCTAAATTGCCCGGATCTTTACCTCCATGCCCGGCATCGATGATTACTTTATTGAGTGCCACATTATAATCTGAAGAAAATAAATAGGACGCAACAGGCATAGAATAAAGAGCAAGAAATATGGCTATAATTCGTTTCACCTTTGACGCTTTTTTTAATTAGTTTTGCAATATCAATAAACACAAAAATAAAAAAGAAAAATAACTTTTGTCGATAAAGTCTCTACATACTCTGTTTTTAAATTTATTAGTAAGCTGTGCTTTAACTCTAACTGTTTTAGGGCAAGAGGTTTTAGTAGACAGTACAGCCCAAAACAACAACTTCTTAACCTCTAAGGTTCAGTATTTTGCAAAAGACTCGAGCATTATTTTACTAGCAGATAAAAAAATTCTTCTCTACCACGAGGCTCAAGTAAATTATGAAGATATAGAGTTAAAAGCCGAACATATTGTCATAAACTGGAAAGACAATACCGTATATGCAATAGGTTTACCAGATAGTTTAGGAACTGTAAAAGGAAACCCCATATTTACTGAAGCAGGAAAAACGTACCGTTGCGAAAGTATTCTCTATAATTTTACCAGTAAAAAAGGGAAAATTAAAGGTATGCGAACCCAAGATGGAGATGGGTACATACATGGCGCTGAACTTAAAAAAAGTGAGGACAATAGCATGTTTATTCATCAAAGTAAATACACCACTTGTTCTGCAGAAGAACCGCATTTTTATATAGGAGCTAAAAAATTAAAAGTAATACCTGGGAAAAAGATCATTAGTGGCCCAGCAAATCTAGTTATTGCAGACATACCAACACCTCTTATGCTGCCATTTGGTTTGTTTCCAATGCAAAACGAACAGAGTTCTGGCTTAATAATGCCAACTTACGGATACTCTCCTATCCGAGGATATAACTTTAGGAATGGAGGTTGGTATTTTGCCCTAAACGATTTCGTTGATCTTGGTATTAGAGGTGATATTTTTACACTCGGCTCATGGAAACTTAAAGCTCAAAGTGTTTATAAAAAAAGATATGCTTACACAGGGAATTTAAGCGTAAGCTATTCTAAAAATTTATTAGGTGAAGAAGGCTTACCTGATTTTGAAGACAGGAGAGACTTTTACATAAAATGGTCTCATAATCAAGACATCAAAGCACATCCACACAGACGATTTAATGCAAATATAAATGCCGGTTCAAGTACTTTTAATCAATTTAATGCCAATCAAAATAATGATTATTTAAAAAATACTTTAAGTTCAACTGTATCCTATAGCTACACCTGGCCATCAAAGCCATATAACTTTACCGCAAACTTAAGACACAATCAAAATACGCAAACAAATAANGTNAGTTTAAGTTTACCNGAACTCAACTTTAGTATAAATCCATCGTTCCCTTTTAAACGNAAACTNAGCATAGGAAAACAAAAATGGTACGAAAAAATAAGAATGAGNTATACTACTAATGCCAAAAACCAAATTGAAACTACCGACAGTTTATTGTTTACACAAGAAACTTTTGACAAAATGAAATATGGAATAAAACATACCATTCCTATTAGTAGTTCTTTTAAAATATTTAAATATTTTAATGTAAACCCGGCCACCAATTACACAGAACGTTGGTATTTTAACCGCATTGAAAAATTTTGGAATGAAGAAACCTCAAGTATAGATAACGACACCGTAAAGGGCATACGAGTGATAAGAGATTTCACAACAAGCATAGGATTAAACACAAAAATATACGGCTTCTATCAGTTTAAATCGAAAAAGATAAAAGCCTTAAGACATGTATTTACGCCTAGTTTAACATTTTCGTACAGGCCTGATTTTAGTAATGAGAAATACGGCTATTACGACTGGAGTATTGCAGATTCTACAGGAAACCCAAACGACCTTTACTCCTATTATGAACAAGAAATTTACGGTACAGCGCCACGTGGTAAATCTGGAAACATTAACCTTGTTCTGGAAAATAATTTAGAACTAAAAATTAAAGCTCGAAACGATTCTGTTGTTGAATATAAAAAAATAGCCCTTTTTAGAAGTTTACGCTTTAATGGAAACTACAATTTGGCAGTCGATTCGTTTAATTTATCGAATCTCTCTTTTAGTGGACGAACTGAATTGATGCCTAAAATGAATATTAAATTTAACGGTTCTTTAAATCCTTACCAAATTAATGATGAGGGAACAAGAATTGATGCATTCGTATGGGAAAATAATCTTTCTTTAGGTCGACTTACGAACTTTAACTTTACCGTAAATTGGAGTTTAAAAAGTACAGAATCATCTCAAAAAATAGAGAAACCAGAAACTACCAATGAGCAAGAATGGAATATGATACAAAATCGTCCAGGCGATTATGTAGACTTTAACATTCCGTGGAATNTAGGTTTGGACTACAGTTATGCNTACAGNAAGCCCACTTTTGAAAAAACAATTAGACAAACTTTTAATGTAAATGGAAATATTCGCTTAACAGAAAAATGGAAAATTGGTTTCCGNTCAGGATACGATTTTGATACTAAAGAAATTTCCTACAGCTCAATTGATGTATACAGAGATTTACATTGTTGGGAAATGCGCTTTAATTGGGTTCCTTTTGGTTTCAGACAAAGTTTTAACCTNAGTATTAGTGTTAAATCTTCGATACTACAAGATTTGAAACTTAACAAACGTAAAAGTTTTTACGACTTTTAAAAAGCCTTTAGGTAAGATACATTCCAAAAAATAGATATTAATTGAAACGCTTTACCCAAGCCAAATATTTTTTTAACTTTCGATAGATTTTAGTTCACCATTCATGAAAAAAAATATTGCCATACTAAGAGGTGGGAACTCCTCAGAAATAGCTATTTCAATCAAAAGCGCCGATCTTGTTTACAAAAATATAGACACTGAATTTTACGTGCCTTTTATTGTACATATTGAGGGTTTAGATTGGTTTGTTTGGCACAATGAATCAAAAATTGAATTGGATAAAAATGACTTTTCGTTTCAGCTAAATAATAAAAAAATAAAATTTGAGGGTGTTTTTATGGCCATTCATGGTACTCCAGGAGAAGATGGTATTTTACAAGGTTATTTTGATTTGTTAAACATTCCTTACAATTGCTCCGGTGCATTTGAATCTGCTCTTACATTTAACAAAGCCATGTGCAATGCGTTGTTAAAACAATTTAACATTCCTTCTGCAAAAGCTGTACTTTTGAACAAAAACGAAACCTACGATCTTTTAAAAATTGAAAAAGAAATAGGTTTTCCCTGTTTTGTAAAACCCAACCGAGCGGGTTCTAGTTTTGGAATTTCTAAGGTTTATAAAAATACCGAATTTAAGCAAGCACTATCAAAGGCGTTTATTCATGACAGTCAGGTAATGGTTGAGTCCTTTGTTGAAGGTACAGAAGTTTCCTGTGGTATTATTCAAAAAGCGGAAACGCTTGTTGCTTTTCCACTTACAGAAATCACTACGGAAAATGATTTTTTTGATTACGAAGCAAAGTACAATGGAAAATCAGACGAAATTACACCCGCTAGAGTCTCCGATTTAGATAAAGACCTAGTGCAAACGCTGTCTAAAAAAATATACAAACTATTAAATTTAAAAGGCATGGTTCGGATGGATTTTATCCTAGAAAACCAACAAGCCTATTTGATCGAAGTTAACACCATACCCGGTCTTTCTGAAGAAAGTATTATTCCTCAGCAATCTAAATCTTATGGGATGAGCCTAAAAGAACTGTTTAGTTTGACGTTAATGAATATGTTTAAGAATGATTAAACCAAAGCACTCTTTCAGTAAAAAAGAGCTGAGTATTCAGCAATATATATCAGGTTTACGCGATGGTAATGTGAGTATTTTAGGTCGTGCAATCACCCTTGTTGAAAGCACACGTATTTCGCATCAAAAAAAAGCACAAGCCATACTTGAGGAGTGCATGCCCTATATTGGCAAATCTGTAAGAATTGGTATAACAGGTGTTCCTGGAGTTGGGAAAAGTACTTTTATAGA
>NYWQ01000007.1 GCA_002685115.1 Flavobacteriales bacterium | reverse complement strand
GAAGTTCTCATCACACACAAATCAATACTCAAATGATCTAAATCTCTGACATAAGGCTCAATTTCGGAATAATTCTCAGTAAACGCTCCGAGTCTGATAAGGTTAAAATCCATCTTTTTAAGCAGACTCACTTCTGAAGGCGAACATAAATAACTTTGATAAGCGAAGAGGGTATATTTAGACAGAAGTGAAGACGGAGAGGATAGCAATTTAGTTAAAAAGGAACGAGAATGGAAAGGATCCTGACTCTGAAGGTCTAAATAAGCATCAGCAGAGGCAAAACTTAATGGCTTTCCGAATTTAGAATAACCTTCAAATATGGGCGTTATTAAATCGTGCCCACCACCTAAGATTAATAAAGGTATGTTTTTTTGAGAAAAAAAGTGACTTATATCTTCAATTGCATGGTATGTATCCTCAATGGTAGCGCCAATTTTTAAATTTCCTAAATCCAGAATATTTAAGACCCAATCTCCAGCGTATAGATCGTACAACTCCTTACGAATTTCATTAGGAGCTAATGAACAATTTTCATTACCAAAGGACAATCGTCCATCTGGAACGCCCATTATAATTACATCATAGGAGTCAATACCAACTTGACTTGAGTATAAATCTATGAGTGGACCTAACTTTTCTTTACTCGGCTCTTTTAGAGCTATGGAGCACGATTCAAAATAATCATTTAGTTTCATGACGACAAGATAAGGAAGATGAAAAAAATGAAAGGCAAACCTTCAACATAATTTTAGTAAATTTATTTACTAATGTAAGAATGACAATACATGTTTCACAGCGAAGCATTTAATAAAATAATGAAATGAAATTAATGATCCTATTTAGCCTTTGTATGGGCTTAAATTTAGCTGCACAAAAAATAGAATTTGTTTTAAGTGAAAACCCAAGTGATCTAGTTGAATTTAAAACACCGACTTATTTTACAAGCCTCACGATATTGAACCACGAAATTGGGCTTTATGAAAGAGAAGCTGGAGGAATCTTTAAATTAAATGAAACGAAATGGAAATGTTCTGTATTTCAATATGGATACAGCAAGTTTCAAGAATCTTGCTTTAAAATATCAGCAGCCAAAAAACTACAGAAATCCATTGACTTAGGCTTAACCATCCAATTAAATCACTTAAACATAGTTGCATATGAAAACTATAATGCACTTAGTTTTAACATGGGCTTAAGGTTTAAAAGAGAACGATACATTCTTAAAATTTTATTGAAAAACCCATTAAACTCTTCTTACATAGAGAATGATTTGGAACATAGCTTTAGTGCTTCTACTCTATACCTATGGACTAAAAATTTGAGGTCAGAAATTATTTTTGAAGAATCTGTTTTTTACGGCCTAAGTCTTACAAACAGAGTTATGTTCGATTACAACGAACATTTCAACCTGTTATTGTCTCATGATTTATTACTCGCAGAATACAAGTACAACATTGGTTATAAAATTAAAAACCTTACCCTATTTAGCACCTACAGTAAATATCCTTTTACGAATTCAATGGGTATTCGACTTGTCTACACTCCATCAAAATGAGTCCTACGGAAAAAAAAATTATCGGTCTGTTCTTTTTTATATGTCAAACGGGAAGCGGTCAAAACTTTAGCGAACAATGGCAATACGTTCAGCGCAAAAATGAAGCATCGGATGTATTAGAATTAGTGGAACTCTGGAATTACTATACCGACAACCCAATAAACCTAAAAAATAAAACAGAACTAAATCTTTTAGCAGAACTAAATCTTCTAGAGGAGTCCGAACTAAATACAATTCAACAATTTTGCAAGAAAAATTCTATTAACTCAATATACCAATTGCAAATTNTAGAAATTGAATTNGAGNGTCTTAGGCGAATTAAGCCATTTATACATNCCTCAAAACAAAATGTGAGCAAAAGCAAAGAAATAAAAACCGATGGATTTGCTAGCATCCAATTTGAAACGCCAAAAAGAAGGGGTTTAATTGAACACAAATACTTAGGCAGCGGAATAAAATCCCGTTTAAGATACCGAGCGATAATAAACAACCAATGGCGCATTGGTTTTGCTATAGAAAAAGATATTGGAGAGCCTATACAATATAAAAATAAAGGGCTAAATAATACAGTCCTTAACATTCAATTTAAAGGAGAGCGTTCTCTAAAACAAGTTAGTTTAGGAAAGTATGATATTACCATTGGAGAGGGACTCTTATTCGGAACAAGTTATCGAATAAACAACCCTTATTTTCTATCGTACAAGCATGNAAGAGTTATTAAATCAAACTTAAGCCCAAAAGAATACAATTACTTTAAAGGAGCTGCCGCAAGGTGGGAAAANAATAAATATACAATTAACTTATTTGCTTCCTCAAGAAGACCAAATGGATTAACATCTTATGACAATGCGGGCAAATTTAGAACACCACAAGAAATTAAAAAATATAAAAATCTAAAACTAGACCTTGTGGGAGTAAATCTATTAAGATCAACATCACAGAGCAAATACACATGGGCTGGAATTCTGTATAAATCTTCATTGTCAGGAAACAAACCCATGCTCCTTCAAAGCGTTTATTTTTCTAAAAACTATTACAATATTGAATTTACTGGAGAAATAGCTACTCAAGATTTGTATGCCTGGGCAAATTTCCAAAAAATAAATATTAGTGCCGGAAAAAACAGCTTTTTAACGATGCAATACAGAAGTCGAGATGCTGGAATGCTAAATGAATTTAAATCGAATTACACAGGGTTTAGCAATGGTTATGAAAAGGGGTTTTACTACGCACTTCTTTCATCAATACAACGCAATTGGACATTTAAATTAGCTTTTGACACTTATAAATCTACTCAAATACAAGCAACAAGCCCACACCTAGAAGAAGGGGTGAAAGTTATGAGTGAGTTAGCTAGAAGCACTAAAAAAAACAAACTTATTTGCCAATTTCAACATAAAAAAATCACACAGCGAAACCCTATTAAAAAGCNAAGGTTNTTTTACCATNTAAACTGGGACAAACAAATTCGTTGGAACACAAAACTTTATTGTTTAAGTGAGGACAAGAGCCTAAATACTGCACTCCAATTTAACCTCTTTTGGACCAGCAAGAATAACGAACAAAAAATCAGCTTTTCAAACTGTANTTTTAGCACAANAAACGAACCTATATTTTGGCAAGCACNTCATTTTTTCGGGAGTTACAATGCANGATTTTTAAGCGGAAAAGGNAGTGTTTACAGCNTCTCTGTACAAAAAAAAATAAAGGCTNACCTTAAATTTGGTTTTCAAACAATTGTACTGAANTANAACGATAGAATTNAAATTGGAACGGGTAACGAAANCATAACAAACAATAAAAAATTAGACTTTACTATTTACCTAAAATGGAATACAAAAACTAAATAAAAGCATGAATTTTAGTCAACTTNATGGCGATAGCTAAAAGAATAATTCCAAACACCCTACGTACAACATTAATTCCAGCCTTACCCAAAATACGTTCTATTTTTCCAGTAGATTTTAACACTAAATAAACAAAAATTAGATTGATGATAATACCCACAATAATATTGTTTATTGAATAGGTAGAGCGCAAAGAAATAATAGTTGTGAGCGTACCAGCACCGGCAATTAAAGGAAATGCAATGGGCACAATAGAACCCGAAGAATCGTTTGGATCTGTTTTAAACAATTCGATATCTAAAATCATTTCTAAAGCTAACAAAAATATAACAAAAGCACCGGCTAATGCAAAAGAAGCAATGTCTATACCGATAAGATTTAAAATCTGCTCACCAACAAAAAGGAATAATATCATGAGGACTCCAGCAACAAGAGTAGCTTTTTCAGATTGAATATGCCCCATCTTTGCTTTAAACCCAATAATAATAGGAATAGAACCAAGTATATCAATTACCGCAAATAAGGTAAGCGTTATGGTAAGAATATCATTAAAATTCATACTTANATATTTTAATGCAAANANATNTTAAAAGACAACAATCTCAAATCTTNCCAGAAATTCTTGTAAGACTTATTTACAACCTCTGCCTCNTCAATAAGAANAGATCTTGATTTTAAAGCCAAGGGAGCTAAACTCATNGCCATACGNTGGTCATCATACGTTTCAAACTCCAAATCAATAAATGGCATGGTTGAAAGTGGAAAAACCTCAAGAGTGTCATTGTTTGTTACCATCACTTTGGCACCGCACTTTGCCAACTCTACTTTTAGNGCCATCAAACGATTTGTTTCTTTTAANGGTAANGTTTGTAAACCTGTAATTTTAACTTGAACTCCCAANCCACANGCTGTTGCNGCAATTGTTTGCGCTAAATCTGGCGTTGCATTACAATCAAAATTCAACATTTTAGGTAAGGTAAAATTTGACTCTTTTTTGAGAAATAGCTGGCCGTTTTTAATACGAGAACAAACTCCAAAAGAACGGTAAAACTCCATTACTTTTGAGTCTCCTTGAAAAGAGTCTTCTGAAACTTGAGAAATACAAACCTCTCCGGAATTACTTAAGGCAAGCACTTCGTATATGTATGAAATAGAAGACCAATCGGACTCTACCTGAGAAACTTGACTCGAGTAAGTACCCGGCAAAACAGAGATTTTAGTGCCAACCCAAGTAGCCTCAACTCCATATTGCTTCATTAAACTTAGGGTCATGTTTATATACGGTTTTGAAGTAACTTCTCCCAACAGTTCGAGTTGGAGCCCATTTTTAAAATAAGGAGCTATGAGTAATAGTGCAGAAATAAATTGACTTGAAATGGAGGCGTTAATCGAAAGAAAGCCTCCATCTAAATTTTTACCTCTAATTTGCAATGGAGGGAAGCCTTTCTTCTCTAAATAAGTAATATCAGCACCCAACTCTATTAAAGCATCAACCAAATCAGCAATAGGTCTTTCTTTCATTCGAGCAGCTCCTGTAAGAANAATAGCAGAATTTTGAATGGTANAAAAAGCAGTTAGAAAACGCATAGCTGTTCCTGCAAGACCAACATCTTTAGTCAAGTTTTTGTTTGTAAGAGCAGCTGTAAGTACACAAGTATCTTTTGAATTAGAGCAGTTTTCTAAAAAAGAAAAATCATCTATAAGCGCTTGAATAATTAACAACCTATTTGAAACACTCTTAGAACCAGTGATGCTTAAAAAAGCGTTAAGATGATGTTGATCTGTTTGTATTTTAGCTCTCATAAAAGTCATGTTAACCCTACTAAACAATGCCTCTGGCAAGCGATTTTAATTATTACTTTTTTGCTTTTGGCTTTGCTTTTGCTTTTGGCTTTNCTTTTGCTTTTGGCTTTGCTTTTGCTTTGGGTTTAGCTTTAGGTTTAGCTGTGGCCTTGGCTTTTGCTTTACCTTTTTTCTTTGGTTGGTTTTCCATTATAACCAAACATTGTGCACGATCTAAAAGCTGGGCTTCAGTATCTTTAGGTATTTTATAATTGGTTTTCTCTACTTTTATGTAAGGCCCCCATCGTCCGTGTAAGACTTGTATCGTTGGCTCTTCCTCATCAAAGGTATTGATGTGTTTTTCTGCATCCGATTTTCTTTTAGCCTGAATTAGCTCTATACAAGCCTCCAACTCAATAGTCATTGGATCATACTCACCCAGAGACACAAACTTACTATCATGACGCACGTATGGGCCAAATCTACCAATGGCAACAGTCACAACTTTATCTTCAAATTGCCCCACTTGGCGCGGAAGTTTGAATAAGTCAATGGCTTCATTTAAGGTAATAGATTCTATAGACTGCCCTTTTAGTAAACTGGCAAACTTGGGCTTTTCATCCTCCGAGCCTTCGCCTAATTGAGCCATTGGGCCGTAGCGGCCTATTCGCACATAAATATTTATACCTGTAGTTGGATCTACGCCAAGTAATCTCTCACCCACTGCACGATCCGCGTTTTCCTTTACATCCTCTACTTTTGTATGAAAATCTCCATAAAAATCGAGCAACATTTTATTCCACTCCTTGTTTCCGGTTGCAATCTCATCAAACTCCTCTTCCACATTTGCGGTAAAATGATAATCTAAAATGGCATCAAAGTTAGAAACTAAAAAATCGTTTACAACCATACCGATATCAGTAGGACATAATTTACCCTTCTTTGAACCCGCTTTTTCTTGTAGTAATTTGGTCTCAATAATTGAATTCGATAATTCAACAAAATGATAAGAACGAAGTGTACCTTCATCTTCACCCTTCTCAACATAACCTCTTCTTTGCACTGTAGTAATTGTAGGTGCATATGTTGAAGGACGACCTATGCCTAATTCTTCTAACTTCTTTACCAAACTCGCCTCGGTAAATCGTGCCGGCGCTTTAGTGAATCGTTCTCTAGAACTTATTGATTTGTAGGCTACATTTTCACCAACATGTAATTTCGGGAGCATTCCTTCTTGTTCCTCTTCGCCTTCATCATCATTTCCTTCGAGATAAACCTTAAGAAAACCATCAAAAACAATAACTTCACCTTTGGCTACAAAATTCTTTTCGTGATTCGAATTGTCAATAACTACAGTTGTACGTTCTAATTGAGCATTGGTCATTTGAGAGGCGATGGCTCGTTTCCAAATGAGATCATAAAGACGTTGTTGTCCATTATCATCACTCACATTCTTGTCATGTATGTAAGTAGGACGAATGGCTTCGTGAGCTTCTTGAGCACCTTTTGCTTTTGTTGCAAATTTACGTGGCTGCGAATACTCAGCGCCGTATTGCTTGGTAATTTCTTCTTTTATCGATGTTCTGGCATCATTAGATAAGTTTACAGAGTCGGTTCTCATGTAAGTAATCTTACCAGCCTCATACAATCGTTGCGCAACCGTCATGGTTTGAGTAACAGAAAAACCTAGTTTTCTGGCAGCTTCTTGTTGCAATGTTGAAGTTGTAAATGGCGCCGCTGGTTTTTTAGTAGCAGGTTTCTTTTCTAAGTTGGCAACGCTAAATTGAGCATCAACACATTTTTGTAAAAATGCTTGGGCTTCCTCCAGACTATCTAGGCGAGACGAAACTTCTGCTCTAAATCCTTTGCCTTCTTTGTTGGTAAAATGAGCAACAATTTTATAGTAAACATTAGAATCAAATCCTGTTATTTCACGTTCTCGCTCAACCAAAAGTCTCACAGCTACAGACTGAACTCTACCAGCTGATAAACCTTGTTTAACCTTTCTCCACAATACAGGTGAGAGTTCAAAACCCACCAATCTATCTAAAACACGACGCGCCTGCTGAGCATTTACCAAATTGTAATCTATTTCTCTAGGGCTCTGCACTGCATTTGTTATGGCAGACTCCGTAATTTCATGAAAAACTATACGTTTGGTTTCCTTGTTCTTTAAATTTAGAGTTTCGGCCAAATGCCAAGCTATAGCTTCTCCTTCACGATCCTCATCAGTTGCCAACCATACAATTTCTGCAGCTTTGGTTTCTTTTTTTAATTGCTTAACAACTTCTTTTTTATCAGTAGAAACCTCATAATTGGGTATAAAACCTCCAGGTATATCAACACCCATATCCTTATGAGATAAATCTCGAATATGACCGAAACTAGATAAAACCTTAAATTCTTTACCTAAAAAACCTTCAATTGTTTTAGCCTTTGCAGGCGACTCTACTATAACTAAATTCTTTGCCATATCAATTTCATGAATTTCTACAAAATTAGGATAAGTTTATTTATTCTTCCTAATAGTATTCCTATTAAATACATAAATTGTACTATACCTATGTTTTAAAACAAGAATTTTACTACGTCATAAACTGTGAAACTCCTATTATAACTAAGATAGATCACTCTTAAAATTTGAAACAAAAATTTTTAAAAAAAAATAAAACCTCCCACTTGTACTTCTGACAATTTGTCAGAACCATATCATTTTGTAAATTTACACCAGAAAACAGAGACAAAAATGGAACAGTACCATACAGGTGATAAAATAATTGATGAAGGTAAGCAAGGAGAAGCTCTTGTTATTGATAAAGTAAAGTCGGGAGACAGAAAACTTTACATTGAAAGCTATGGCTGTCAAATGAATTTTTCGGACAGCGAAATTGTTGCTTCAATTTTAGTAGATAGTGGCTTTGAAACTACAAAAGACATAGAGGCGGCAGATGTTATTTTTGTAAATACTTGTTCGATCAGAGAAAAAGCAGAACAAACCGTTCGAAAACGCCTTAGAACCTTTCAAAAACTCAAAGAGAAGAAGAAAGACATGACCATTGGAGTTTTAGGTTGCATGGCAGAGCGCTTAAAATCTAAATTTTTAGAAGAAGAAAAGCTAGTAGACATTGTTGTAGGACCAGATGCTTACAGAGATCTTCCTAACTTAATAAGTACTGTTGACCACGGTCAAAAAGCAGTTAACGTTCAACTATCTAAAGAGGAGACATACGCCGACATTAGCCCTGTAAGATTAAATAGTAATGGAATTACAGCTTTTGTTTCCATCATGCGTGGTTGCGATAATATGTGTACGTTTTGTGTTGTTCCTTTTACTCGAGGTAGAGAAAGAAGTAGAGACACAGATAGTATTCTAAAAGAAGTTCAAGAACTGAATGAAAAAGGATTTAAAGAAATAACATTACTTGGACAAAATGTGGATTCTTATTTATGGTACGGTGGTGGTGCAAAAATAGATTTCAAAAAGTTATCTGAGATTCAAAAAGCAGGCTCAGTTAACTTTGCACAACTTTTAGATAAAGTAGCCCAAGTAAGTCCAGAAATACGTATTCGCTTTTCCACCTCTCATCCTCAAGACATGACAAATCAGGTTTTGGAGACTATGGCCAAACATGAAAACATTTGTGACTACATTCATCTACCAGTTCAATCAGGAAGCTCTAGGATTTTAGAGATGATGAACAGAGGTTACACAAGAGAATGGTATATGGAACGTATTGACTCCATTAAAAGAATTATTCCTGACTGTGCCATATCTCAAGATATTATTTCTAGTTTTTGTTCTGAAACAGAAGAAGACCATCAGGAAACATTAAGCCTAATGGATTATGTTAAATTCGACTACGGGTTTATGTTCAAGTATTCTGAAAGGCCTAATACAAAAGCTGCTCGTATGTTTGAGGATGATGTACCTGAAGAAGTGAAATCTAGAAGACTTACCGAAATAATCACAAAACAGAGACAGCACTCGATGGAATACAACCAAGCTCGGGTAGGGAAAACATTTAAAGTTTTAGTAGAAGGCTTATCTAAGAAATCTGATGCACATTTATTTGGAAGAACAACGCACAACTCGGTTGCCGTATTTCCAAAGAAAAACCATAAACCAGGTGATTATGTAATGGTTAAAATTACAGATTGTAGTTCAGCCACATTAATTGGAGAAAGTATTTAAACAAACTAAAATGCCAACAATTCAAGACATCAAACAAAGATTTGGGATTATAGGTTCAGCACCTGATCTTGAACGCTCCATTGCCAAAGCAATGCGTGTAGCCCCTACAGACATCTCTGTAATGGTGTCTGGAGAAAGTGGAACAGGAAAAGAAGTAATTCCCAAAATAATACATCAACTTTCTGCTCGAAAACATGCTTCTTATATAGCCGTAAATTGTGGTGCAATTCCAGAAGGAACGATTGATAGCGAATTATTTGGACATGAAAAAGGTTCTTTTACAGGAGCCTCAACAAATCGAAAAGGGTACTTTGAAGTGGCCGATGGTGGCACTATTTTTTTAGATGAAGTAGGTGAATTACCCCTTTCAACTCAAGTTAGACTCCTGCGTGTATTAGAAACTGGAGAGTTTATAAAAGTAGGCTCCTCCAAAACACAAAAAACAGATGTTAGAATTGTAGCAGCTACGAATGTAAATTTGCAAGAAGCGATTCAAAAAAATAAGTTTAGAGAAGATTTGTTCTATAGACTAAATACAGTTCAAGTTAACTTGCCGCCTTTAAGAGCTCGTAAAAATGACATCCATCTTATTTTTAGAAAATTTGCAATGGATTTTGCCGAAAAATACCACATGCCTTCCGTTCGATTAACAGAAGATGCAATTGAACTGATAAACACTTACCATTGGCCAGGTAATATTAGACAATTAAGAAATGTAACCGAACAAGTCTCGGTTGTTGAAGAAAGTCGATTATTGGAAGCTTCTAGCTTAAAAATCTATTTACCAGAAAACAATTTAAAGACACTTCCGGTATTGTATGATGATGTAAAAGGTGGAGAAAATGACTTTACAGAAAGAGAAATATTATACAAAGTTCTTTTTGACATGAAGAAAGACATTGGAGAACTAAAAAAACTGACAAAAAAACTAATGAAGGGTGAGGTCAATTTTGATAATGAAATGACCCATTTGGAGCGTAAAGTTTTTAATAATTATGAAGATCAAGACAATGGNCAGNCNATTTTACTCCCAAAANNAGGTGAGCATTTCACCGAAACNCAGGCCCCTCGNNCNCAAGAAATAATTCCGCANGAATCTTTATCCTTNCAAGANAAAGAAATTGAAATGATTAAAAATGCATTAGAGAAACACAAAGGTAAAAGAAAAGGTGCTGCATCAGAACTTGGTATTTCTGAGCGAACACTCTACAGAAAAATTAAGCAATTTGAATTATAAAATGATGAAATTAACAGCTCTTTTGGTTAGTATTTCTNTNTTATATAGCTGCGGAACCTACACTTTTACTGGAGCAGACATTCCAATAAATGCGAAAACCATCTCAATTCCATTCTTCGAAAATCAAGCACCACTAGTACAATCTTCATTGAGCTACAAATTTACTGATGCACTTCAGAATAGGTTCATTCAGCAAACAAACTTAACCAGTGTAAATAGAGGTGGAGACCTAAATTTCCAAGGATATATTAGTGATTACCAAGTAAAACCAATCAGCATTAGCTCAAGCGACGTAGCGAACCAAAACAGGTTAACCATAAAAGTATTTGTTCGTTATGAGAACAAGCTGGAAAATGATAAATCTTTTGAACAAATTTTTAGTCGGTATGCTGACTTCGATAGTAGCCTAAATTTATCGACAGTTGAAGAGCGATTGATAGATGAAATAATAATTGAGCTGATCGAAGATATCTTTAACAAAGCTGTTGTAAATTGGTAAAATGGTAAGCAGTCAATTCATAGAGCTAATTCGAAAACCGGAAGGCATCCAAAAAAAACATATTTTGGAACTTGATCAGTTGTGCTCANCGTATCCCTTCATTGCNTCAATTCATAAAATTAGATTAAAAGCACTCAAAAGAGCTGGCAGTATTCGATACAATAAAGAGCTTAAACTTACA
The DNA here is from genome assembly GCA_002685115.1 of Flavobacteriales bacterium. Classification (GTDB taxonomy): domain Bacteria; phylum Bacteroidota; class Bacteroidia; order Flavobacteriales; family UBA7430; genus UBA6772. The sequence goes on along the minus strand of NYWQ01000007.1, from coordinate 4,569 downwards.
GCTGCTCTTTCTGCTAACCGCANCTTATTATTTGAATACATNACACAAAANCCAATANAGAGCCTCATACAAAGAAGATTCAGAGNNAANAAGCNNNGAGGACAAAAACCCTTTAGAAATTCTTAACCTGGGAAAACCAATTGACTTTGATACAGCTGAGACTCATTCTTTTGGGGAATGGCTCAAACTAACTAAAATGCAGCCTATTAATCGCGAAGAGGGAGCTAAAGATGAAACATCTTTAAAGCCAATTGAAAAAACAATGAAAATTGTTGACTTTATAAGTAAATCAGTAAAAAAAGAAAAGCCAAAGAAAGAATTCTTTTCTCCCATTGCTATGGCTAAGGAAAGTATACAAGAAAATACTACGATGATGACTGAGACATTGGCTAAAGTATATCTCGAACAAGGGCATTATGACAAAGCAATTACAGCCTTCGAAATTTTAAGTTTGAAATATCCACAAAAAAGTGGTTTATTTGCAGACCAAATCAAAGCCATTAAACAAATAAACCCTTAGATATGTACGGATTATTTTCAATTTTAATACTTATTACTTGCGCATTACTACTTCTNGTAATTCTAGTTCAAAACCCTAAAGGTGGTGGNTTAGCATCTACATTCGGAGATGGGAATCAATTTATGGGTGTTAAAAAAACATCAGATTTCCTAGAAAAAAGCACATGGAGTCTGGCACTCGTTCTAGTTGCATTAACATTACTTTCGAATTTTGCAATAGATCGAGGTGAAGGTGTAAACCAATCAAACATTATAGAACAGGTAGAAGATAGTGCTGAAGACTTTGTTCCAACTGAGGCGCCAGCAGCTGTTCCAGTAGCTCCAGAGACGCCAGCAGACGAAGAAAAATTTTAGTTTAAACTAAAAAAATACCAAGCCTGTCAGCTTGGTATTTTTTTTGTCCAAACTTTGAATCTCTTAAGACACATTGGCATAAAAATAACGTTGGCATAATTTCTGACAAACATTAAAGGAAATAATATTAATTTAAATAAAAAAAATGGCAACACCAAAAATAAAGCCACTTGCAGACAGAGTATTGATTGAAGCCTCTTCTCCTGAAACAACAACAATATCTGGAATAATAATACCTGATACTGCACAAGAAAAACCTCAAAAAGGTATTGTTATAGCAGTAGGAAACGGAACAAAAGAGATTGAGATGACTGTTAAAGTTGGAGATACAGTACTTTATGGAAAGTATGCTGGTACGGAACTCAAGTTAGAAGGTAAAGATTATCTCATCATGCGAGAATCTGACTTAGTAGCAATNNTATAAAANAAATAAAAATGGCAAAACAAATAACATTTGATATAGAAGCAAGAGATGCACTTAAAAGAGGTGTAGATGCTCTNGCAAACGCAGTTAAAGTTACATTGGGACCAAAAGGTCGTAACGTAATTATAGATCGAAAATTTGGTGCACCATCAATCACAAAAGATGGGGTGTCNGTTGCTAAAGAAATAGAATTAGANGATGCTGTAGAAAATATGGGTGCCCAGATGGTAAAAGAGGTCGCTGCAAAAACAGCTGACATTGCCGGAGATGGGACAACAACTGCAACCGTTTTAGCTCAAGCAATTGTAACAACAGGATTAAAAAATGTTGCTGCTGGAGCAAACCCAATGGATTTGAAAAGAGGCATCGATAAAGCTGTAAAAGCTGTTGTTACTGCGCTACAAAAACAATCGATAGAAGTTGGAGACAACCTTGACAAAATTGAACAAGTAGCTTCTATTTCGGCCAACAACGATAGTTCGATAGGTAAACTTATCGCACAGGCTATGGAAAAAGTTAAAAAAGAAGGGGTGATTACTGTAGAAGAAGCAAAAGGAACAGATACGACCGTTGAAATTGTAGAAGGTATGCAATTTGATAGAGGATACCTCTCTCCATATTTTGTTACTAATGCAGAAAAAATGCACGCAGAACTGGAGAGTCCTTACATCTTGATATACGATAAAAAAATCTCTAACATGAAGGACATGCTTCCGATATTAGAGCAAACAAGTCAAACAAGTCGTCCGATACTAATTATTGCAGAAGATGTAGATGGTGAAGCATTGGCTACATTAGTCGTAAACAAAATTAGAGGTAGTTTGAAAATTGCAGCGGTAAAAGCACCAGGATTTGGAGATCGGAGAAAAGCAATGCTCGAAGATATAGCAATCCTAACTGGAGGAACCGTTGTTTCTGAAGAGCGAGGATTTAAACTAGAAAATACAACTTTAGAGATGCTTGGACAAGCTGACAAAGTAGTTATCGACAAAGACAACACAACTGTTGTAAATGGTAAAGGAGAGGCAGAAGGGATAAAAGTTCGCGTAAGTCAAATAAAAGCTCAAATGGAATCTACTACATCTGACTACGATAGAGAAAAACTTCAAGAGCGTTTGGCAAAATTAGCAGGTGGTGTAGCTGTACTTTATGTGGGTGCAGCTTCAGAAATTGAAATGAAAGAGAAAAAAGACCGAGTTGATGATGCACTTCATGCAACACGAGCGGCAGTTGAAGAAGGTATTGTACCTGGCGGAGGTTTAGCCTTGGTTAGAGCAGCAGAAGTATTAGAAAACATTGCTACAGAAAATGAGGATGAGCTTACAGGAGTTCAAATTATTATGCGTGCATTAGAAGCACCACTTCGTCAAATTGTATCAAATGCCGGAGGAGAAGGCGCTGTTGTTGTTTCTAAAATCAAAGAAGGAAAGGCAGACTTTGGGTACAATGCAAAAACGGATACATTTGAACCAATGCTTGAAGCGGGTATAATTGACCCAACTAAAGTGACCAGAGTTGCCTTAGAAAATGCAGCCTCTGTTGCTGGAATGCTTCTTACTACAGAATGTGTACTTGCAGACATTCCTGAAGATAACGCAGCTCCAATGCCGGGTGGAATGCCAGGTGGAATGCCGGGAATGATGTAAACTTTGAAATTTATTCTAATAAAAGAAAACCCATTTCATTAAAATGAAATGGGTTTTTTAATATCAATCAAATTAAAAAACTATTTATTCAATAGTGTTTTGACCATATTGGCAATCGTTCTTCCCTCAGCTTTTCCAGCCAACTCTTTTGAGCTTAACCCCATCACTTTACCCATATCTGCAGGCCCTGATGCACCAACTTTTAAAATAATTTGAGCTACAGCTCTTTCCAATTCCTCTACTGAAAGTTGTTTCGGAAGAAATTGATCTAATATCTTGGTTTGAACAATTTCATCGTCGGCTAAATCTGCTCTCCCTTGTTCAATATAAATAGCTGCAGCATCTTTACGCTGCTTCATCATTTTCATTAAGAGCTTAATCTCATCGCCTTCTGCTAATTCTCCTGAAGAACCAGAAGCTGTCTCAGCCAGCATCAGCTCGGCTTTTATTGCTCTTAGTGTTTCTAATGCTACTTTATCTTTTGCCTTCATTGCCTCTTTCATGGCTGGCATAATTTTAGATTTTAAGCTCATACTTAATTTATTAATCAACGTTATCGTGTAAAAAAGAGTTTCGGCTCTTTAACTCAATCAAACCGTCTTGGTCTGTTGTTAAACTCGTTCTAGACAATGGCTCATCTGTTGAGTGCTTAGCCTCATTTAACTCAATACCCTGGCGCTTGTATGCTGGCTCTCGCTCTGCACTGTCTATAATAGAGTTATTTCTAAACCTATAGTTAAACTTTTGCAAACGATCTTTTCGCTTTTGCGCTCGCTCTATTTGCTCTTGTACCGTATCACTGTGTGAGGATAAAGTTACTATTGTTTTCTCTTTGGCTGCAATGGGTTGTTCTATTGCAGCGTCTTCGGTATCAGGTTCTTTAGCAACATCTTCTGAAACCTCAAATGGTATTGCTGAAACAACAGAATCAGACTTTAAATTTGAAATTAATTCGGGAGCTGAATCAACTTGAGTAGATTCCAAGTGAATCTCTAAAGGCATCTCATCTGAAGGTTCAATATTAAATGAATCTTCTTCTAGACTTAAAGTATGAATGATCTTTTCTGAAGTAGGCTCAGTATCACTCTGTTCTTCTAAATCATCTTTAGAACCCGAACTTTCGTCAATTAATGATGAATCATCGTCTAAAGAAAAAACAACCCTATCATCAAGTTCCTCTGAAATCAATAGTTCATCAAGTACAACTTCATTTTCTGTTTGACTATTTTGCGCTCTTAACTGGGGGATATCCGCTAATGAATCTGATGTTGTTTCAAGAAACTTTTCTTCATTTGTTTCTTGCGTAAATAGTTCAGTAGGTTCAATAGCAGGCTGTTCAATATCAAACTCAAAAGACATGCTAACTTGCTGACGATCTTCTTTAACTTCATTTTCAGAAAAAAGTGGTGTAGCTACTTCTTCAATCGATTGGTCAACCTTAATTGACTGATTGGTTTGTAGGTCGTCTTCTAAAATATGTTTAACTTCTGCTTCTACAAGATGTGATGATTGAACTGCATTAGAAATAGGCTCATTAACAACAGATTTAACAGGGATCATATCATCCAAGTCATATTTTACTTTTTCTGGAATACCTGTAAGTGGATTAACAATTTGCCCTTCATG